>NZ_JANKBZ010000012.1 GCF_024623785.1 Archangium lipolyticum
CTCGCCCGCCGTGCCCCAGGCCCGCCCGCCCGTGTCCGGGGCCGCGCCGGCCGCCGCCCCCGCGCGGCCGTCGATGCCCGGCACCGCCGCTCAGCCCCCGGCGCGCCCGTCCGTGCCCGGCACGCCTCCGGCGAACGCCAGCGGCTCCAGTGTCCGCCCGGCCGCGCCTCCGCCCCCGCCCGCGACGCCCGGAGCGCCCGCGTCGGGAGTCCGTCCGCCTCCCCCTCCGCCCGCCGAGACGGTGCCCTTCGGCGTCCGTCAGGCAACACCTTCAGGGGTGCCCCCACGCCCGCCCGGGACTCCCTCGGGGACGCGCCCCACCGCCAGTGGGCTGCCCAACGTGGCGCCCGCGCGCCCTTCCGCCGCTGGCCCCGTCCCGGTGCCGCCCGCTCCGCCCGCGCCCGCCGCGGCCACGACGCCTCGCCCGCCCACGCTGTCTCCGGGCGCCATGCCTCCCACGAGTGGCGCTCCGGCCTCGGGGACGCGTCCTGTCGTCCGGCCCACCACGTCCCTCCCGGCCGTGGCGCCCGCGGGCACCGTACCCGTGCGTCCTCCCTCCGCGGCCAGGGTGGCCCCACCACCGCCGCCCGCGGCCGCGCTCCAGCCTCCTCCCCCTCCCATCCCCTCCATCGCCCCCGTGGCCCCGGCCATCGCGCCGCTCGTGCCCTCGGTGGCGCCGGTGGTTCCCCCCGTCGCGCCCGCGGTGGCCACGGCGCCACGCGCCTCCGGTGCGACGCCCGCCGCCCCGCCTCCAGCCCCCGGCGCGCCTCCTCCCCCTCCGGCCGCCGCCAAGGGCGTGGAGCTCGACGCCTCCCAGATGGCCGCGCTCACGGAGCGCTGCGCCCGACTGGACCAGATGGACTACTTCGAGGTCCTCATGGTGGAGCGGACGGCCACCCCCGCGGACATCAAGAAGGCCTTCTACCGGGAGAGCCGCGGGTACCACCCGGACCGCTACTTCCACCTGCAGAACAAGGAGCTCAAGGAGCGGGTCAACGAGCTCTACAAGCGCGTCACCGAGGCCTACTACGTGCTGCGGGACGACGCGAAGCGCCGGCAGTACACGGCGGACATCTCGGGCCCGGAGCGCGCCCAGAAGCTGCGCTTCACCGAGTCCTCCGAGGCCGAGACGCGCGCCGCCTCCAAGCGTCAGGTGGAGGAGCAGATCGGCGTGCACCCCAAGGGGCGCCAGTTCTACCAGACGGGCGCGGCGGACGCGGACGCGGGCCGCTGGGCCTCGGCCGAGCGCAACCTGAAGATGGCGCTCACCTATGAGCCAGCCAACACCCGCTACAAGGAGAAGCTGGCCGAGGTGCAGAAGGTTCTGCAAGAAGAGGCTCGCAAGCAGGGAGATGCCTTCAAGATCCGCTGACGGACACCCGGCGAGCGGGGGGAGCCCATGACCATTGATCTGATCATCCTGGGGCTGGTGCTCTTCTTCGCCGTGGTGGGCGCCCTCACGGGGGGCGCCAGGCAGATCGCCAACATGGTGGCGCTCGTGGTGGCGTGGTTCGTCTCGCGCAAGCTGGGCCCGTTCGTGGGGCCGAAGCTCGCGGAGGCGCTCGGCGACGTGCCGCTGCTCTTCGGCATCATCGTCGGCTCGCTGCTCATCTTCATCGGGGTGCTGGTGGCGGTCCGCTACGCGCTCACGTCCCTGCTCCAGCGGCTCTTCGGCGCCAGGAACCCGGAGAACCGGGGCGTGGATGGCGCCATCGGCTTCGTGCTCGGCGGAGCGAAGGTGGCGGCCATCTCCTACGTCGTGCTCAGCGCGCTCGTCTTCGCCGAGCGGAACGTGGTGGTGGCGGGCAAGCGCCTGGGCGTGTCCCCCAAGGACTCGCTGAGCTTCGGGCTGGCGCGGCGCTACAACGTCTTCGAGATGACGCAGTTCGCCGCGGTGAAGGACCTGGTCGCGGTGAGCCAGGTGGCGACGAACCCGGAGAAGGCCCGGCGCATGTCGGACGATCCGGCCTTCAAGTCGCTCAAACAGGACCCGCGCTTCCAGCGGGCCCTGTCGGACAAGCGCCTGCGCGAGGCGATGGAGCGAGGCGACACGCAGGCGGTGCTGCGCAGCAACCTCGTCCTCCAGCTCCTGCAGGATCCACAGTTCGTGGCCCGGCTCGGGGCCGCGGCGCGGGCCTCCGAGCGCGAGTAGCCTCCCCTGGCCTCAGACTCCCAGGCTGGCGCCCGCCTCCAGGCCCGACAGGCGGGCCCGGACGAAGCCATCGTCCACGGTGATGTCGCGGCGGCGGTGCTCCGGGGCCTCGAACATCACGTCCGCCATGACGTGCTCGAGGATGGAGCGCAGGCCGCGAGCCCCCAGGCCCTTGTCCACGGAGAAGCGCACCACCTCACGCAGGGCGCCCTCGGTGATCTCCAGCTCGATGCCGTCCAGCCCCAGCAACTCCCGGAACTCCCGGACGATGGAGTCCGGGGGCTCGGTGAGCACGCGCAGCAGCTCCGGCTCGCCGAGCAGGTCCAACTGCACCACCACCGGCAGACGTCCGAGGAACTCGGCGAGCATGCCGAAGTCCACCAGCTGCTTGGTGGTGATGCGCCGGCGCACCTTCGAGGTCTCCTGGGCGCCGAAGCCCAGGGGCCGCGAGTCGACGTTGCCGCCGTACTCGTGCAGGTCCGAGAAGGTGCCCGCGCAGATGAAGAGGATGTCCCGGGTGTCGATGGGCACGAAGTCACCGCGATTCCACGCCTGCGTGACATTCATGGGGACGAAGACCTCGCGGCCCTCGAGCAGCTTGAGGAGCGCTTGCTGAACTCCCTCGCCGCCGATGTCCCGGCTGCCCGCCCCGTTGCGCGCCCCCTGGGAGCGCCGGGCGATCTTGTCCACCTCGTCGATGAAGATGATGCCCCGCTGGGTGTCCTCGACGGAGTGGTTGGCCTTGAACAGCAGGTCGGCCACCATCACCTCCACGTCCTTCCCGTAGTAACCGGCCTCCGTGTACTCGGTGGCGTCCACGGTGGTGAACGGGACGGAGAGGATCTCCGCCAGGTTGCGGGCGATGTGCGTCTTCCCGCTTCCCGTGGGCCCGATGAGCAGGATGTTGGACTTCTTGAGCAGCGAGGTTCGTCGCATCCGGCGCGCCTGGACGCGCTTGAGATGGTTGTGGGCGGCGATGGCCACGGCCCGCTTGGCCGCGTCCTGCCCGATGACGAACCTGTCGAGCCGCTCGTAGATCTCCCTCGGGGTCATCAACGGTGAGTCCCTGCGTGCGGATGACTCCATGTACCCTCCCCTTGGTTCCATACGGGCTCTCGGACCTCCTTGGGGGAAGGGTAGGAATCCGATGGAGGACAGCCCACCCATGGTGGAGGGAAGGGGGGAGCGGCGGGGTCCGTCCGCCTGCCTGCCCCTCAACCAGGAGTTGAATGGCGGGGGGATTCCCGATACTTCCCGCGTCAATCGTTGTTGCAGCAAGTCCACCCCCTAGCCCGGGAGAGCAGGAACGCCGATGCCACCGAACACCCCTCCGCACCGCTGGACCATCGCCGACGCCCAAGAGACGTACGGTATCCGCAACTGGGGCTCGCCCTACTTCGGCGTCAACGAGAAGGGTCACGTGTGCGTCCACCCGGACGGTCCCTCGGCTCCGAACATGGACCTGAAGGAGCTGGTGGACGAGGTGCGGCGCCGGGGCATCGGCCTGCCGTTGCTGATCCGTTTCACGGACGTGCTGCGCCACCGGGTGATCCACCTGAACCAGGCGTTCCGCAAGGCCATCGCCGAGCACAACTACAAGGGCCTGTACCAGGGGGTGTACCCCATCAAGGTGAACCAGCACCGGTACGTGGCGGAGACCATCGTCGAGACCGGCAAGCAGTTCGGCTACGGCCTGGAGGCCGGGAGCAAGCCGGAGCTGCTGGCGGTGATGGCGCTGCTGGACCAGGAGGACGCGCTCGTCATCTGCAACGGCTACAAGGACGAGGAGTACGTCGAGACGGCGCTGCGCTTCTCGCGCCTGGGCCGCAAGGTCATCCTCGTGGTGGAGAAGCCCTCGGAGCTGCCGCTCATCGCCGAGGTGGCGCGCAAGACGGGGATTCAACCGCGGCTGGGCATGCGGGTGAAGCTGTCCACGCGCGGGGCCGGCAAGTGGGAGGCCTCGGGCGGAGACCGCTCCAAGTTCGGCCTGTCGTCCTCGGAGCTGATGAGCGCCATCGGCTTCATGAAGGAGACGGGACTGATTCCGTGCTTCGAGCTGCTGCACTTCCACCTGGGGAGCCAGATCTCCAACATCCGCAACGTGAAGAACGCGCTGCGCGAGGTGGGCCGCTTCTACGTGGAGGTGGCACGCCTGGGGGCTCCGCTGAAGTACCTGGACGTGGGCGGCGGCCTGGGCGTGGACTACGACGGCTCGCAGACGAACTTCACGTCGTCCATGAACTACACCACGGAGGAGTACGCCAACGACGTGGTGTTCTCCGTGATGGAGGCGTGTGACAGCGCGGGCGTGGCGCACCCCAACCTGGTGTCCGAGTCGGGCCGCGCCGTGGTGGCGCACCACGCGGTGCTGGTGGTGGACGTGCTGGGCACCAGCGAGTTCGATCCGGTGAGCGTGCCGGAGAAGGCGGACGAGAAGTGGCCTTCCGTGGTGCGCAACCTGCTGGCCACCTTCAAGGACGTGACGAACAAGAACCTGCTGGAGGCCTACCACGACGCCCAGGACTACAAGGAGGAGACCCTGACGCTCTTCTCCCTGGGGCACCTGTCGCTGGAGCAGCGGGTGATGGCGGAGAACATCTTCTGGGCGATCTGCCACAAGATCATGCGCATCGCGCGTGAGTCGGGCGAGATTCCCGAGGAGCTCGAGGCGCTGGAGAAGCAGCTGTCGGACACCTACTTCTGCAACTTCTCGGTGTTCCAGTCGCTGCCAGACTCGTGGGCGATCGATCAGCTCTTCCCCATCATGCCCATCCACCGGCTCAACGAGCGGCCGTCGCGGCAGGCGGTGCTGGCGGACATCACGTGTGACTCGGACGGGAAGATCGATCACTTCATCGACAAGCGCGAGGTGAAGGACGCGCTCGAGCTGCACCCGCTCAACAACGACGACTACTACCTGGGCATCTTCCTGGTGGGCGCGTACCAGGAGATTCTGGGAGACCTGCACAACCTCTTCGGAGACACGCACGCGGTGCAGGTGTCGCTGGCGCCGAACGGGGGTTACCTGATCGACCACGTGGTGGAGGGCGACACGGTGACCGAGGTGCTCAACTACGTGAGCTACAACAAGGACGACCTGGTGGCGAAGCTGCGCAAGTCCACCGAGGTGGCGCTGCGCAACGGCCGGCTGTCGCTGGACGAGTCGCGCCAGCTGCTGCGCGTGTACGAGGAAGGCCTGACGGGCTACACGTACCTGGAGCGCGAGGTGGACGCGTCCTTCGTCGCGGGCCACGGGCAGCAGCTGCGCCTGGTGCCGCAGGACGCGGGCTCGCCCGGCAAGGCCCCCGTCCCGCCCACCGGCACCTGAGCCAGACGTCGCTCGAATCGCTGAACCCCGAGAGCCCCGCGCACCTCCAGGTGCCGCGGGGCTCTCTCTTTCTCATCATCCGGGTGACCTCGGTGACCCTCACCTCCGAGCAGATGAGCGCCCCCGTGGGCTCGAGCTCCACCTCCGAGTCCACTCCGTGCGAAGAGAGCTTCCTGGCATATAAGCCTCCGCATGAAGATCGAAGACATTCAGCCAGAGTGGCTCACGGAACTTCTTCGGGCCGGGGGCTCCCTGCCTTCGGGAGCCGTGGCCGCGGTGCAGGTGAACCGCTCATCTCGTCATTTCTCCACGGTGGCGCAGTTGCAGGTCCAGTACACCGCCGACGCGCCTTCCACCGCGCCCACGGCCCTGTTCCTGAAGAGCAGCAACCGTCTCTCGGAGCTGGTGTTCCACGCCGAAGTGCAGCCCACGCTGCGAGACGCCCCCGCGCTTCGCTGCCTGGGCAGCCGGGTGGATCAGGAGGAGACCTGGCTGCTCTTCGACGACATGAGCGGGACGCATCTATCAATCCCCGAGCACCTGCCACCTACCCGGGCCGTCTATGAGCAGATGGTGGACTGCCTGGCGGGGCTGCATGTCCAGCGCTGGGAGGACGCTCGGATGCGCGAGCGGTTCGCCACCCGGAATGGGGATCCGTCCTACGGCTTCCTCTTCAAGCAGACGCTGGGGGCCTTTGGTGCGTTCGTGGACGCTCTGGCGGATCGCCTCTCCGACGAACGCCGCGCGCTCTACGAGCGGGTGCTCGCGGTCTGGCCTCGCATGTGCCTGGAGCGAATCCAGCAAGGACGCGGCGTGACCATGCTCCACGGCGACGCCCATCCGTGGAACTTCATGCTCCCCCGGCCAGGTCAGGCGGGGAGGCTCTTCCTGGCCGACTGGGCGGACTGGCGCTTCGACTCAGGCACCCAGGATCTGGCCTTCCTCGTCTCGCTGCCCTGCTTCCCGGAGCAGCGCGCGCGGATGGAGCAGGAGCTGGTGCGGCGCTACTGCCAGCGTCTGAATGAAGGCGGCGTGCGTTACAGCTGGGAGGAGTGCTGGCTCGATTACCGCAAGTCGGTGATTGGCAACCTGCTCTTTCCGGTGTTCTGGTGGTCGCTCGGCAGCCCCAGCAGCATCTGGTGGCCCAACCTGGAGCGGGCGGTGCTCGCGTTCCAGGAGCTGGGCTGTGAGGAACTGCTCTGAACGAAGGGAAATGACCACTGCCCCGTGCTCCCCTGTCAGGGATGGAGGGGACGTGCCGTGAGAAGCACGTCCACACATCCAGGAGCACACGACATGCACAGAGATTCCAGTAGATGGGGCACCTTCCCGGGGTGGTCTCCAGTCCAACGACTCGGATTGACCGTGGGACTGGTGGCGGCCGGAGCTTCGGCTCTGCTGCCCCAGGAGAGCCGCGCGCAGCAGGCCCCGCCGCCCAACATCATGTTCCTGCTGGACAACCATGAGTCCATGCAGGAGTACCCCCAGTACCTGCCCGAGGCCTTCACGCCGGGTTATTACCCCACGCCCATCAATCCCGGTCCCGGAGACCTCGGAGGGAACGGCCTGGCCGGGCATGCCATCAACACGGGTTGCTCGGACCCGGCCCTGGTCGACGCGATGAGCTGGTTCAACAAGAACAGCCCCGATCCGCGGCTCAATGGGTCCATTCCCTACGACAGCGATCCGAACTTCGGGACGACGCCTCAGTTCTTCGACCCGAACCTCTTCCTTGCTTCGCGCGGCTGGCGTCTCGCTCAGGATTCGCAGGAGCAACCCGCCTCGCTCAGATCCTACTTCAACGCCACGTACGGCTTCTCGGACGCGTTCGCGGCCTGCTGGAACCAACTGGGTTGGAAGACGGAGTACTACGATTCACCCCTGATCAAGGAGTGCCAGAAGTGCCTGGTCACCCAGGGCTGGTGGCGGGGCCCGATCGTGACGGACATCTGGGCCGAGGGTCCGCATCAGCGGCTCGACCAGTACCCGCTGCCTCCCGAGGCCTATCGCAAGTGGGTGGTCAGCGGCCGCGTCCTCAACGTGCGTCCGCCCCGATTCGTGGTGGCGCGCAAGGTCCTCAAGGATGTCATCGCCACCGCGAGCCACGTCCGCATGGGCGTGGCCACCTTCGGCATGGGCCACGACTGGTTCGACCCGCCAGCGCTCCTCGAGCCGATGCGCCCGTCCTGCGACCAATCCCTTCCCACCGTCAACGAGACGGCGCTCGATCGGCCCAGGCTGATGCGCGCCGTCAATCAGACACAGTTCCGCAACACCGAGCGCTCCACCGGAGAGGCCCTGTTCGGCCTGGGCGGCTACTTCTCTTCACGAGCGGATATGCGGTGGGATCAGTGGTTCCACCAATGGCAACCCTTCAATCCCGGATGGGGTTGGCCGGGCTGCTGCAACGGCGGTACCTACGATGACCCGTATACGGGCAGGGAGGGTCGCTTCTGGGGCGCGATGCCGATCGAGTGGATCAAGAGCTCTTCCTATGAGCCGAATACAGGGGCGTACCTGCCAGGCCAACCCTTGGAGAACCTCGAGACCAGCAGGTCCGTCTGCACCGAGTCCCAGGTCAACTCGGTCATCGTCGTGACGGCGGGATCGCCCATGCAGGGGGACAACACGGTGCCCATCACCCGGATGATGGAGCTGCTCACAGCCGAGGGCGCGCAGCACCCGGACGGAACCCCGCTCGTGTTCAACCCGTCCGATCCCGAGAACAACCCGGACGTGGGAGGCATCAACTACTGCCATCTGTTCGAGAGGTACCCGGGCGTCTTCGCCACCAGGGCGGACTGTGACTACACCGAGTACAACTGGCCGCACGGCCTGGGGGTGGGCAACAAGAACTTCATGGATGACGTGGCGTTCTTCCTGTCTCACATGGATCTGCGTGGGGACCTGAGCGGCAGGCAGTCGGTGCGCACGTACGTCGTCGGCTACGGCGCCGACTATCCCATGCTCAAGAGCATGGCGTTGGCGGGCGAGGGCATGTTCTTCCGCGCGAACACGGACACCCAGTTGCGCGAAGCCCTCCTGCGGATGATTGGCTCACCCGCTCCCGCCAACTCCACTCCGTAACGGAGCACTCGCGGGCCAGGGGCGTGGAGTCACCGCTCCTCTGGCATCTCCTCAGCGGTCACGCAGCCAGACCCGCAGAGGACCGATGGGCTCGAAGCCCAGGGTGCACCACTCGGCCAGCTCGTCGCCGTGCTCGTAGCCCACGACCGGCACACCTGGACATGCCGCCACGACCTGGCCGAGCAGTTCCATGCGCAACGACCCGGGCGCGCCCTCCGCGAGGAACGTGTTCGACAGGCTCACGACGCCCGCGGCCAGGTACGCGATGGCCCCAGCCACGATGGAGCCCTCGAGATACGCGGCGAGGAACCTGACGCTCGCATCCTCGAGCAGGCCGGGACGGAACACGGCGAGCACGGGAGCCGCCCCGGTATTTCCCTGCGGGCGACTCCAGGCTGTTTCCCACGCGGTCAACCCGGCCACGTCACGTACCCGGGCCCAGCGCCCCCCGCTGGAGCAGGCGGGTGCCGGCACTGTCGGGGCGTAGTGGATCCACTGCGCGGAGAACAACTGCGTGAATCCCCGCGAAGCGAGGTCGAGCGTCGCGAAGCTGTCCTTGACCCCCCAGTGTCCCGGTAGGACGAGTGTGGAGATCTCATCCACCTGCCGGGACACTTCATCCGGCAGGAGCGTGACGACATTGGGGTAGAACGGCGGCACCTCGGCACGGTTCAGCCACAGCGCGCCCGCGAACTCGCCCGGGCGGCCATGGGCACGGCACACCGCGTCGCACCATGCCGCGTTGTTGGAAGCCGCGGCGACCACCAGGTCCCGAGTCATGACACGAGTGTAACCTACGCCGTGACTCGTGGGTGGCCCCTCCCGGGATGATGGCGAGCCTGGGAGCACGAGGTCGAGGAACATCTCCGCGCACTGGGATCCGCGGTGGACCCGGACTTCCGCCAGGCCCTGCTCGCCCCCTGAACTCGTCATTGCTAGAGTGACTTGAGGGGGGAGGACACAATGAGCGCAAGTCACCAACTCGAAGTCTCCGCGATCGACGAGAGCGGCAGCACGCTCTCACTGAGTTCCGCCAAGCTGAAGTCGGCGACAGCGATGGGCCTTCGCAAGGGCAGTGGAAGCGCCTTTGTCATCCCGCTGAGTGGCCTGAGCCCAGGGAAACACGAGTTGTGCCTCTCGTTCGCGGACCGCCCAGAGTTCGTTTTCCCTCTGTCCTTGGTCAAGGAGTCAACCGGATTGACTCCCAGGTTCGAGGGTGCTCCTCCTGTCTGTTGCCCGCGGATTGAGAAGAGTATTGACACCTCCGGGGGTGCGACAAAGCATGTATTCAATCTCACCTTCAGGCTGGCCAAATCCCATTCCGAGGTGCTCCTCGTCGCGGGCTGGGACTTCAGCGGGGGAGCGAACAACATCGCTTACTGTGAGAGCTATCGCGACGACCTCTACACTGGAACGACGTACAGGACTGGGGCGAAGGCGAACATCACGAAGAGGATCGGCGATGCCACGGTCGTGACCACCTTCGATTTCAAAACGGGCAACCGCTCAAGGGCAATGAAAGGCTCGTCCGGCTGGTTCGAAATGGATCGCGTCCTCCAAGGAACGGTCAAGACCCACCTCGGAAACTACAAGACCCCGGCGAATGTACAGAAGCGCTACCTCGACAATTCAATATCAATCAAACACGTTTATGATTATATCATTGAACTTGGGTCCAAGGCCCCCGGGGCCCTGAAGGAGTTCCACATCTTCTCGCATGCATGGGCCGGGGGACCCATTCTCGTCGAGACGTACGAGGCCCCTTTGTACGACGATGGGGGTGCACGAGCTGCTCAACGGGATCCGAACGACAAGGATCCTCGGCTCAAGGACTTCGATCCAATCAACATGCCGCGCCTGAAGGAATTCAAGGCCGCGTTCGCATCCGATGCCATTGCCAAGGTCTGGGGATGCATGGCGACGACCATCTATCGCAATCTCATCCGAGCCATCGCCCTGGCAAAAAGCGACACGGAGAAGATCTCTTTTGACTGGGTCTCGGGAAAGGAAACGCTCCCTGCTGGCGATGCGAAGAAGTACCTCCAACAGACCATCATGAGGAGCACCTACATGGCCCGGCTTTCCGCCGCTGTTGGTGGCGGCTTGAAAGTCTATGGAGCGCCTCCTGGAATGGGAGCAGATCTACGCTCGGTCCCTGCGGGCGGAAAGACCCACAATTACATGTACGTAAACAACTTCACCTACAAGCGTGAGTTCGACTTTCTGCGAAAGGCGCTTGGGACGGTGCCCGATGATACTGGTTACATCCTCTTCTGAGTTGGGCTGTGGAAGGCCTGGAGCACAGATTCGCGTTGGGCTCGTTGCCATCCTGCTCGCGGTATCCGCATGTTGGGAGCCCGCCTCCAACCCTCCGCCCACAGAATCAGGTGGGCCTCGGGCTGGCAACACGGCAGCAGGAGGACAGAAATTGGCTCCTCGAGAGGCACATCCCTCGCAGGAGACCGCCCTACCCAGCAGCCCGGACGCACGATCCTCCCAGCAGTCCGGGACAGCCACTGACCCAGCAAGGCTCCTCAAAACGGAAGCCACCCGTCTGGCGTCTGTCGAGCTGGTCTCGTGCCCGAGTGGCAAGGTGCAGGCAACGATGCCTCCGGCCATGCTGCGACAACTCCGGCAGGCCCTTTCCCGGGCCGAACTCGCGCAGGATGCGGCCTTGACGCCACCTCCCTGGGAGGCACTCCTCGCCTTGCGTTTCGAGGATGGTCGCACCGTATTCGGACAGCTGGTCCGCTCGGACATCCTGCGTCTGCGCTGGGAGCCGCAGTGCACTGGAACGAGGGCTCCAGAGCTACGGCTGGGCGAAGAAGCGATCTTCCTCTCTGGCTGGATCCAGGAGCACCTCGGACCAACCCAGGAGAAGGCGTACCAAGCGCCTAAAGGACTTCCGCCTCTGCCAGGCCGCTGATGGATGCCCTGGGTGACGCCAACAGCGCGCGTGGGCGGGGTCCGCTCATCGGACCCACCCGGGGGCGCTCTAGTGCGCGCCTTCCTGAATCTCGGACGAAAGGGTCGGAAGACCGCCTGGCTGGGTCAGCTCATTCATTCCCCGCACCAGGTCTTCGCCCAACCGCTCGATGCGCCCGGCGGAGAGGAGCCTCCGCACCAGGGGAAAGAGCATGGAGCGCTCCTCGGCCACGTGCGCTTCGACGGAGGTGCGGAGTTTGACCAGTGCGGGCTCGAACTGCATGTCGCTGACGTCGAGGTGGATCAACTGCGAGATCAACGCCTTGGCCTCGGCATGGTCATCAAAGGAGTGAATGACCAGATCCTCCGTCTCGGCCAGCTTCACCTCCGGGTAGAAGTACCGTTCCTCCAACTGCGTATGCAGGGTGAGCAGCCAGGCGAGGCGGTGGAACAACTGGGTCCGCTCCTCCCCTTTCGCCACCGCCACCTGCTGGAAAAGCAGCTCGGCTTCCTCGTGCTGCCGCGTCAAGAGCTCGATCGGGTCCATACCCGGGAGGCTCCGCATCGGAGCGGAGGCGGGCAAGCCGCTCATCCCTGAATGCCAGGCGGCCAGCCAGCCATGGCCACAGCGCGCCGTCAGCCGTGTTTCAGGTCCACCGGGGCCAGCGGAGTGCCCGCGGCCGAGAGCCGCTCCTCCAGCCGGTTGCGGATGTAGTCCACGTGCAGGCGCAGATCGTAGAACTCGTCCATGTAGCTCAGCGGCACCTTCACCCCGCCGATCTCATGATCGAGCTGCTCGAGGAGCTGTAGATCCTTGCGCACCTGCTCGGGGTCCGGCACGCCGCGCAGCCGCTCATCGATGACCCGCAGCCGCGCGTACCAGCGGTAGATGCGCGAACGGATGCTCCAGCGGTACACCGGCGGGGTGAGCCGCAGCAGCGGCAACAGCACCATGAAGAGGGGGATGAGCAGGACGACGAACCGGTTGATGAGCGCCGCGAGCCAGAAGGGCAGCACGCGCCGCAAGAAGTCCGGGCCGTGCGTCAGGTAGTACCGGGCCTGCTCGTTGACGGGCAGCTCGGTGAGCGTGTCATTGGGGAACGTCCCGGGCTCGCTGAGCAGATCCCCTCCTCGATGACTCTGGACCGCGGCCTCGGTCAGCAACGCGACCACGGCGGGATGCACGTCCTTGCGCGCCACCAGCACCGCCGCGGGCGCCACCAGCCGCACGTCCCGCTCCGGCAGGTTGCGCGCCAGATCCAACGAGCCGGGGTGCAACGTGACGGGAGACAGGTAGCGGAAACGGCGGGCATAGGACTGGGCCTGCTCGAAGCTCATCAGCCGCACCCCGGGCGTGGCCAGCAGCTCCGAGAGGAAGTGCGCGGTGGGCCCCACGACGAAGAGGGCCGCGTCGACCGAGCCCTCGCGCAGCGCCACCACGGCCTTGTCCCCTCCCATGTCGACGAGCGTGGTGCCGGACTTCTCCCCCAGTGCTCCGCCCGCCTTCAGCAGCTCCAGGGCCAACGGCCGCACGCCACTGCCCTCCGCTCCGACCGCGATGCGCTTGCCGGTCAATTGGTCGAGCCGCCCCAGTCCGGGCTCACCCCGGTAGAACACCCACACCGGCTCCAGATACAGGCTCGCCAGCGCGACCAGTCCCCGCCGCCGCTCCTTGTCGGCGGGCGCGGTGCCTCCCTGGACGATGGCGACGTCGACACCGGAGTCTGGATCACTCAGCAGCGAGTAGTTCTCGAGCGAGCCGGCTGTCTCCCGGACGACGAGCTCGATGCCCGCGGCCGCGAAGTGCTCGGCATACTGCAGGGCCACCGCGTGGTACATGCCGCTGGCGGAGCCGGTGGCGATGACGACCTTCTTCGGCGGGGCGGGCTCGACGAACTGCCACGTCACGGCCACCACCACCGCGAGCACCACGGCCACCAGCCCGGCCACGCGCACCATGTCCAGACGCGACATCAGCGTCCGAGGACCCACACTCCGTTCTGCCTGCACAGACCCTCCTTCAGCTCCGCCCATTCTAGCGCGCGGTCCCACACGCCCCCGCGCCTGGTTGCCCGACTGCATGGGAGGCAACGCCTCCAGTGGATCGGGTGACGTCCCCGTCACACGGCGAGGGTTCAGGCGACAACGCGGAGTGAGAATCCCGGCTCCGCTCTTCGTTTCTCACCCCTTGGTACAATCGCCGCCGCAAGCATCCCAAGGAAGCGCGACACATGGCTCGCAACACGAAGTGGGGGCTGTTGGCGATTGGCCTGACCCTGGCCGGCTGCGGTGGGAGTGGAAACACCGGAACGAACGGCGGAGGCAACACGGGCGGGAACAACCCCGGCGGGAACGACCCTGGAACGAACGGCGGAGGAAATCCCAGCGGCAACATCGGAGCCTCCCCTTCCATCGCCTGGATCGACGGTTACCCAGCCTTCGACGATACCTTCGATGCGTTCGATGCCACGCGCTGGCGCCGCTCGGACAACTGGGCCAGCAGCGAGGATTTCAACGCGGGCTGGCGCGAGGATCACGTGCGCTTCTCTGGCGGGAAGCTGGAGCTGCGGCTCGACGACCAGCCGTGCGCGTCGAATGGTGGGTGCTCGGGCCGGCCCTATGCCTCGGGCGAGTTCGCCTCCACCCGCTTCCATGGTTACGGGCGCTACGAGGTGCGGATGAAGCCCGCGCACGCCTCGGGCACGTTGACGGCGTTCGCCATCACCACGGGCCCGTTCGAATGGACGCGCTGGGATGAGATCGACATCGCGTTCGTCGGGCTCAACACCCGCCGCTTCCAGGCGAGCTACATCACCGACGGGCAGCGGCGTGACACGGGCATCGACCTGCCCTTCGACGCCGCGGACGACTTCCACACCTACGGCATCGAATGGACGCGCGAGGCCCTCCATTGGTACGTCGACGGCAAGCGCGTCCACACCGAGACGGGGGCTCGCGGGCCCCTGCCCTCGCAGCCCGGAAGGATCCTCGTGAACTTCTGGCCCGGCGTCGGTCCCTCGACCGAGTCCTGGATGGGCCGCTTCACCTACCCGGGGACGCCGCTGGCCTCCGTCTATGACGAGCTCCGTTACGGCCCGGCCGCGCCGACCGAGTTGCTGGAGGACTTCGAGACCTCCGGGCTCTGGAAGCAGGAGGACCCGGGTGCGCAGATGAGCACCTGGCACCAGGAGGGCCATCAGGGACAGGCGCTCGTGATGAGCTACTGGGTCAAGGACTCATCGCACCCGAACGTCGCGCGCACCTTCGACACACCCCGGGACTGGCGCGGAGCGCGCCATCTGAACTTCTGGTTCCGAGGCACCAACACCCAGGACTCCTTCCGCCTGGAGCTGCGCGACAACGGCGCCAGTGCCGGAACGGCGGAGCGCTTCGAGTACCGCTTCCAGGATGACTTCGTCGGGTGGAAGTGGGTGAGCGTGCCCCTGGGCGCCTTCACCCGGCGGACGGACTGGCAGCCCGCGGGCGCGCCCAATGACGGGCTCACCCTGTCGGCCGTGCACGGCCTCTCCTTCGAGCCCCTGAGTGGCAATGGCCACACCATCCTGCTCGACGACATCGAGTTGGAGCGCTGAGCGCTACGCGGAGGTCGCCACGCGAGCCGTCTTCGCGTCGAGGAACGCGAGGGTGGCGGCCCGCCCGTTGCTGACGAGCAGATCGATCTGCTGCGGCGTCAGGTCGAAGTCCGTCGTCGGGATGTTGGCGTTGTCGATGAAGACGGTGCGCTCGAGTGCCTTCTTGTCGAGGTGCAGCCGGGTGGACTCGCTCAGCATGAAGCTGAAGAGCCCCTTCACCATCCCCTCGATGTTGGAGATCTCGACCGGCAGGGGCGTCCAGTCGTGGCGCTCGGATTGGATTTGAGCGGCGGTGCCGAGGGAGAACCCGAGCGTCCGCATGTCGAGAGCGTTCGCCATGGCCGTCAGGATGGGACGTGAAGGCAGACCGATCACCGGCCGTTCGACGACGCCATCGAACAGGTCGATGGGGTAGTTCCACGACACACCGCCGTCGACGTAGATGTTGCCGCCGTGGTTCACCGCTTCGAAGAAGAACGGATGCTCATCGACATCCGGACGGCCAGGCTCACCGGGACATCGGGCGTTGACTCGGCGGAGAAGACCTCGGGCATCTGGCGGGACAGGTTGGTACTGACCGTGTAGAGCTCACGGAACACCCCGGGCTTCTGCGCGGCGAGCGTCCGGAGCTGGCCGAAGGTCATGTCCGGCTGGGCCTGGCCCGTGGCGCGCTCCGTCAGCATCGAGATCTGCTGGCGCAGCCACTTCTCGAACGCATCCCCCTTGTAGATGCCGTAGTGCGACAGCAGCCGCACGGCATCCCCGATGACCCACCCTCCGCCATCCATGAACGAGGAGAACGAGGTGTTGCGGAGGACGTGGTCCAGATCCTGGCTGGTGGCGCCCATCGCCAGCAGGGCTGCGGTGATCGACCCCGCCGAGGTGCCAGCGACGTAGTTGACGTGGCTCATCAGCCCGCGCTGCTCGAGCACGTCGATGGCGCCCACATAGGCGATTCCCTTCACCCCTCCCCCCTGAAACACGAGATGACGGATCATCATGACCGTTCCTCTTTCGTCGTCCGGGGCACGAGGGGAACCAGTTCCTCCTCGTTGCCCGGGTCCACGCATTCTACGAAAGCGGAGCGGACGCGCTGTGACCGCCCTCACATCCCTCCCCCAGGCCGCTCGTTCTGCCTGCACAGACCCGCCTTCAGGTCCGGCCATTCTAGCGTGCGGTCCCACACCCTCCCCCGCTCGGTTGCCCGATTGCATTGGAGGCAACTTCTTCTCGCCGTCGCGGACTGCGATGGCAGCATGGACAGCGCGCTCACCGCCGCTGGGGAGATGGGGCATGTCCAGCTTTGTGCATCACACGGAAGGCTCGAGGCGACACACGGCTCCGACGATTCGTGGACCAGGGTGTCACTTCGGCTCGCTCCTCCTGGTCATTGGGGCACTGGTGCAGCTGGGAGGATGCTCCACGAGCCATCCACGCGGGAGTCTGCTGGGCGGCGTTGGCATGCACTCGCGTTCCTCCGCGTTCCGCTCCAGTGCCGGGACGCAGCAGTCGACATCTTCTTCTGCGCTGGTGGACGTCGCGGGAGGAAGCGGCGGCTTCCCCGAGCAGATCGACCCGACCTCCAGCCAGGAGCTGCTCGGTCCCTTCCTGGAGTGCGCCTCGCCCGCGGAGCTCATCGAGCTCCAGCGCGGAGTAGACATGGTCCGGCTGGTGGAGGGGCTGGATGACTGGTCCGCTGTGCGGCTCGGCGCCCTGGGGCCTGTGCATGCGGGCGCCGACGCCCTCAACCGCAAGCGCGCCGCCTTCATTGTCACCGCCACCCGGGAGTATGGAGTCGCCCGGGCCGAGCTGTTCGCCCTCTTCATCGTCCACTCCGCCTTCGGCGACGACCTGCACCAGGTGCTTCTCCTTCTGGCCCGGGACAAGCAACTGGGGGAGACGTTGGGGCGAATGGACGCCGTGCGCGAGGCGCTGCGGCAGCGGGGATTGAATCTCTCGGACTACCAGGACCGCCCCGAGCGCCTCGGTGACATGGCACGGGGCCTGGCCAGCGCCGCCAACGAGGCCCTGTCCACCAGCGAGCTGCGCCAGGGAGCCCTGGTGATGAAGTACTCCGCGCAGCGCGGGCAACTGCCTCCGCCCTATCAGGAGTTGCTCGACGAGGTGGAGCGGGCGGAGATGGAGGCGGCCTTCTCGCCGGGCAACGTGTTGCTGGGTGGCTTCGACAGGCTGACGTTCGGCGTACCGGTGGGCTTCTACAACCTGGTGGCTGGCACGTGCCAGGGGGTGTACTCGCTGTCGCGGGGCCGGTACGAGCAGGCCACGCGCGAGCTGTCGGCCGCTGTGGTGTTGGTGTCCTTGTACGCAGGAGGCAAGGGCCTTCGCTACGTCGCCGAAACCAGGGGCACCTTGGGGACCCGGTGGATACGGGTGGGGCAACTCCAGGTGCCGGAGCTGGGATTCCCAGGACTGGCACAGGTGGCGGAGCGGCTGCTGAACCGGCTGGGAGGAGAGGGTGTCCGCGAGCTGGCCAGGTACATGCAAGCCAACCGTGAAGCGGCCTTGTTGGTGTACGAGGGGGGCGAGACGGGTGCCTTGGCCCTCTACGAGGCCCGGGGCGATGTGGCGCGGGCCCAGGCATGGTTGTCGGAAGCGAAGCCCGGGCGCGCGGGTCCCACTTCGACGAGGGCCGGTACTGGGAAGGGCCTCGGCGGCGCGGCATCCCTGGTGGACGAATCGGCGGGCCTCACCCGGGAGGTGGTGGAAGCCAGGTTCTCGCAGGTGGAGCTCGACTCCGAGGGTCCGCGCCTGTCCGGGAACGTGGCTGTCCTGGAGAAGCAGCGCCCCTCCCTTGATTCACCCCCACCGGGAGCACGAGGACACCCACTCTGGAGAGAGTACGTCGCCTATTGGGAAAACCGCTTCGCGGAGCTCCATGAACGCAAGGCAGTCAAGCCGCCCCTCGCATGGGGGGGCTACGAGCAGATGCGCGTGCTGTTCACCCGAGGGCTCGCATTCGAACGAGCCATGGTGGACCTGCTGCGCGCAGATGCGGCCCTCCCGCGCGCGCAACGTCGCCTCCTCAAGAACTTCAACCAGCCCCTCATCGAAACGTACGTGGGGGTCGCGAAGCCGACGACTCCTGTCATCCGATTCGCGGACGTGCTCGTCATCGAGAAGCAACCACCCGCGGGTCAGCCACCCCGCGTGGAGACCTTCAGCTTCAAGAGTCGCGATCTCAAGCTTCTCGAGGGCAGAGCCTTGGAAAGGCAGATGAGGGTGGATGCGAACGACGCTTTGCAGTACTACGGCGGGACGCTGGACATTCGCCGGCCCTCCCTCGGTCTTCGCGGCACGCAGGTGCAGGTCCAAAGGGTTTACCTCATCTATGAGGGTGGCTTGCTCACCCCGGACCCACGATTGTTGAAGAAGGCAGTGAACGCGGTTGAAGGAAACCTCCAGGGGGTAGAGGTGCTGTTCGAATGAAGGTGCTGAAGTTCCGGGACTTGAACGTGGAAGACCGTCTCAGGCTCTTTTTTGAGGGCTCGCTCGACCGTCAGCCAGCGCTCGAGCGCGAGTTGGAATCCTTCCTCCAGACACTCGAGAAGCACTCGGACCAATGGACGCCGGACATCGTCGAGGGCAAGCGGCGACGTAAGTACTCCCGCGCGGCTGTTTGGAAGACCCTGGAGGAGGAGCGCGACGCGTACGGTTCAATCATAGAGTTCCGTCGCACCGCACTACCTGCCCTGTTGCTGACGCTCGCGCTCCGGTCGTCGCGAGAGCCTCCAACCCTGGACATCAGCCTCGACGTGCAACCCCTCTCCTTCTTCGCGGAGGCGGAGCGCTGCAACCAATTGGTGGACATGGTCCGTGACTGGGCCTCCCACTACCCGGTCACTCATGCCTCGGCCCACAGCATGGCTGATGACCAGTTGTCAGGTGCTCCCAATTTCGGCCGCGACGACGAGACCACGCGGCGAGATGGATTCGACAAGGTCTACGAGGTGTTCTGGCTCAATGTCTTTGGCCCAAGATTGGTGGAGACCGTCGGCCGCGAACGAATGCTTTCCACACCGGCCCACCGGGTGGATGCGCTCCCCAACGGCTCCATCCTCCTGGTGACATGGCCCACTGCCACGGATTTCGCCTCCGAGGAAGCACGCAAGGCGCAGGCCCGGGCGCTCGTCCATCTCCGGCCGGACCTGGACTTCGGCACCGTATTGGGGACCCTTCGTGAACGCAGCGCCCTGCTTGCTCCCGTGGCGCCCCATTTCCACCCGGACGTGGCTCCGATCCTCGCGCGCGCGGTGGAGGGCTTCGCCATCAGTGAGCGCCAACGAAAGATCGCCGAGCTCAACGCCTGGCAACCGCCCGAGCCGGAGGAGTGGCGCCCCGCCGACGCCGCGCTGCCCACCGACGTGGAGAACCCAGCTCGCATCCTCGAGCACTATGGGTACCTCGCTGAACGCCTCGTGGCGCTCCTGCACTCCAACGTGCCCTCGATCTTCAAGGCGACCCCCGAGTCGCTCACGGACATCGACATCTACTTCTGGTCCGAGGACTTCCCGAAAACCCGTCTGCGAGAAGTCATCGACGAGCATGCGGTGCCGGCCGTGGGCGCGTACCTGGGCGAAGCGCTGGTGCGGAACCTGGGAGGGCGGTGGATACCGCGCCAGAAGCTCGAAGAGGCACAGGTCCTCGTCGGCAACCGCATCTGGTTCCCTTTCGTCCGGGCTCACCGCTACATGCGCTCCCGCCAGTCGCTACTGGACTACTCTCTCACGCAGCTCTACCGCGTGGCCGAGCGCCATCGCTCCTGAATGGACGCGCTGGGATGAGATCGACATCGCTCAGCGCCGGCGCCAGCTCATGATCCGGGCGAGGAACACCGTCCCGAAGACGAGCACCGTGAAGGCCGCGGTGTAGCCCAGGAAGACGAGCCACCCCGTGGTGGCGCCGGGGATGCCCACCGAGGGGCTCATGTCCTGGAACTGCGCGCCGGAGAAGAAGCCGCACGCCAGGCTCACCGGCAGGAAGACGAACACCAGGATGCCGACCATCCGGTCGAACTGATCCCTCTTGTACTGGTCCAGCTCCGAGGCCTGATCCCTCATGGCCTCCACCGTCTCCTGCAACCCGTGCAGCGAGTGCCAGGCGAGGTAGCGCGCATTGATGTCCGGATCCTCGCTCACGCGCGTATGCCACAACGAGTTGGTGAACAGCATCACGTCGGAGCGGACGCTGCGCGCGGGCCTCAGGTTCTGCCAGCGCGAGGTGCGGTAGCGCTGCTCCACCTCGGCCATGCGCCGGCTGGTCTCGAAGGCCGAGTACCGCTGGCCGATCGTCAACAGGAACAGGAGGAAGTCCCGATCGCACGCCAGCGGGCCGCGCTCCTCCTCCTCCAGGAGGAACTCGAGCCGCGCACCGCCCGTCGATGTCAGCCAGTGCTCCGTCTCCCCGGAGGCATCCCGGAGTACCCGACGGCTCAGGGCCGCGGCCTCGGAGGGCAGCTTCTCCAGGGTGGTCTCCGTCCCGGAGGCGAGCGCGTGGAAGAGCCCCTGCATGGAGCGCGAGTCATCCAGCATCGACGAGCGTCCCCGGGAGATCCGGTAGGCGCCGTAGACGAGCCACCGCTCCGGGCCCAGCGGCGCGAGCCAGGGAGGCAGCCATCGCAGGGGCTCGAGCTCCCACAGCTCCCGGCTCTCCACGAGCGCCGACTGCTCCTGCACGAGCGCGTACAGCGAGGTCTCCTCCTTCCGGGGCCGCTCCACCCAGACGACGACGAGCCGGTTCGGATAGACGGAGACGCGGACGGTGTGGCCCTCGGTGGGCTTCTCGTAGTGCAGCACGTCCGCTTCTTGCGTGGCACCCAGGAACGAGTTGACCACCGCGGGGTGGAAGGCCCCGCCCTGGTTGGAGAGATCGCAACGGCGGAAGCCCCGGGACACGAGCTCCGCGTCCGGCGCCGGGCCGCGCCACAGGAAGGGCCGGGCGAAGACGGTGTGCGCCCGGAGGACATGGACGTTGCGGCCCACGTTGAACCGGCTCCAGAGCGCCTCCCACAGCTCACGGCGGGACAGCCGGGTGCCCGAGTACGGAGCCGCCACCATCGTCGAGCGGCCCACGGGGCTGGCATAGCCATCCGAGTACCACGGGTCCGAGTAGTCGTTGGGCTGGCGCTCGAAGCGCCGCTTCCCCGTGGCCCGGGGCGTCCCATCCGGCAGCCGCGGCCCCTCGAGCTCGTCGAACCAACCCGCGAGGTCCGCGAGCGTCCCCGCGCGCTCGGGGGTGATGGAGAAGGAGTGCCACGCCCTGGCCTGCTCCTGCCGGGCGATGTGGATGGCCATGAAGTCGAAGCCCTGGCCGTAGTGGGTGTTCTCCGAGTCGCTGCGCGCGAGCAGCCGGAGGACGGTGACGTCCTGGAAGGAGGACAGGAAGAGCGCGTCCACCCGGCGCACGGACGCGTCCTTCCCCTCGCCGATCGGGATGTCGAGCTGCACACGCTGGGCGCGCGATAGCTCGGCGCGGTACAGGAGCGCATCCGCCTTGAGGCGCCGGGAGATGACCGGAGGGATGAGCGTCTCGGACAGCTTCGCCAGTTCCGCGGGGAGGCGCACCGTCCGCAGCACGGAGGCCATCAGCTCCAGCACCTCGCGAGCGGGGCGGCCGTCCTGCTGCGAGGGCCAGAGCTTCAGGGCCGCGTAGAACACCGTGCCCAGGGCCCGCTCGTAGTCGCCCACCGTCTCGGTGTGGCCCTGCTCCCACTCGGCCAGGTACGCGCCGAGCGCGTCGGCGCCCTCGGGCCAGTCCTGGTGGAGGAGCCGGTACACGGCGAGCAGGGAGGCACACACGACGTCGAGCGTCGGCTCGTGGACGCGCAGGGTGAGGGGCGCGAGCGAGCCCTCCGGCTGGCCCTGGCGCAGCTCCGCGGAGAGGGCGTCGAGCTCGGCGGCGGAGTGGAGGACGGCCTCGGTCGTGGAGCGCACCGAGCGCCGGGTCCACTGAGGCAGCTTCCACGCCAGCATGCGCGGGTGGGGCGGCAGGGCCTCGGCTCGCGAGCCCACGCTGATGAACAGCTCGCGCGGACCGGGCTCGTCTCCGGGCCTGGGCTTGGTGGGGGTCCACGCCACCTGCCCCTCCCCCACCAACGCCTCCACCACCTGTCGCAACTTGGAATCCATGGGGGGCACCTTATAGGCGCAACCCCCGCCGGAATCCCGCCCCCGCGACTACCCCCGCCCGTTGGAGTGCGCCGGAGTGAAGCGCACCACCGCGCGCTCTCCCGGTTCGAAGAAGGCCTCCTCCGAGGCCTGCTGCCGCAGCCGCTCCAACGTGCGCCGCTGCTGCTCCGTCCGCGCGATGAGCGCCGCGAAGTCGATGCGGGCCAGGCGCTCGTCCTTGCGCGCCAGCCGCCGTAGCGTCCGCCACATCGACAGCCGCCCCTCGGTCCCCAGGCACAGCCCTTCCAGCTCCACCAGCCGGCTCAGCGGCGAGTAGCCCGTGAGCCGTCCGTTGAGCTTCAGCCGTCCCAGCTTCTCGCCCACCCAGGCGAGGCCCTGCTTCAGCGTTTCACGCTCGATCCCCAGCGCCGACATCACGCTCAGGAGCGTGCCGCGATCCTCCCGCAGCTCTCCGATGAAGACATCCAGGTACTCGCCCACGGAGTTGCCCGGGTTCTCCGCCCGCGCGCGGCGTGCCAGCTCCAGGCCCATGACCGAGCCCGCCAGATGGTCGTTCAGGTAGATCTTCAACAGCGCCACGTTCACGCCGCCCTCCTCGTGCTCGCCCCCACCCTCAGGCAGGGTCGACATGCCCGGGCCACGACGCAGGAGGCCGTGCCCGGGTGTCTGGAGACCAGGCGGCGGAACGGGCGTTCCCCCGTCTATCGGGGCTCGTCCGGGTAGCGGAACGTCACCGGCAGCTTCACGTCCGGGTGGAGGCTGCGGGTGACGGGGCAGCCATGCGCCACCTCCTCCAGCCGGGCCCGGTGCGCGGCCGACAGACCCGCGGGCATGTCGATCTCCAGCACCAGCTCGCCGATGCGGCGCGGCGGAGGCGTCATCCGCTTCTCCACGCGGGCCTTCGCCTCGCCAAAGGGAATCCCCTCACGCGAGGCCGCCAGCGCCATGGTGGTCAGGGCGCAGGAGGCGAGCGCCGCGCCCACCAGGTCCGTGGGGGAGAAGGACATGCCGGTGCCACCATTGTCCTTGGGGGCCTCGGTGGCGATCTTCGTGCCGGACGGGCCGTGCTCGAGCCGGCAGGTGAAGCCGGGCGCGCTCACGACGTTCATCACGACGCCGGTGGGGGGAGTGGGCTGGCTCATGGTCGTGTCTCCTCGGGACGCGGCTTCAGCGGACGTAGGCGGTGTGCTCGTCCGGGTTGGGCTTCTCCTCGTCGGGGCTCCAGTCGATCGTCTTCATGAGCGACTTGCGGCGCTTCTGCACGTCCTTGTCGAGGAAGGTCACCGCCTCCTGCATGACATCCATCAGCCGGCGCGGCTTGCGCTTCATCTTCGTGTCGCTCAGCAGCGCGTGGGTGAGCCACGGGAAGACGGCGGTGACGTCGGTGTGCACGTACATGGAGCCGGCCTCCACGGCCTCCATGGACACCTTGCCCCAGGTGTGGCCCTCACCGGCCGGGCAGCTGGAGAGCGCGCCGTTGTCCACCGGGTCCACGCAGAACTGCACGTCGATGTCGAAGCCGTCGGTGGGCACGCCGAGGATCTGATCCAGCAGCGGCTCGCCCTGCAGCGTGTAGTTCTTGGGCACGCCACCGCCGAGGATCCAGATGGCCATCTTGTTGGAGAAGTGGTGGCGGCAGTAGTGCTGGATCGCCGACATCCAGTAGACGTCGTCGTTGATGTCGATCTCGAACTTGAACTCGGGCCCGAGCAGCCGCTTGAGCTTGACGGCGTTGAGGAAGATGGAGCCGTCCTGCACCGCGCCCACGAAGATGGGCACGCCGTGCTTGTAGCAGGTGGACAGCAGCGAGGGCTGCTTCACGCCGAGCTGCTTCTCGATGGCCTGGATGTTCTTGCCCAGCAGGTAGTGGAACTCGGGCGTGGTCATCTTCCGCTGGAACTCGGGGCGGCGCAGGAGCGCGGAGAAGAGCCGGTCGGTGTCGAGCAGCGCCTCCTCCCAGAAGCCCAGGTCGTAGATGCGGATGATGCGGGCCAGGCGGTACTGGAGGTCGCCCGCGTTGGGGTTCACCTCGCGGATGGCGTGGCCGATGATGCGGTGGGCGTCGTGGTAGAGGTTGGCGCCCGTGGTGGTGAGCGCGGAGATGACGCCCTTCTCGATGAGGGGGATGATGCAGCTCTGGTGCAGACCGGCCGGAGTCATGGCGCCCGAGAGCGTGAGGAAGATGGAGGCATCCACCTCCATGGAGCGGCGCATCAGCTCGAACGCGGTGCGCTCCTGACGTCCCACGTAGGCGGAGAAGGCGTGCTCCAGCAGCTCGGTGGGCGACTCCTTGCCGGTGATGGGACGCGGATCCGCCTTGCGCGCTCCCGAGTAGTGGGCGCGCAGGTTCTTCTTGCTGTTCGAGGGGGTCTTGGCCATGGCGGGCGATCTACCACCGCCCGCCCGCCGAGGGGAGCCCGGGTTTACTTGCGCTTCTTCCCCTTGCCGTTCCTGTCGTCCTCGTCACGCTCGGGCGAGGCGGGCTCGGGAGCGCCCAGCACGCGCTGGCGCACCTGCTCGGGCGGCAGGTGTCCGGTGTCCGCGACGACGCACGAGACGTACGCCAGGTCCGCCAGCGCCCGCATCGCCCGGGCGCGCACCGCCTCGTCCTCGGAGGACAGCAGCTCCGAGGCGGCGGAGATGTAGCTGCTCGCCAGCGAATCGAAGAGGTAGACGCGGTTCTCGATGGTGTCGTCCTTCGCCATGGCACTGCCCTCCTGCGCTCAGCGCGATTCCACGGGTGGACGCGCGGGGGCCTGGGGCGCCGGCTCGGGCACGCGCAGGTCGCTCATCGCCAGCCGGTCCAGGGTGGTGTGGCGGTAGACCTCGAGCATCCGCTGCTGGCCCAGCTTCCACACCCCGTACATGGTGCAGCTGCCGGTGGCCTTGCACGAGTCGTGGCTGCTGCCGTCCTGGCAGACGTTGACCACCACGGGGCCCTCCACGGCCTCGATGACGTCCAGGAAGGAGATCTCGCGCGCGGGCCGGGCGAGCGCATACCCTCCGTGTGCCCCTCGCGTGGAGCGAACCATGTTGCGCTCCACGAGCGTCTTGAGGATCTTCGCCAGGAAGTCCTCTGGTACATCCATCCGGCGGGCGATCTCCCGGAAGGGGACCGTGCGCTCCATCGGCTGCGAGGCCAGGAAGATCATGGCCCGCATGCCGTATTCGATCTTCCGGGAAATCTGGAATGGGTGCTGCTGCATTGCGGTCGCCGTCGATGAGTCCCAGGTTTATCCCACATCCTATGGGTCGTAAGCGGACCTTTCAACCCGAGCCTCCTGGAGTCAGCCGTGATCGATCTGCATTCCCACACCACCGCGAGTGATGGCCAACACTCGCCCGCCGAGCTGCTGGCCCTGGCGGCGAGCGCAGGGGTGACGGCCCTGGCGGTGACCGACCACGACACGGTGGCGGGGCTGGCGGAGGCGGAGGAGGCGGCGAGGGCGCACGGGGTGGAGCTGGTGCCGGGCATCGAGCTGTCGGCGTTCGTGCTGAAGCGGGAGGTGCACATCCTGGGACACTTCCTGCGACCGGACTTCCCGGAGCTGGCCAGCTACGCGGCGCGGCTGCGCAAGGAGCGCGAGCAGCGGATGGAGCGGATGGTGGAGCAGATGCGGCGGCTGGGCTTTCCGGTGCGGATGGAGGACGTCCGGGCGGTGTCGGGGAACGCGCAGCTGGGCAGGCCGCACCTGGCGCGGGTGCTGGTGGACCGGGGCTGGTGCCTGGACATGAAGGAGGCCTTCGACAGGTTCCTGGGCTCGGGCAGGGCGGCGTGGGTGGAGCGGTTCAAGCTCGAGGGCGAAGACGCCATCAAGCTCATCCACCGCGCGGGGGGCACGGCGACGGTGGCGCATCCGGGCAGCTCCAAGCTGGAGCGCCACGAAATCCGCATGCTGGCGAAGGCGGGACTGGACGGACTGGAGGCGCTGCACTCGGACCACAACCCGAGCGTGCAGGAGAAGTACCTGAAGTTCGCCAGGGAGTTCGACCTGGTGCCCACCGGGGGCAGCGACTTCCATGGTGAGCAGGTGACGCCAGGGAAACGCCCGGGTGACTCGACCACCCCGCCGGAGAACTTCGCGAAGCTGCGCGCACGGGCCGCGAGCCAGAACGCACGGCCAGTTTGAGCGGACGATTCCGGGTGTGAGGAGTTCTTACCACTTGGAAAGTGTACGCTTGACGGAAGAAAAGGCCCTCGTCCAGGATTCCGGTTTACATGGAAACCGCGACGAACCTGCTCTTCCGCCTGCCCCAGAAGGAGACACACCGGGACGGGATTCCCATCCTCCCCGGCGCGCTGCCCCTGGTGGGCCATACGCTGTTCAACATCGGCGACACCCTCACGTTCCTGCGCAACGCGGCGAAGAAGGCCGGCCCGCTGTTCTGGACACGAGGCATCGGCGACAGGCTGACGCTGGTCTGCATGGGCGAGCCCGGCTTCGAGCTGCTCAAGAACCGGGTGACCAGCAGCGAGTTCATCCGCGAGCAGTCGCCGGACTTCGTCGGTGACTCGCTCCTGTCACGCGATGGCGTGCCCCACCGCAACCTGCGCTCGGCCATGAGCGGGCCCTTCACGCCCCGGGGCCTGACGTCCAGTGGGGCCGCGGCCATCTCCGCCGAGGTCGTCGAGGCCTGCGTGGCCGCTCTGCCCACCCAGGGTGCCTTCTCCCTGCTGTCCCATACCCAGAGGCTCGCGCTCGACGTCATCTTCCGCGTCATGGGCATCGACCGGAGCGAGCTGGGGGCCTGGAACGAGAACTACCGCGAGTTCATCCTCGGGGCCCTGCCCTTCAAGATGGACCTGCCCTTCTCGCCGGCGAGGCGCGCCAGGAAGGGACGGATCTGGCTCGATTCCCGCTTCACCCGGCTGATCACCGCGGCGCGGGGCAGGCCGGACATGCCGGGCACGCTCTCGGCGCTGCTGGCGGCGCGTGATGAGGAAGGCAAGGCGCTCGGGGATGAGGATCTCGTCCAGAACCTGCGCCTGCTGGCGCTGGCGGGTCACGAGACGTCCGCGTCGGTGATGGCGTGGCTGGGCATCGTGCTCGCCCAGCGGCCCGACCTCTGGGAGAAGCTCCGGGAGGAGTCGGTGGCGGCGCCGGGCCTGCCCCGCTCGCCCGAGGATCTCAAGCGCCATCCCTTCGCGGAGGCGCTCTTCCGTGAGGTGCTGCGGCTGTATCCGCCCGTGTCGTTGACGGCGCGTCAGGCCACCGAGGATCTGGAGCTGTACGGCAAGCGGGTGCCCAAGGGCACGATGATCACCATCCCCATTGGCACCTACGGCTACGACCCGGCGATCTACCCCGAGCCGGAGCGGTTCGATCCCTCGCGCTGGCTGGGCAGGAGGTCGCCGCCGTCGACCATCGACATCGCGACGTTCGGAGGCGGCCCGCACTTCTGCCTGGGCTACCACCTGGCCTGGATGGAGGTGGTGCAGTTCGCCACGGCGTTCGCTCGCGAGATGGCGCGCCGGGGACTGAGGCCCCAGCTCGCTCCGGGAACGGCGCCTCCCAAGCTGCGCTACCTCCCCTTCGGTCAGCCGCCGAAGAAGACGCACATCGAGATGGTCCGGGCCTGACGGCCGTCGACCCTCACCCCGGCCCTCTCCCAAAGGGAGAGGGTGGTCAGCGGTCGCGCGCGACCTTGAACCTGGCGGTCAGCACCGTGAGGCTGTCCGCCACGTTCTGGAGATCCTGCGCGATGCGCGTGGTGCGGCCCGTGGCGTCCACGCCCTGCTTCACCAGCTCCGCCACGTTGCGCGCCCCCTGCACCGCCTGCTCGCTGGACTGACGCTGCTGCCGCGTCGCGATGGTGATCTGCCGCGCCGCCTCGCTCGTGCCGCGCGCCAGCTCGACGATTCGCTGGAACACCGCCGAGGCCTGCTCCGCCACCTCCACACCCCGGTCGCTCGTGGCCATGCCCACGCGCGCCTTGGTGGCCGCCTCGTTCCCCGAGTCCTGCACCTTCTCCACGATGCGCGCGATGTCCCGCGCCGAGGCCGACACGTTCTCCGCCAGCTTGCGCATCTCCGCCGCCACCAGCGAGAAGCCCCGCCCCACCTCGCCCGCCTTCGTTCCCTCCAGCGCCGCGTTCAGCGCCAGCAGGTCCGAGCGCTCCGCCACCTGATTGATGACCTGGGCGATCTTCGACACCTGTTGCAGATCCTGGTTCAGGCCCACGATGGCGTCCGCCACGCCCTTTGACTCCATGCGGATGTCGTTGATGCCCGCCACCACCTGCGCCACCACCGCCATCGCCTCGGCCACCGCCTCGTGCGTGCGTCGCGCGCTCGACTCCACCACCTCGGTGGAGCTGGAGATCTGTTCCGCCGTGCGGCTCAGCTCCTCGAAAGTCGCGGCGATCTGCTGCGCGTACGCCGCCTGCTGGCTGATGACGTGCTCCTGATCCGCCGACGCGCCCGTCAGCCCCCGCGAGGCACTGGAGAGCTGCTCGAGCCGCGCCAGCAGCTCCGTCACCGTGCCGCGCAGCGTACCCAGCATCTCGTTGAAGGAGTGCGCCATCAGCCGCACCTCGCCCGCCGAGGCCACGTCCACCTCGCTGAGCGACACGTCTCCCTGCGCCACCTCGTGTGCCGCCTGCGTCATGCGCGTCACCGGCTCGGCGATGGCCCGCCCGATGAAGAACGCGATGAACAGGCCCACCACCGAGGCTCCCAGGGACATGAAGAGGCTCGGCCAGCGCGTGGCGCCCGCCTCCGCCCTCATGCTGGCGGTGTCCATGCCCACCACGTAGGTGCGGCCTCCGGGCAGCGTGCAGTACGCCACCGGCTCACCCCGCAGCTTCATCGACTCGCAGCCCTGGCCCGCATTCAGTGCGCTCTTCAGCCCAGGCGGCATGGTGCCGCGCTCGGCCAACACCGTGCCATCGCTCGCCAGCAGCGCCTGGAAGGACACGGAGCCCGACTGCTCCACCCGGTCGAAGATGGGCTTGAGCAGCCTCACCTCCCGCGCATCCGTGCTCTGGGCAGCGGAAAGCACCGTCGACACGGGCGCCCCCTGCTCCAGCAGGAGCGCAATCCCCTCCGAGGCGAGCAGTCCCACGGCACTCGCCCGCGCCTCGAGTTTCCCCAGCCCGACTTCCTCCTGCTTCATCGGGAAGTAGACGCTGCTGAACAGGGCCAGGGCGAGGCTGGGAACCAGCACCGCGAACGCCACCTGCCAGCGCAAACTGAGCCGACCCCACATGCCCGGGCTCTCTCCTGTATCCGATCGGGAAGGCGCACCCGGTTGTCGCGGACGCGTCAGGATGCGACCCTAGGCGCCCGGTGCGCGGAGCGTCAAACCCCCGTCCTCCGGCCGCTCTCGGAGCGGCAGGCGGGGAGGCAGGCTCCTCCACCGGCTTTCCGCTGTCATGTCCAGGGGTTGGATCTCCGGGCTTCCCCATTGACACGGCCCCCTTGTGTCCCTAGGGTCCGCCGCGAAATGGATCCCACGACCAACCCCCTCGCCTCCTACCTGCCGCTGGCCATCGTGCTGCTGCTGGCGGGCGTGCTGGCGCTCGTCATCGTGCAGCTGGCCGCCATGCTAGGCCCCAGGCGTCCGAGCGCCATCAAGTCCACGGCCTTCGAGGCCGGTTCCGAGAGCAGCGGTCCCGCGCGCCAGCGCTTCGCGGTGAAGTTCTACGTGGTGGCCCTCCTCTTCATCGTGTTCGACGTCGAGGCGGTGTTCCTGTACCCCTGGGCGGTGAACTTCCAGGCACTCGGCTGGTTCGGCTACGTGGAGATGCTGGTTTTCGCGGCGACCCTCGTGGTGGGCCTTATCTATATCTGGAAGAAGGGTGCTCTCGAGTGGGAGCACTGAGAAACGACCATGGCTGAATCCGATATCGCCCCCGTACTGACCACCCGCCGCGACGACGCGATGGGCTTCTTCGAGCGGATGGTCTCCAAGGGCCTGGGTTGGGCGCGCAAGTACTCGCTCTTCACCTACCCGTTCGCCACCGCGTGCTGCGGCATGGAATTCATGTCCGTGTCCGCGGCCCGCCACGACATCGCCCGCTTCGGCGCCGAGTTCCCCCGGTTCTCGCCGCGGCAGGCGGACATGCTGATGGTCATCGGCACCATCAACCTCAAGCAGGCCCCCATCCTCAAGCGCGTGTACGAGCAGATGTGCGAGCCCAAGTGGGTCGTCGCCTTCGGCGTGTGCGCCTCGTCCGGTGGTTTCTACGACAACTACGCGGTGCTGCAGGGCATCGACCGCGTCATCCCGGTGGACGTCTACATCCCCGGCTGCCCGCCGCGCCCCGAGCAGGTGCTCGACGGCCTCAAGCTGCTGCAGGACAAGATCGGCAACCAGACGCACAAGGCCGGTCACCGTGGCCCGGCCCCGCACGATCTGGTGGCCAGCCAGTACAACCTCGCCAAGTAGGCAGCCGCGCACCGCTGGTGCCGGCCCCGGGCCCCGCGAACCTCCTCGGAGGTGGCGGGGCCCTCGCCTTTTCACCGGATGTGCACCCACCCGAGCGACGTGCGAGGATGCGCGCACACCCCCAACACGGCCGAGGCCGAGTGGACGAGTCCAGGCAGAGGCGCGCTTCGCTCCCAGAGTTCCTGCGGGAACCGGTGGGCAAGGCCATCGAGGCCGAACGGCGGCACAACGCCGTGCGTCTGGCGCTGGTGCGCCTGCTGGGTGTGTCCGCCATCCTGGTCATCTCCATCTATCAGGCGCGGGTGCAGGGCCTGGCGGACTGGGAGGTGTATCTCGCTCCCATGGCGGCCTACTGGCTGTGCACCGTGGCCACGCTGGTGGGCGTGCTGCGCTCGGCACACGTGGCGAGCTGGGCCGGGCTGTCCCTGGCGGTGGTGGATGCGCCGGCCATCTACTGGCTGCAGCACCTGGCCATCCCCGTCTCCCCTTCTCCCGGAGGCGTGGCCGGCTTCACCCTGGGTATCTACACCGCGCTCATCGTCATCTCGGCCCTGTCGCTGCGCCGCACGGTGACGTTCACCGTGACGGGCGTGGCGGCCCTGGCCGAATGGTTCCTGCAGGCCGAGGCCTCCATCGGCGTGGGCGCGCGCCTGGTGGGGGCAGTGGTGCTGATGATGACGGCGGGCGCCGCCAACTACCTCTTCCACCGCATCCGCATGCTCGTCTCCGAGCTGACACACGAGGAACTCCAACGCGCCCAGCTCGGCCGCTACTTCTCCCCTGCGGTGGCCGAGCGCCTGCAGGACCTGGCCTCGCCGGTGTCCACCCCCGAGCTGCGCGAGGTGACGATCCTCTTCGCGGACCTGCGGGACTTCACCGCGTTCAGCGAGCGGCTCTCCCCCGAATCCGTGGTGGCCGTCCTCAACGAGTACTACGGCCGCATGGTGGAGGTGGTGTTCCGCCACGGCGGCACGCTCGACAAGTTCATCGGAGACGCACTCATGGTGTACTTCGGCGCGCCCCTGCCCGAGCCGGAGCACGCCCGCCGGGCCGTGGAGTGCGCGCTGGAGATGATGCGCGAGCTGGAGGCGGTGAACGGCGAGCGGCTCGCCCGGGGAGAGCCCGGCCTGCGCATGGGGGTGGGCCTGCACACCGGCCGCGTGGTGCTCGGCAACATCGGCTCCACCGCCCGCCGCCTCGAGTACACCGCCATCGGCGACACGGTGAACCTGGCCAGCCGCATCGAGCAGCTCACCAAGCGGCTCGGGACGCCCGTGCTCGTCTCCCGCAGCACCCGGGATCAGGCCGGCGAGGACTTCCAGTGGCAGGAGCTTCCCCCCACCCCCGTGGCTGGCAAGCGCGAGCCCGTCTCCACCTTCAGCCCGCGGCCCTCCCCCGCTCGCGGAGGCTCCGGGGCGGCGGCCTGAAATGCCCGTTCCGACCCACCGGGGCTTCTGCCTCGCGTAAGTAGCGGGGATGGTTGAGGGATTACGTTGACGCCCCCCGGGGGTCATCCTTATAACGCGCCGGATTCCATAGCCAGCATTGGGGCCCCCTTGAGCACTTTCGCACTGGACAGGGTCACCGCCCAGTTCCCAGAGGCGGTGGCGGAGCGCTACCTCGACCGCACTGGCGGCGCCTGGGCCGTCATCCACGCCGAGCACCTGCCGAAGGTCGCCGCGTTCCTGAAGAACGACCTCGACTTCAAGCTCTTCACGTCGATCGACGCGGTGGACCGTCTCCACCTCGCGGAGAATGATCCGCGCTTCGAGGTCGTCTACTTCATCTACTCGCTGTCGCGTCACGAGCACGTGCGCCTGAAGGTGCGCGTGAGCGAGGCCAACCCGGAGCTGCCCTCCATCACGCCCATCTTCAAGGGCGCCAACTGGTGGGAGCGCTTCGTCTGGGACTTCTACGGCATCCGCTTCACGGGACACCCGGACCTGCGCCGCGTGTTGCTGTACGAGGAGTTCCAGGGCCACCCGCTCCGCAAGGACTACGCCCTGCGCGACCGTCAGCCGCTCATCCCCGAGCGGCCCATCAAGGACATCTTCCGCGGCCCCGGCACCAGCGGCGTCTCCTGATCGCCCGCCCTACCGGCAAGCCCCCCAGAGGACATCATGGCGGACACCCACAAGCCCGCGTCACCCCCTGCCCCTGAAGCACCCAACCCGGACATCGACGCCTACGCCCACGAGGCGGAGCTGGAGGCCCACCTCCAGACCAAGCGGATGTACGTGAACATGGGCCCCTCGCACCCCGCCATGCACGGCACGGTGCGCATGAAGGTGGAGCTCGAGGGCGAGAACATCGCCGAGTCCGATTGTGAGATCGGCTTCCTCCACCGCGGCTTCCAGAAGAGCTGCGAGAACGTCACCTGGACCCAGTGCCTGCCGTACACGGACCGGTTGAACTACGTGTCCGCGATGATGAACAACTTCGGCTTCCTCAATGCCGTAGAGAAACTCATCGGCCTGGAGATTCCGGAGCGCGCCCAGTACATCCGCGTCATCGGGTCCGAGCTGCACCGCATCCATGATCACCTGACGTGCGTGGGCGCCACGGGCATGGAGCTGGGCGGCTTCGCCCCGTTCCTCTTCGCCGTCGAGGCGCGCGAGCTCATCATGGACCGCGTCGCCGAGCTGACGGGCGCACGGCTCACCACCAACTTCGGCCGCATCGGCGGAATGAACCGCGATCTGCCCGAGGGGTGGATCGAGAAGGTCCACAAGACGCTGGACAAGGTCATGGAGCTGGTCGCGGAGATCGACGGGCTGCTCACGCGCAACCGCATCTTCGTGGACCGCACCAAGGACACGGGCGTCATCAGCGCCGAGGACGCCATCGACTACGGCTGGACGGGCCCCTGCCTGCGCGCCTGCGGCATCAACTACGACATCCGCAAGGCGAAGCCGTACTGGGTGTATGACCGCTTCGACTTCGACATCCCCATCGGTGAGAAGGGCGACAACTTCGATCGCTACCTGATGCGCATCGAGGAGATGAAGCAGTCGGAGCGGATCCTCCGCCAGGCGCTGAAGACGATCCCCGGTGGCCCCATCATCCTGGACGACTGGCGCATCGCGCTGCCGCCCAAGCCCGAGGTGTACGGCACCATCGAGGGCGTCATCTCGCACTTCAAGCTGGTGATGGAGGGCATCCAGGTGCCCGCCGGCGAGGTCTACGACGCCACCGAGGCCGCCAACGGCGAGCTGGGTTGGTACATGGTGAGCGACGGCGGCGGCCGGCCGTACAAGGTCCACGTGCGCGCCCCGGGCTACCCCATCCTGTCCGCCGTGCCCTACATCATCAAGGGCAAGATGCTGGCGGACCTCATTCCCACCTTTGACACGATCAACATGATCGGCGGCGAGGTCGAGCAGTGAGCGACAACGACACCAAGAAGCCCACCGGAGACTCGCAGACGCCCCCCAAGGGCGCGCCCTCCGAGACCCGCGAGGCGCCCGGCTCCACGCCGAAGCACCCGCCCGCGGGCGCGAAGCTGGACACGCCTCCGGCCGCGCACAGCGCCCCCACGGCGCCTCCGCCGCCCCCGGCTCCCAAGCCGGCCGGCCCTCCCCCGCCGAAGAACCCGGGGTTCGTCACCTGCACCATCGACGGCAAGGAAGTCGTGGTGAAGCCGGGGACGAACATGATCGAGGCGGCCCGCATGGTCGGCTCGGACATCCCCTACTTCTGCTACCACCCGCGCCTGTCCATCGCGGCCAACTGCCGCATGTGCATGGTGGAGGCCTCCAACGCCCCCAAGCTGGTGCCCGCCTGCCAGACGCCGCTCGCCGAGGGTCAGGTCATCAAGACCACCACCCCCAAGGTGAAGGAGCAGCAGCGTGCCGTCATGGAGTTCCTGCTCCTCAACCACCCGGTCGACTGCTCCATCTGCGACCAGGCCGGTGAGTGCAAGCTGCAGGACTACTACATGCGCTACGACTACCGCCCGTCGCGTCTCGAGGGCGGCAAGGCGCTGAAGAACAAGCGCAAGGTCCTGGGGCCCCGCGTGGTGCTGGACCAGGAGCGCTGCATCATCTGCAGCCGCTGCGTGCGCTTCATGAACGAGATTCCGAAGGAGCCGCAGCTCGGCATCTTCGGCCGTGGCAGCCACGAGGTCATCGACACCTTCCCGGGCAGCGAGCTCAACAGCAACTACTCGCTCAACACCGTGGACATCTGCCCCGTGGGCGCCCTGCTCAGCCGGGACTTCCGCTTCCGCGCTCGCTCGTGGTTCCTGTCCGCCGCTCCGTCCGTGTGCACCGGCTGCTCGCGCGGCTGCAACACCTACGCGGACTTCATGGGCCAGGACACCTACCGCTACCGCCCGCGCGAGAACGAGGCCGTCAACAAGAGCTGGATGTGCGACCACGGCCGCTCGACCTACAAGAACCTCAACACCAGCCGCGTGCTGAGCGCGGTGGTGGGCCGCCAGCAGGGCACCGGCACCGCCCGTCCGGAGGTCGCGCGCAAGGAGGCCATCAAGGCCGCCGCCAAGGCGCTCGCCGACGTGAAGGGCAAGGTCGCAGTGCTCGCCTCGCCCGTCGCCTCCAACGAGGACCTGCTCGCCTCGCTCACCTTCGCCAAGGTGTCGCTGGGCGCCAAGGAAGTGTTCGTCGGTGGCCGCCCGCAGGGTGAGGCCGACCACTACCTCCTCACGGCGGACCGCAACCCCAACCGCAAGGGCCTGGAGCTGATCGCCCAGGGCCTGGGGCTGGCGGTCAAGCCGTTCGACGAGCTGGTGAAGGGCATCGACGCGGGCCGGGTGAGGTCGCTCTACGCCGTGGGCACCGAGGTGCCGGTGGGCGAGGAGGCCTTCGCGCAGGCCGCGGCGAAGCTGGACGTCTTCGTGGCGCAGGCGATGAACGAGTCGCCCGTGACCGCGCAGGCCACCGTGCTGCTGCCGGCCGCCGTGCACGTGGAGCACGACGGTACCTTCGTGCAGGTGGACGGCCTCATCCAGCGCTTCCGCAAGGCCTACCCCTCCAAGGGTGACGCCGCGGCGCACTGGGCGCTGGCGGCGGAGCTCACCCGAGAGATGGGTGGCACCGCGGCCTGGACGTCCTCGCGCGACGTGTTCCGCGAGCTGGGCAAGCAGGTCTCCGAGTTCGCCTCCTTCGACTGGGACAAGGCCTCGCCGCCTGACCGGGAGAAGCCGGGCATCAATCCGCTGCCGACCGCCGCCGACGGCAGGCCTCCTGGGTATCGTGAGTTCGGCGCTCCCAGGGTCCGGGGTCTCTGACAATGAAGCGCGTCACTACCATCCTCTTCTGGTTTGGCGTCATGTTCGGCGCCTTCGCCGTGCACATGCTCCTGGCCTACGTGCTGGGCGGCGTGGTCGAGGGCGTCTTCCCGGGCGCCAGCCGGCTCACCAACATGCTCATCCTGATGCTGGCCTTCGTCATGGGCACGGCATCCCTGCTCACGGTGGCCGAGCGCAAGTGGAGCTCGCTGATGCAGAACCGCATCGGCCCCAACCGCGCGCGCATCAACCTCCCGGGCTTGAAGGACAAGGCGCTGGTCGGCATCCCGCACTTCCTGGCCGACGGCGCGAAGATGCTCTTCAAGGAGGACTTCATCCCGGCCACGGCCAACAAGCTCCTCTACAACCTGGGGCCCATGCTGGCCTTCGCGCCCGTGTTCGCCCTGTTCGCGGTGGTGCCCGCCGGCCCCACGGTGAAGGTGTTCGACCGCACCGTCGACATGGTGGTGGCCACCCCGGACTTCGGCCTGCTCTACGTGTTCGCCATCGCCTCGCTGGCGGTGTACGGCACGTCCCTGGCCGGCTGGTCCTCCAACAACAAGTTCGCCCTGCTCGGTGGCGTCCGCGCCGCCTCGCAGATGATCTCCTATGAGGTGGCGCTCGGCCTGTCGCTGGTGGGCCTGATGATGGCCTTCTCCACGGTGCAGCTGCCCGTCTTCGTGGGCAACGTCGCCAATGAGCTGGGCTCGGGTGCCGCCGCCAGCGGCCAGGCCGCCTACCTGTGGCGCTTCACTCCCGAGGGCTCCGCCTTCGACTTCGGCATCCCCGCGTGGGGCTTCCTGCTGCAGCCGCTGGGCTTCTTCCTCTTCTTCGCCGCCGCCTTCGCGGAGACCAAGCGCGCCCCCTTCGACACGCCCGAGGGTGAGTCGGAGATCATCGGTTACTTCGTCGAGTACTCGGGCATGAAGTTCGGCATGTTCATGATCTCCGAGTTCGTGGAGATCGTGGTCCTGTCCGGCCTCATCGTCGTCCTCTTCTTCGGCGGCTACCACCTGCCCTTCGGTGGCGAGTGGCTGTCCAACCTGGCGGTGATGAAGGAGTACGGGTGGCTGTACGGCGCCGTGCTCGGCACCGTGTTCTGGGCGAAGGTGATGTTCTTCGTGTGGCTGCAGCTGGCCATCCGCTGGACGTTCCTGCGCTTCCGCTACGACCAGATCCAGACCCTGGGCTGGAAGATCCTCCTGCCCGCGGGCCTCATCAACGTGTTCGCCACGGGCGCGCTCGTGCTGTGGGATCCCTCCCTGCGGGCCCTGGCCCTCTTCGGCATCCTGCAGATCGGCGTCCTGGTGGCCCTGACGATGTCCTCCGCCAAGAAGGAAGAGGGCACCGAGGGCCATGGTCACGGCGGACACGGGGCCCACGGACACGGTCACGACGACGCTCATGGCCACGGCCTGCCCGCCCACGCGCATGCCGCCCATGCCGCGGACTCCCATCCTGCCGGTGCGCACTCCGGTGCCACCGCGGCCTCGCACTAGTTCGAGCTGAGAGAAAGACACCATGGCTTACAAGGCAACCCAGGATCCCCGCACCGACATCCGCGAGCGGTCCTACCTGCCCGAGCTGATCCGCGGTCTGGCCATCACCACCCGGCACTTCCTGCGCAACCTCTTCGGGACGCGGGAGGTGGGCACCCCGTTCGAGGATCGCAAGAGCACCAGCCTCATCACCACGGTGCAGTACCCCGAGGAGAAGATGCCGTACCCCGACGGGTACCGCGGTCTCCACCGGCTGGTACCGCGCGATGACGGCAAGCCGCGCTGCGTGGCGTGCTACATGTGCGCCACCATCTGCCCGGCCCAGTGCATCTACATCGAGGCCGGTGAGTACGAGGTGGACTCGGCCGACGCGAGCTCGCGCGTCATCGAGAAGTACCCGACCCAGTTCGTCATCGACGAGCTGCGCTGCATCGTGTGCGGCCTGTGCGTGGACGCGTGCCCCAAGGACGCCATCCGCATGGACACGTACACGCACACTCCGGCGGAGTACAACCGGCAGGCCTTCGTCTACGACATCCCCAAGCTGCTCAAGGGCCCGGCCGTCTCCCACCCGTCCGATCCGTGGAACAAGCGCACGAGCTCGGCCCGCCCGGAGCACACGCACAAGGAAGCCCACACCCGCATCGGCGAGGGCCACGAGGAGCACCACGGCCACGCGCAGCTCCCCGCGGGCCACGGCCACGGCGAGCACGCCGCCCCGGGCGGCCGCACCGTCGTCTCCAACGACGGCCCGGTGCCCGTGACGAAGTTCCTCAAGTAGCACCCCCGGCGGTTCCCGCCGGCTCCGGCCCGCCCTCCCCGCTCCCCGCGGTGGACGGCGGGCCGGTGTCGTTTCGGGCGGGCGTGCGAGGGAGCGTATCCTCCGGGTCGACGCGGCTCTTTCCAGTACCTCGCGAAGTCCCGTAGGGTGGGCGGTGCATGAAGCGCTACCGCCTCTCCGTGTGCAAGGGCTCGAGCTGCAAGGCCGGCGGATCCGATGCCGTGGCCGCGGCCGCCCGCGACGAGCTGTCCACACGGCGCCTGCAGGTGCGCTGCGAGCTGTACCGCGGTGGCTGCTACGGCTTCTGCCACATGGGGCCCAACGTCGTCATCCGCGAGGAGACAGGGCGCAAACGCGATCCGCTCTCCCCCGAGGACTACCAGCTCATGGGTTGGGAGGGCGAGGCGTACTACTCGCACATGACGCCGGAGAAGATGCGGCGCGTGGTGGCCGAGCACATCGAGCAGGACAAGCCCGTCGTCGAGCTCTTCGGCCACCCGGACGAAGCCGACGACTGAGCTCCGCGCGGTTGCCAGCCTCCCGGGCGCGCGCCGGACGAACTGGTCCGATGGTCGGACCAGTTGGCGAAGAGCGCGCCCGGCGGATCCCCTCTCAGTTCCCCTCGAGCGCGAACACGCCGTCCCAGTCTTCTGGCGGTGCCGCCTGGGTGAACTTGCGGCAGCGCTCGGCGTACAGCCCCGCCACCGTGTCCTGGAACTCCTCCGCGCCCCGAGAGAAGAGCGCCAGCGCCTCGTCGAAGCGCCGCTGGTGGTACGCGATGAGCGCCTGCTCGTAGAGCGCGAGCTGCGCCTGCACCTGGGGGTTGATCTCCCCCTTGCGGCCCACCAGCTCGTGGATGCGGAGCGGCTCGGTACGGCCCTTCATGCGGAGCCGGTCCACCTCGCGGAAGACGTAGGCGTCCTGCGCGAGCCGCGCCACCGCGTCCCCCACCAGCACGAAGGAGCCGTACTCGCGATTGAGGCTCTCCAGGAACATGGACAGCTTCACGGACCCGCCCAGGACGGAGTACCGGGCCTCGAGGTCGCTTCCCATGCCGCCCACCAGCACCTCGCCGCTGTCGATGCCGATGCGGCACCTCAGCGAGTGGCCATACGTCTTCTCCCAGTACGCCTGGCGCTCCTTCAGCACCGCGTTCACCTTCAGCGCCGCCTCGCAGGCGTGGTGCGCGTGGCGATCCGTGCGCACCGGCGCGCCCCAGAAGGCCATCACCGCGTCACCGATGTACTTGTCCACCTGGCCGTGCGTGGAGCGCACCACGTCCGTCATCTCCGTCAGGTAGTCGTTGAGCAGCTGGATGATCCGCTCGGGAGGCAGCTGCCCGGACAGGCGCGAGAAGCCATCCAGGTCGCAGAAGAAGACCGTCACCTCGCGGCGCTCGGGCCGCGTCAGCACCCGCAGGTCGCGCGTGACGAACCGCGCCACCTCGGGGCTGACGTACCTGCCGAGCACGCCGGTGATGAATTGGCGCAGCTGCCGCTCGGTGCGCGAGGACTGGACGATGGTGAAGGCGAAGGTGAGCGCCATGGCCAGCAGCGGGGCCGCCATCGCCACCCAGAGCAACCGGGTGACGAACACGTACCAGGCCACCCCGGCGTAGAGCAGCCCCACCGCGCCCATGGCGAACAGGTACACCATCACGTCGCCGAAGGAGCGCAGGCCTCGGTTGAAGGTGAGCGCGACGAAGGCTCCGATGAGCGCCAGCCCCAGCGTCAGGAGGAGGTCCAGCTTCGGCGTGGCGCGGGTGATGCCCTCGGATTGCAGCAGGTTCACCAGCGACTGGGCGAACACCGCTCCCGAGGGCGTGCGCTCGCCGATGGGCGTGTGCTGGAAGTTCATCCCCTGGCGCGTGGTGTCGGTGAAGACGATGAGCCGCCCCTCGATGTCGTGCACCGCCCGGGGTGGCACGCCCTCACGCACGGCGAAGAGGTTGAGCAACACGTTCCACGCGGGCAGCGCCCGGGACACCGAGCCGCGCGAGCCCCGCCCCACCTCGGCCGCGTCCCAACGCACCAGGCTGTACCCCGACTCATCCATGGGGATGGAGAACCGGTCTCCCACGTACAGCCGGCCGTCCGCGTAGCGGAGCTGGCGCGTGTTCGCCAGGCGCATCGCCGCCACCAGCGGCATCGAGGGCAGAACGTGCCGGGCCCCCTCACGAGAGCGGTAGCTCACCAGGTGCGGCACGGCCCGCACCACCCCGTCCGGATCCGCCGGCAGGGTGATGGAGCCGTAGAGACTCGCCGTGCCCAGCAGCGGCGCCACGGGGTGCTCCAGCTGACGCACCTCCGGCAGCAGCGCGGCGTCCAGCCCCTCCACCTGGACCTCCGCCAGGGACACGAAGAGCTCGAGTGGACCCACACGGAACGTGTCGTCCGTGGCCCTCCGCTCCTGAACCTTCGGTGGTTCGCGGAGGCCCTGCGCCAGGACCACCCGCAGGCCCTCCTGCTCGCTGGCCACGCCCGCCCACACCTCCACCGCGTTGCCCGCCGGGATGAGGAACGCCGGCCGCTGGTCCGCCAGCACCGCCTGCACCCGGCCCCGTGCCTCGGCCGCACCGGCGAAGGTGCCGAGCCGCACACGGTACGGCCACAGCTTGCTGCCCGCGGGAATCTCCCGGTCCGGAGACCACGCGAAGGCCAGCACCGACTTCTCCGGGTTGCGGTCCAACAGCTTGCGGAAGGCGCGATCGTCGTCCAGTCCCTCCAGCCCGGGCGTGCCCTGCGCCAGGCAGGCGCGCGGGCTGAGCTCCGTGAAGGGGAAGTCGAGCATCACCAGCTCGGCGCCCTCGTCGAGGAGCCGGTTGGATAGACCCCCGAGGATCTCCCGGGGCCACGGGTTGGAGGAGATGCCGGGGTGCTGATCCTGGCGGGCCTCGGCGAGCGTCTCGTCATCGAGCGCCACCACCACCACGCGATCCGAGCGCGAGGAGCGCGCGCCGAGCGAGCGGGCGCGCCAGTCGTAGGTGCCGCTTTCCCAGGACTCCACCCAGGCCGAGGGGCGGGCGAGCAGCGCGATGGGCGTGGCCTCCTCGGCGAGCCGCGAACGGGGGACCCGGTAGTAGACGAGCACCCCGAGAATGGCGCCGAAGAGCGTGGCCTGCAGCAGTGAGATGCCGAGCCGCTGCAGGAAGCGGAGACCGGCCGAGTAGATGGGAAGGCTTCGCACGGGAGCGGCCACCATAGCGCGATCCGCCCACGCGCCCAGCCCTCCCCTCGCCCTGCTATGCTCGTCCGCAGGGCCGTCCTTCCGGAATGGTGCAATGAAACGCCTCGTCTTGTCCGCTGCCGCCACTGCTCTCCTGCTCTCCCCCCTTGCCTGCGACCTGGGCAAGACGGGCAATCAAATCCTCGCCGAGAACGTGATGGTGGGGACCCTCTTCTCCACGCCGGACGTGAACGTCTCTGCGGCCGCCATGGCCGGGTACGACGCTGGCACGCTGCCCGACGGCGGCATCCCCGAAGGGGAGCGCATCACCATCCCAGGCCAGACGGCCGCCCTCGTCTTCTTCGGCACGCGCAACGGCGAGCAGGGCACCCCGCAGCCCCTGGCCAACGCCACCGTCCGGCTCGAGCCCCAGAATGGCAGTCCGCTGACCCTCGACAACAAGGGCGCGGGCACCTACGGCCAGACGAGTGACGTCCTCGGAGATGGCGGCATCAAGTACCAGTCCGGTGCCACCTACCGCTTCGTCGCCACGCAGGGCGGCAACTCGTACGTGGGCGTGGTGGAGGAGGCGCCGGCCCTGGAGCGCATCGCGAGGCTCCACCCGCCCGAGGGCTTCATCTCGCACACGGCCAACCAGGGCCTCACGTTGCAGCGGCCGCCGGTGGCCGGCAACCAGGCGCGTACGCTGGGCTTCGTCACCGTCGTCCCGCTGGGCGACAATGGCGAGAAGGGCCAGCCCACCTACACCAACGTGCCCAAGGAGCCGCTGGACTTCCTCGAGATCGTCCTGGCGCCCGTGGAGTGGCAGAAGGAATCCATCGTCATCCCGGGCAGCGCCTTCCCCAACCCGGAAAGCAACTACCTCGTCGTCTTCCAGACGGTGAAGACCGGCGGCCCCGAGTCGGAGAACCTCTTCGTCGGCAGCGCGCTGCTGGTGGGCACCGCCGACCTCGGCATGGTGCACACGAAGTAGCGCTCACCCCGCTTCCACCTCGAGCTCGAGCCTGCCCTCGAGCTTGAGGCGCAGCAGGTGCCCCGCGAAGCGCTCGGACTCCTCGCGGGTGAGGACGTTGCGGAACCCCGGGCCCTCGGCCACCTCCACCTCCAGCACCGGCCCTCGCTGGAGGAGGCGGAAGAAGTCCTCGCCCCCCTCGGGGCGCGGCACGAAGACGGGCAGGAAGCCCTTCACGGGCAGCACCTCTCCCGGCGCGCGCACCCGGGCCATCAAGGCCGGGGCCTCCGGGCGCACCTCGTCCGGCGCGACGCCCTCCTCCGCGTACAGCGGCGCCGGTGGCAGCGACACGTCCTCGGTCGAGTCGTCGAAGAGGAAGCCGTGGCGCGAGGCGAGCCGGCCAGCGAAGAGGAACAGCAGGAGCACCGGCTCATCGCCCCCCACGCGCTCCAGGTGGAGGATGGCGCGCGTGGCCCCCACCTTGCGCAGCAGCAATCGGAGATGGGGAGGCGCCGCGGCCAGGTAACGCCGCACCCTGTCCTGTAGGGTGGCGCGAATCTCCTCGAAAGCGGCCTGGTACCGCGCCTCGCTCTCGGCCTCGTCCTTCGCGAGCGCCTCGCGTGCCCGCGCCAGCTTCTCCTCGGCCTGGCGCAGGAAGTCCCGCATGGGCCCCTGCCCGGAGACGAGCGCCGGCTCCGCGGGGACCGGCCCTTCCGAAGCCGCCCGCTCCTCGCTCGCCGCGCGCACCGCCCCCACCAGGAAGGAGCCCTGCTGCTCCAGCCGCTCGCGCTCCTCCCGGAAGCGCAGCCGCGCCGCGCCGTGCGCCAGCCGCAGCTCGAGCCACGCGTCGTAGCCGACCTCCAGCGTCTCCACGCTCCGCACCCGGGCCAGGGCCCCACGCGTCACGGACTCGGCGGCGGCACCGGGCGAAGCGGGCTCCGGGGGCGCTTCCTTCTTCGTGGCGGTGCCCACCACGGGAGTGTCGCGCGGCGTATCCCGGCGCAAGAGCGCGGGGACCCGCCAGGGAGGAGCCACGGTGGGAAGCGCTCGCGAGCTCTCACGCCCCACCCGCCTCGATGGACCGGGCGACTCCTCCACGACGGGCACGTCACGCGGAGTGTCGCGCCGCGCTGGCGAGTCCCTCCGCCCCGGCGCGGCACGTCCCCGGGCCGGTGACTCCGCCTTCCCCTCCGCACCGGAAGGGCCCTTCCGCGTCGTCCGGCTACCGCCCCTGGCCGGCTTGCGCTCCTTCCTCGATGTCACGCCACGCGCTCCTGCATGTCCGGGAGTCTACCGCCCCGAAAATCGAAGGGGCGACCCGGAGTGACCGGATCGCCCCCACGAGGGCCGCCCGGGGAACCCGGACGGAGGGAATCAGACGCTCAGGCGCCGCGAGCCACGGGCTCGGGACGCTGCTGGCCGTTGGACTGGGCGTCCTGGCCATTCTGGAGCCGGCTGCGCAGGTCATCGCGCAGCTGGGCACCGGGCTTGGGCGCCATCAGCAGGCCCAGGCCCGCGCCCACCAACAGGCCCACGGAGAACGCCCCGAGCGCGGGCAGCATCCAGTCCGTCGGCCCCTTCTTGGTCTCCAGGCCGATCAGGTCGAGCACGTCGTCCTTGTCCATCTTCTTCAGGTCGTTGATGCTGAACATCGCGGGCGCTCCATGTGAGACGGTTGGAAGGAAGAGTCAATCACACCTGGGGCCCGCGCGGGCCACTGGTTCCACCCGTGGAGCCACCCTCGGAGCCCGTCATGCCGGACATGCCTCGGGCCCCCACCTCGACACCGCGCATCGCCGCCTCGGCCATGCCGAGGAGCTCGTCCTTGACGAGGGGCAGCGCCGCCAGGCGCATGCCCAGGCGGATGACGCGCCCGGTGGTGCGGGTGAAGAGCCCGCCGCCGAGCACGTAGCCCACGCCGAAGGCCGCGGCCAGCATCAGGTACGGGTTGCGATCCACGCGGCCCTTGAGGTCCATCGTGTCGCGCAGGTCCGTCACCGCGCCGCGGGCATCGTCCCACAGTTGTTGCGCGTCCGAGCCGATCCGGTCCACCCGCTGGCCGAAGCCGCCCTGATCCTGATCGCCCTGCGCCTGGCCGGTGCCATTGCCCGGATTGCTCTGGAAGGTCGCCATATCAGTACTCCGAATCTTCGAGGAAACGGTGACGCGCTCAGCGGCGCGACGCGATGCGCCCGACGATGAACCCCACGGCCACGGCGCCCAGCAGACAGGTGCCCGGGTTGGCGCGGATGAAGCTCACCACGCGGGTGTTGAGATCCTCCAGGTTGCGCCGCGCCTCCTCCAACTGCGGCACCATGTTCTCCTGGAACTGACGGGCCTTGTCCTGCAGGTGCTGCGGATTGACGTCCATGGAAGTCATCCTCTTTCGGGGTTGAAGGGTGGAACGAAGGTGTGGCGTCTCAGCGCCTTTGGCTATTGCCGATGAGGAATCCGATGAAGAAAGCCGCCCCCACGCAGGCCAGGGGCCGTTGGCGCACCCACTCGCGCCAGTCCGCGCGCCGCGCCACCTCCTCGCGCAGCTCGCTGACGGAGAGGGCGAGCTCGGCGCGGGTGCGTGCGATCTCCGCGCGGATCTGCTCGGGCGTCTGGGGAGAAACCCTCACCTTGCCGTCAGCGGCCATGGGAGGACTCCTGGGGAAGCGCCGCGGACTGGGGCTGAGGCGCTGGCACCTGGGCGAGCACCGCCACGCTGCGGTTGAGCTCCTCGGTGGTGTTGTCCATGAGCCGGAAGGACTTGAGCCGTGTGGCGGCCCGGGCGATCCCCAACCCACCTCCCACGAGGTTGGCCACCCCCACCAGCGCGAGCGCCCCGGTCCAGCCGAGCCACCGCGCCAACAAGGCGGACAGCGCCCCGCAGACGAAGAAGTAGCCCACCAACACGAAGGGCACGAAGGCGGCGATGCGCGCCACGTCCGAGCCCATGAGGCGCGCGTCGTCCATCAGCTCCACGCGCGCCAGTGTCAGGTGCTGCGTCACCAGTTTGCTGAAAACATCCGTCAGCCGTCCGACGAGCACGGCAAGTCCGCGCTCCGTCTGTTCGGTGCCCAAGCCCATCTGCTCCCCGGCCGTCGCTCTCATTCGGAGGCCCCAACGTAGGTCCCCCCCGTTCTCCGCGACAACCCCGTCGCGGAGACATCTGTCCAGCGTTCGTCAGCTTCGGCCTTCCGACGCGCCAGCGGGCCCAGCCTAGCCGATGAGCTCGACGGGTGCCGAGCGGGGCATGTGGCCTTCCAGCGGGGCCTCGAAGCGCAGCACCAGCGGCAGGTGATCCGAGGCCACCGCGGAGAGCGGGGTGCGGTGGGCCTGGAGCTCCAACGGCCTCACCCCCGCGTCCACGTAGATGCGGTCCAGCCGCAGCATCGGGAAGCGGGAGTGATAGGTGCGCACCGGTCTGCCCAGCTCCAGGGCCGCGTCGTGGATGGCCTGACGCACCAGTCCAGGCACCGCGCCAGGGCCCCAATAGTTGAAATCTCCACAGACCACCACGGGATCATTCCGAACGGCATCCCGGAGGATGTCGGCGGACAGCAGCAGCGCCTCCTGGCGGCGGCGCTCGCGGATGCTCAGCCCCAGATGGAGGCAGAAGACGTGGAGCTGCCGGCCATTGCCCAGATCCAGGTCGCAGCGCAGAGCGCCCCGGGACTCACGGCGGCCCACGCTCAGGTCGTAGTTCTTCGACTTGAGGATGGGCAGCCGGGAGAGGATGGCGTTGCCGTAGCGCCGGCCATTGCGGACCACGTTGGGACCGAAGGCCATGTGCAGCCCGAGGAGATCCGCCAGGTGCTCGGGCTGGTCCTCGCGCGCGGTCACCCCCCGGTAGTCCCCCACCTCCTGGAGGGCGATGATGTCCGCGTTGATCTCACGCAGCACCTCGCCCACGCGGTGGAGGTCGAAGCGACCATCCGTCCCAACGCCACTGTGGATGTTGTAGGAGACGAGCGTCAGCTCCACGGCCCTGGCTATCCCTTCTTGGTTATCCCTGAACGAGGCGGATGCGTTGCGCGGCCAGACGGGCCGCTTCCATGGGAAGGGACAAGAGCCGGCCCGTGGCCTTGGTGGCGTCCTGGATGCCGGACTGGAGGGCGCGGAACTGACGCAGCGCCTCATCGAGCACGTCCCGGAGCGCCTGGCGCGACACCAGCGGCTCCGCGGCCGCTGGCAACGCGCCGATGGGCTGGCCCCGGTTGGTGGCGGTGGGCACCACCGGCGCGTTGGGAGACAGCCCCGCCAGCGCCTCGAGCTGCGCGTTCATGGCCCGCACCTGGAACATCTCCTCCGTCTCCGCGTGGTTCCGGCCATAGTGGATGCCCTCCTTGTCGAAGCGGCGATCCACGGCGCGGCGCTCGGAGATCTGCTTGCCCCGGCGTCGCAGGCCCCGGCTCGGAGTCGTGGTCTTCGGTGCGTTGAAGTGTTCGAAACGGAAGGAACGCGGCATCCGACTATCTCCCCCTCAGAAAACGGATGCGCGGAAGCTAGGAAGCCATACGGGCAGAGTGAACGCTGGGGCTCACGGGGGCCTGCCCGTCCGCCCGCTCCCCGTGTGGCGAGGCATGCGCCCCTTCCGTCTCCGGGGGTCGGCGCTGACAGCCATCCGGCGGACATTCGGGGGGGTTGTCGCCATCGGCATTCGTTGACGCCCCCCCTCCCCGCACGCATATCTCGCCCCCGTGCATATCCCCACGCTCCGGAGGCTTCCCTTCCTCCTGCTGTTCCTCGGCCTGTCCGCCCTCGCGTCCGAGGAGCGGCCCCTCCTCTCCCTTCAGCCCGGAACGGCCCGGCCAGGAGACCCGGTGCTCGTCACCGTGCGCGGCCTCCACGAGGCCCCCACCGGCACCCTGGGAGAGCGCCCACTGCGCTTCTATCCGGTGCGCGGCGGCTTCCAGGCCGTCACGGGCCTTCCGGTGGAGCAGACGCCGGGACAGGTGGCGGTGAAGGTGACGGTGCCGGCCGCTGGGAGCGCCGCGCCCGTGGAGCTCTCGGGCACGCTGGACGTGGTGGCGCCGGGCTGGCCCTCGCGCACGCTGAAGGTGGCCAACAAGTTCGTGAAGCCGCCACCGGAGGTGCAGACGCGCATGGAGCAGGACAAGGCCGCCTTCGCCGCCGCCTTCGCCCAGGGCTTCGTCCCGCCCTCCTTCGGGGAGAACTTCGCCTGGCCGCGCCAGGGCCGCGTCACCGCGCCCTACGGCGACCTGCGCACCTTCAACGGCAAGAAGCAGACCCAGCACTTCGGCACCGATGTCGACGGGGCCGTGGGCACGCCCATCTACGCGGCCAACGCGGGCACGGTGGTGATGCGGCGGGACAACTACGCCTCGGGCAACACGGTGCTCGTGTACCACGGGGCCGGCCTCTACACGGCCTACTTCCACCTCTCCGCCTTCGACGTGAAGGAGGGCCAGCGCGTGGAGCGTGGCCAGCTCCTGGGCAAGGTGGGCAACACCGGCCGCGTCACCGGCCCCCACCTCCACTGGGGCGTGAAGGTGGATGACCTCTGGGTGGATGGCGAGACGCTGCTGAAGCTCGACTTCGGCAACGCCCCGGCCCCGGCCGTCACCCAGCGCGACAAGGAGTAGGCCTCACCACGCCTTGCCGATGCCGAGCGCCACCCGGGCCTCGTCCGGGCTCATCGGCTCGCGGCCGATGTCGCGCGCGAGCCGCACCGCCTTCTCCACCAGGGGCCCGTTGCCCCTGGCCATCTCCTTGCCGGCCGGGTCCAGGTAGAAGTTGTCCTCCAGGCCCACGCGGATGTTGCCGCCGAGCACCAGCGCCGCGGCCACCAGCTTCCACTGCACCCGGGAGATGCCGATGACCTCCCAGGTGTCCTCGGGGCCGATCTGCCGCGCCATGGCCAGCAGGTTCTCCGCCGTGGGCGCCACGCCGCCCAGCACCCCGAGGATGAAGCTGTACTGCTGCGGGCCCTTGAGCGCGCCCATCTGTAGCAGCGGCTGCGCGTTGTGCACGTGGCCCAGGTCGAAGCACTCCAGCTCCGGCTTCACCCCGCCCTCGCGCATGGCCTCGGTGGCCAGCAGGATGTCCGAGAAGGGGTTGGGGAACACGAAGTCGAAGACGAAGCCCTTCCGCTTCTCCGAATACTTCGCGTAGTTCATCGACCCCATGTTGAGCGCGGCCATCTCCGGCTTCGTCTTCCACACGTAGGCCAGGCGCTCCTTCTTCTCCTCCTCGGACTCCACCCCCATGTTGAAGCCACCGGTGGAGAAGTTGACGATGATGGGCGAGCGCTTGCGCACCTCTTCCTTGATCTGCCCGTAGATGTCCGCGCTCCACGTCTGATCGCCCGAGTCGGGCTCGCGGCCGTGGATGTGCACCACCGCGGCGCCGGCCTCGTAGGCGCGGCGGGCCTCCTCGGCGATCTCCACCGGGGAGTACGGCAGGTACGGGCACTGATCCCTCTTGGCCAGCACACCCGTCAGCGCGCAGGTGACGACGACCTTGTCCTTCGACAGCGGCATGGGGCACCTCCTCCGGGACTTCGGGAACTCAGCGGTCGTTCCACTTCGGTGGACGCTTCTCGATGAACGCGGTGACACCCTCGGCGGCGTCCTCGGCCAGCACGTTGAGCGACAGCTGGGAGGACAGGTACTCGAACGCGGCCGGCAGCGGCAGGTCCTCCGCCGTGAAAAAGGCCCGGCGTCCGAGAGCCAACACCGCCTGGCTCTTGCCCGCGAGCTTCCCCGCGAGCGCGCCCACCACCGCGTCCAGCTCCGCCGCGGGCACCACGCGGTTGAGCAGCCCCAGCGCGAGCGCCTCGCGAGCCGGCATCCGCTCGCCCGTCAGCACCATCTCCAGCGCCCGCTTGCGGCCCACGTGCCGCTGCAGCAGCGCCATCATCATCATGGGGAAGAGCCCCACGTCGATCTCCGGCGTGCCCAGCTCGGCGTGCTCGGCGGCCACGGCCAGGTCACACGCGAGCACCAGCCCCAACCCGCCCGCGAGCGCATGCCCGTTGACGCGCGCCACGGTGGGCTTGCGGATGTCCTGGAGCCGCAGGAGCAGCTGGCCATAGACGCGGCGCCCCTCGTGGGTGGCGAGGAAGCCCCCCTCCCCTCCCAACTGCCCGAGGTCTCCTCCCGCGCAGAACACCTTCTCACCCGCGCCGGTGAGCACCACCACGCGGGCAGCGGGGTCGGCCTCGGCGCGCTCCAACCCGGCCAGCAGCCCCCGCAGCACCTCCGGCGAGAGCGCGTTGCGCGCCTTCGGCCGGTCGATGGTCAGGAGCGCTTGCCCGCCTTCGGCCTGGTACCGGACGACGACTTCTCCTGCTTCCATGACACCTCCGCGGAAGTGGCGGCGCCGGGAAGCACGCCGCGAAGGAAGGACTCGGCGATCTGCATCTTCGCGCGCTCCAGCGCCTCGGGACTGCGATCCTCCATCAGCCCCGACACGAAGGCGGTGAGACCCATCTCGATGGCGCCCACGAGCAGCGAGGCGCAGAGCATCGGGTCGAGATCCGCGCGCAGCTCTCCGGTGGCCTGGGCGGCGCGGAACATGTCCGCCGCCATGCGGATGGTGTCGAGGAAGGCCTGCTGCCGGCTGACGATCTGCGTCCCCGCGGGGCTGCGGGCGACCTCGAGGATGAGCACCTTCACCGCGCGGGGATCCACCCGGTAGGCCTCGAAGGCCACGTCCGCGATGCCGCGCACCTTCTGCTCGAGCGTGGAGCCCTCGCTCTCGACCACCGTGCGCAGGCGCGAGATGAAACCACTCCACCCCGTCTCGACGACGGTCTCGAGCAGCTCGTCCTTGTTCTTGAAGTAGTGGTAGACGAGCCCGTAGGCCACGCCCGCCTCGCGCGCCACGTCCGCGATGCGGCAGCCGTGGTACCCCTTGCGCGCGAACACGTCGATCGCCGCCCGTAGGATGGTGCGGCGGCGCTCCCCCTCCCGGTTCCCTGCCTCCTCCGTCTTGCTCTGCCGCTGGCTCACGCGGTGTCTCTCCCCGGCCGGTTGATTCGCCAATCAGCCGGAGAGGACGCTACGGACGGAGGGGGCCGGGGTCAATGCCCTTGAAAGCGCATTCCTACTGCTTGAAGACACCTTCCACCGTGGGCGCCTGGACCACGGCCTTGTATCCCTCCACCGGCGAGGCGGTGAAGACGCAGGGCGCGGACACCGAGTAGGTGACCTGGTCCACCGGGTAGGTGGGCGTGCTGGTGCTGGTGGGGTCGCGCGCGTCGGAGACGGCGTACTGCATGAGCGTGTAGGCCGGATAGGTGAAGGCCTTGCCACTGGTCAGCTTGGTGACTTTCACGGGCCCGACGGCGCCCGCCTCACACCCGTCACCGTCGTCGTTCCGGGCCAGGCTGTTGAACCAGGGGTCGGCGACCAGGAAGGACGCGGGGAAGGAGAAGAACTTCACGGGGATGTCCTGGACGTACCGGACCGGGTTGGAGCCGGGGAAGGGGCCCGGAACCAGCTGGCGCACCACGCCCTTGGGATTGCGGGCCGACACGTCGCGGTCCAGCGCGTGCGGCCAGCCCGTCCAGAGGATGCGCTCCTGGACCCAGATGAGGGTGATGGCATCGTACTTGCCGTTCTTCCCGTCCCAGACGCCGTTGCCGTTGGCGTCGACGAAGCGCTCCTTGGCGTCCCACGTGCCGTTGTCGTTGTTGTCGACGAAGGGCTCGGTGAGGTCGACGAAGGGCTCGGCCTCGTCCCGCACGCCGTTGTTGTTGAGGTCGTCGAAGGCCTCCTCGCCCGAGGTGACGGCGATCATGCTGACCAGGTTGTCGCGGGGGTTGTTCACCTTGTTCGGGCGGATGGGATCCGGCCGGCGCGGCTCCTGGAGGGTGGGCTCCCGGTTGTAGTTGGCGATGGGATCCTCCGTCCACGCGAACGGGTGCATCCACAGCGGCGCGAGATACTCGCCGGTATGGGTGAGGTCGTTCACCGGAGTCCAGGTGAAGGTGCCCGGGTCAACGTCGTCGGGCAGCGGCAGCGAGGTCTTGTAGAGGACCTTGGCGTTGCCCACCACGTCCGTCACGCTGCTGGCGCTGGGGCCGATGGTGCCGGCCTCGGTGAGGAAGGACACCTGCGCCCCGGCGATGCCGTCGCCGTTGCGATCCGCCACGTGGGCGATGCAGTCCACCTTCACGCCGGCGATGAGATGACGCGTCTCGTCATAGGCGCCGATCGCGTGCACACCACCCGAGCCGTTGCCCGAGACGGAGCCGCACTGGAAGGTGAACTGGCGGGAGGTGGAGGTGGAGCCCGCGAAGGTGACCGCGGGGCTGAGGGCCGTCTTGTCATCCACCCGGGCGACGACGACCACGGAGGAGACACGGCCGCCCTTGGCGACCACCTGCGTGGAGGCAATGCCGTTGCTCACGTCGGTGGTGGCCTCGGGAGGATTGAGCTCGACACCCGAGACGGGAGCCTGCACCTCGAAGGCGATCCGCACGCCTGCCTGGGGCTGACCGCGCGAATCGATCGCCCGGAAGCGCAGCGTGGTGATTTCCCCGAGCCGCGGCTGCAGTGGAGACTGGTCCACGAACTCCAGCGTGGCGGGGGTCGGGGATTGGCACGCCGCGAGCAACCCGCTCGCGATCGCCACATACACGGCGAGACCCAGACGCATCTGAGATGACTCCTTGAAGAGGAAGAGTGCCGCGCGCCATTGACGCACAGCCAACACTTCCCATCTTCCCGGTCTCAGATGCGTCCCGTCAAGGACGGCAGCCGATCAGCCAGCTGGGGTCAAGCCTGATTCAGGCCGCGGAGCCGTTGAACATGGCACGAGCCACGCCCAACAGGCGATCCACGTCCCGGGCCGTCAGGCCCCTCGCGCGGGCGAAGTCCGACAACGGCCGCAGCAAGTCCTCCGTCTGCGCCGGTGTCTCCTCCGTTCCGGCGAAGAGCTCGCCGAGGCTCACGCCCAGGGCGTTGGCCAGGGCGGCAAGGGTTTCCACATGTGCAACACGCTCGCCCCGCTCGATCATCGACAGGAAGGAGACGCTGATCTGCGCACGCTCCGCGAGCTCCTCCTGTGTCCAACGCTCAGGGCGTTGGGTGCGAAGTTCACGGATGCGCTGTCCAATACGTTTGCCGAGTTCCGACACGAAAGACCTCGTCCTCCTCAGGGGGGGGTACAGTCAGGGAGTGAAAGAACCACGCACACGCGCCGGGGATTCCTCCTCCCCGGTTCCAAACGTTCCCACTCGGGTGATGGTGAGACTGGCACCCAAGTCGGGAAACGATTGCCCCCTTGCGAGCCTGGCTACCCCCCCGATACGCCAACAGTCGCACGCGGGGCCATACGGCACCGCGAACCACTGCTGACCGAGGGGAGACTCGTTGCGTGCTTGTGGTTGCACGATGGCCTCGTATCTTATCCCAAGTCCAAAGCCGAGCGACACTTGTGTCCCCGCTGTGAGGAACTGTGCCCGCTGGGCGCGCGAGAGAGCGGGCCCTACCAGGGCAGCCAGGCTCCAGAGCAAGCGCTCCGAGCCCACGCCCATAGGTTGTCGTAGCGGGCGAAGAATGGATCCCCGAGGAACGGAGACCTGGGCTCAGCGGCGGGCCGGGCGCTGAAACTCGATGGAGACCTCGTTGCCGTCCTGGCGCGCCTGGAACGACACCTGCTCCTTGAGCTTGATGGCCACGCGCACCGTGCGGGAGGGCCCCGTGTCCGCGTTCACCGAGGCCACCGCCGTGTCGAAGAAGGAGGTATCCAACGACCGGGTGTTGTTGGACTCGGAGATGCCGGTGTCCTCCAGCTCCAGCACCACCTGCTTGTTGCCCTCGGTGACGGTGTAGCGGACGGGCTCGTTGGTGCGCACGAAGACGCGCGAGCTGGTGGCCTCCTGCTTGAAGCCCACCAGCGTCATCGTCTTGCGGCGCGAGGAGACACCGGGGCCATCACCCTGCACGGGAGCCCGGCGCGGCGTCTCGGCCTGGGCGAGGCGGGACTGGCGAGCCTCCTCCCGCTCGAGCTTGCGCTCCTCGGCGGCGGCGCGGGCCTCCTCCTGCTGACGTGCGCGCGCCTCGGCGGCGAGACGCTTCTTCTCCTCCGCGGCCGCATCCCTTCGCGCCTTCTCCTCGGCGGCGAGACGCTTCTTCTCCTCGGCCGACGCGGCGGCCGCGACCTGGGCCTCGGCCTGCTGGCGCTTCTTCTCCTCGGCGGCGGCACGGGCCTCGTCCTCGCGGCGCTGCTTCTCGGCGGCGGCGGCGGCCTCCTTCGCCGCGCGCTCCTGCTGGAGGCGCTGCTGCTCGGCCTGCTGGGCGGCGACGCGCGCGGACTCCTCTTGCGCCTTGCGGTCGGCCTCCGCGCGAGCCTGGGCCTGACGCTGGGCCTCGGCCGCGGCCTGAGCGTCGGCAGCGGCCTGGGCCGCCGCGCGCTCCTGCTGCTTCTGGTCCGCCTGCGCCGCCGCGGTGGACTCCGCCGCCGCGCGCTCCTGCTGCTTCTGGTCCGCCTGCGCCGCCACGGTGGACTCCGCCGCCGCGCGCTCCTGCTGCTTCTGGTCCGTCTGCGCCGCCACGGCCGCCTGCTCCGCGGTCCCGCCAGGCGTCGTCGCCGCGCCCGTCCCGGCCGCGCCCGCCGGAGTGCCGGGTCTGGCCGCCACGGCCGCACCCCCACCGCCCACCACGTTCACCACCAGCGAGTTGCCGGTGGTCTGGATGTCCGTCTCCACCTCGCGCTCGTAGCCGATGAGCACGCGGGCGATGGCCGATTCATCCGAGCCGTAGCTGGCCGTGCGGACACCGGTGATGGTGCCATTGCCGACGGGGAGGTCCTCCTTGACGCCGGAGAAGACGGCCTCGGAGATGTCGATGACGAGGCGCGGCGGGTCCGTCATGGTGAAGGTGGTGAAGTTGGGTTTCTTCGTCCCAACGATCTCCACCGTCCCACCCCTCACGCTCACGCTCGTGATGGTGTTGAGATTGCCCTGGGCCTGCCCCTCCTGCGCCAGCGCCAGGACCGGAACCAGCACGCAGGCAAGCAACGCAACGATACTGGCCTTCATCGGCGACTTCCCTCTGGACGGACGCATTGCGTCTCGAAGCTAGCACGGGGCCCGAAGGCTCCAACTTTCCAGCGCTCCTATAACGAGCACGATGCCGCCCAGGCAACGCGAGTGACTGCTCACCTCAACCGGGGCAGCGCGGGCGTGCGGTTGCGGTGGGTGCGCGCGTACTCGATGAGGTTCTTGATGTCGTAGCAGATCTGCCGGATGTCGTGCCCCATCGTCAGCTCGATGTGGCTGTTGCCCTTCACCGGCCGCCACAACAGGTACTCGCTCTGGGCCGAGTGGTACACGCTCCGGGTGGACTCCACGGACGCCAGCGGATCCATGTCACCGAAGATGATGGCCATGGGGATGTGGATCTTCGAGAAGCCCCGCTTGAAGTCGAACCCGGTGCGGTAGCAGACCATCTCCCCGCGGCGGATCCACCTGGCGAACTGCTCCACCACCTTGCGCGGCTCGCGCTCCCCACCCTCGCGCAGCAGCCAGCGCACGTCCTGGGCGCTGACACGCGCGGGGTTGCTCAGCCGGTTGATGCGGGTGGCGAGCCGGTTGAAGAGCGGATGGTCCTCGGCACGGGCGAGCTGCTTCTCGGCGAACTTCAGCCAGTCATCCACCGGGATGTAGTGGAACTGGCGTTGCCGAGGCCCCTCCTTGGGCTCCAGCCACCGGGCCAATCCCTCGTTGAGGACGGAGGCGCCCTTGGCGAGCAGGATCCGCCCCGTGTGCCCCACCTTCTCCTCCAGGTTGAGGCCCGCGATCGCCAGGTCGATGGCCGATCCCATCGCCGGAGTCCACAGCGCCAGCATCCGCAGCAGCATGATGCCCCGGCCCAGGTCCGCCGGAGCGCCGATGGTGATGAGGCCCTCGAAGTCATCGTGGATGCCGGCGTAGCCGTAGCCGAGCATCCCGCCCATGGAGTGGCCACAGTAGAAGATCCGCTCGCGCCGGGTGATGCGCTTCACCCCCGACACCGCGGCCGGCAGGTCGTAGAGGAAGTAGCTGTCGATGTCCCAGCCGTAGTCCAGGTCCGGCGGCAGGGGCCGGCGGAAGCGCGCGCAGCGCTCCTTCTGGAACTCGATGGAGCTCTTGCCGTGTCCGCGCAGCTCCAGGATGTGGATGTCCACCCCGAAGAAGAGCAGGTTCTTGACGAACTGGCCGCTGGTCCAGGCATGCCGGTTCTGGGAGAAGCCATTCACCAGCAGCAGGGGCTCGCCGAACAGGGGCTGCGCGAAGGGCTGCTTCACCGGCCGGTAGCGCGTGATGACCAGCGACCAGCCATCGGCCGTCTCCACCACGTACTTCGTCTTCTGGTAGAGCGAGCGGAAGTCGAGCTCATCGATCGTCGGTGTATGGGGCCCCGTCGGGGTCGCCGCTCTCCAGTCCGGCAAACGCATACCTTGAATCTACGGACTGTGATGCAATGCGCCAAGGTTTCCACCGAGCCTGGCACGTATGGAACCCACCAGGAACAGTGAACCGGTGCACAGGATGACGTCACCGGGAGCCGCTCGCCCGCGAGCTCCGGCCATTGCATCGTCCAGCGACGGATACGCGTACACGTCCGCACAGAGGGCACGTGCCTCGTCGAGGTAGCGCTCCGGAGGCAACGAGCGAGGGGTGTCGAGCGGAGTGAGGTGTACCGAGGTACAGCTTGGCAGGAGCGCCCGCAGCATCGGTCCTCGGTCCTTGTCGGCCACCACGCCGAAGACGCAGTGGACGCGGCGTCCCGCGTAGAGGGAACGCAAGCCAGCGAGCAGCACCTCGACGCCGGCGGGGTTGTGGGCGCCGTCCAGCAACACCGGGGGCTGGCCACCAAGCTCTTCCAGGCGCCCCGGCCAGCGAGCCCCGGCGAGTCCCGTCCGCAGGGCCTCCGGGGAGACGGGCACCCCTCGCGTGGAGAGCAGCTCCAGGGCGGCGAGCGCCACCGCCGCGTTCTGCCGCTGGTGCTCCCCGCGCAGCCCCAAGGTGAGGCCCTCCAGGGAGAGGCCCGGTCCCGCATAGGACAGGCCGCCCTCCGGGCGGGCGACCATGGAGAAGTCGCGGCCTTCGAGGAGCAAAGGCGCCCCCACCTCCCCTGCCCTGCGCTCGATGGCGGCGAGGGCCTCGGGCTCCTGACGGCTCACCACCACGGGCACGCCCGGCTTGAGGATGCCGGCCTTCTCCCCGGCGATGGCTCCCAGCGTGTTGCCCAGGTACTCCATGTGGTCGAACGACACCGGGGTGATGGCGGTGACGAGCGGCTGGCATGCGCTGGTGGCATCCAGTCGCCCGCCCAGGCCCACTTCCACCACGGCCACGTCCACGGCCTCCTGGGCGAAGTGCCAGAAGGCCACCACGGTGCCGAACTCGAAGTACGTGAGCGAGGTGGCCGCGGCCGGATGCCGCTCGAGCACCTCCAGGATGCGGCGGCCGAACACCTCGTCCGCGATCTCCACCCCGTCCACGCGGATGCGCTCGTTGACGCGCACCAGGTGGGGCGAGGTGTAGAGCCCCACCCGGTGGCCCGCGGCGTGGAGGGCCGCGGACGAGAACGCGCAGGTGCTGCCCTTGCCGTTGGTGCCAGCGACGTGGAGCGCGGGATGGCGGCGCTCGGGATGGCCGAGCGCCTCCAGCGTCTCCTGGACGCGCTCGAGGCCGAGCTTGATGCTGGAGGGGCTGAGCCGGGAGAAGAACTCCAGGGCCTCCGCCGGCGTCCGGGGCAGCGTCATGGCGCGAGGTGCTACCCGAGCAGGCCGAGCACCTGTCCCAGCGCCGCGCGCAGCTCCTTGCGCGGGACGATGGCGTCGATCATTCCGTGCTCGACGAGGAACTCGGAGCGCTGGAAGCCCTCGGGGAGCTTCTGGCGGATGGTCTGCTCGATGACGCGCGGGCCAGCGAAACCGATGAGGGCCTTGGGCTCGGCGAGGATGAAGTCGCCCAGCCAGGCGAAGGAGGCCGCCACGCCGCCAGTGGTGGGGTGCAGCAGCACCGAGACGTAGGGCTTGCCCACGTTGCGGAAGCGGGCGATGGCCGCGCTCGTCTTGGCCATCTGCATGAGGGAGAAGATGCCCTCCTGCATGCGAGCGCCGCCCGAGGCCGAGAAGACGATGGCCGGGCACTTGAGATCGTAGGCGCGCTCGAAGACGCGGGTGACCTTCTCACCCACCACCGAGCCCATGGAGCCGCCCATGAACTCGAAGACGAAGCAGCCGATGGACACCGGCTTGCCCTCGATGCGGCCCACGCCGGAGACGAAGGCGTCGTTCTCGCCGAGCGACTTGCGCGTGGAGCGGAGCCGGTCCTTGTACTTCTTCGTGTCCGTGAAGGTGAGCGGGTCCTGCGGCTCCAGCTCCTTGTCGAACTCCTCGAAGCTGTCGGGATCCAACAGGGAGGCCAGGCGGGCACGCGCCGGCCAGGGCAGGTGGTGATCGCAGTGCGGGCAGACGTTGAGGTTCTTCTCCAACTCCTGCCGGTAGATGATCTCGTCGCAGTTCTCGCACTTGGCCCAGAGCCCCTGCATGCGGCTGGGGGCTTCGACGGGCTCGGGGGCGGTGGCGATACGGGGCTTCTTGGAGAACCAGGCCATGGGAGGGGCCGGGTTAATCCCACTTGCCGGGGGCCGTCAACTCCCATCCGAGCCCCCTTTCCCGGGGGCGACTAGAACTCGAAGGTGTCGCCCAGCTCCAGCACCTCCACCGGCATCTCCGCCAGCTCCTTCTTCAGGGGCTGAATGAAGGCCGGCTTGAGGTGGTAGATGAGCACGGCGCAGCCGTTGCGGTTGAACTTGGCCAGCTCGCTCCCGAGCGTGCGCGGGGTGAGGTGGCCGGACACGTCCGCCAGATGCTGCAGCGCGTTGGGGAAGCTCGTCTCCACCAGGAACGCCTTGAGGGTGGGCGTCTGGTTGAGCACCTTCCACAGCTTGTCGGTGGGGCCGGTGTCGCCGCTCATGCCCAGCGAGGTCCGGCCGCGGGTAATCACGAAGCCGCAGGACTCCACCGGGTGGTGCACGGGGATGGACTGCACCGTGTAGGGCCCCACCTGGAAGGTGCTACCGGCCCGGAAGGGCTTGATGCGCAGCACCGGCTCCTTGCGCGTGGGGATGCGCGTGAAGTCCGGCCAGAGCGCGTTGTTGAACATGTTCTCGCGCAGGGCCCGGGCACACTCGCGCGAGGCGTGGATGGTGAGCGGCTTGTCGCGCCGGCCGATGATCAGATCCGCCATCAGCGGCAGATCCTTCACGTGATCGAAGTGGCTGTGCCCGACGAGGATGTCGTCCACCTTGCACAGCTGCTCGAGCGTGAGGGAGCTCGTGAGCGCGCCCGCGTCGAGCGCGAGCACGTCGTCCACGAGGAAGCACGTGGTACGGCACGAGGGCAACTCACCGCCATGGCAGCCGAGGACCTGGAGCTTCACGCTAGAGATCTCCGAACTTCCACTTCATCTCCAGGTATCGGAGGAAGTCGTGGAGGCGGGCCGTATCATGGACGGTGAGCCTGTCACCGGAGCGCTCCACCAGCCCGGCCCGCTCCAACCGGTCCAGGATGTTGCGGATGGCCGGCTCGCCCACGCCGATCTGCCGGGGCAGATCCTTCAAGGGTAGTTCGATCTCCACCCCCTCCTCCATGGCCCGCCCGCGCGTCTGGCACGCCTGGAGGACGAGGTGCACCACCCGGCCCGCGGGATCCGAGTGCAGCAGGTTCTCGATCTGCGCGTCCGCCTCGGACAGGCGCTCGGCCAGCTTCTTGATCATCCGCACGGCGATCTCCGCGTTGCCGCGGATCATCCCCTCGAACGTCTTGGGGTCGATGACCAGCAGCTTGGCGTCCTCGCTGACGGTGGCCGTGGCGTTGCGCGGCCTGTTGGAGATGATGGACATCTCCCCGAAGAACTCCCCGGGCCCGAGCACCGCCAGGACCTTCTCCACGTCGCGCACACGCTTGGAGATGGCGATCCTCCCGGACTGGATGACGAACATCTCCTTGCCCGGCTCCCCCTCGCGGAAGAGGACCGTGCCCTTCGAGAACTCCTTGCCGAAACGTTGAAAGAGGGTTTCCTCGGCGCCCATCGTAGGGCGAGTTAAGCCGCCCCCATCGACAGGGTCAAATTCCGTCCGCGCGCCAGTGTCTTCCGCGCCCCGAGTGTCATCCACGCGCCTACCCTCGGACCGTGAGACGTCCAGGGCGACGCGAATGTGACACCCGGGGTGCTTGCGACCGAGACAAGCAGCGGGGGAAGCCGCTAGAAGGCGCGGCCGTGGGAACGACCTACAAGCAGTCGGGAGTGGACATCGAGGCGGGCGATGCGTTCGTGGAGCGCATCAAGCCCTATGCGGCGCGGACGGTGAGGCCAGAGGTGGTGGCCGGGGTGGGAGGATTCGGAGGGCTGTTCGCCCTTCCGCCGGGCAAGTACCGGGAGCCGGTGCTGGTGGCGGGCACGGATGGAGTGGGCACCAAGCTGAAGGTGGCCTTCCAGGCGGGCCGGCACGGGACGGTGGGCATCGATCTGGTGGCCATGTCGGTGAACGACATCCTCACGTGCGGGGCGGAGCCGCTCTTCTTCCTGGACTACTTCGCCACGGGGCGGCTGGAGGTGGAGGACGCGGCCGAGGTGGTGAAGGGCATCGCGCAGGGCTGTGAGCAGGCGGGGTGCACGCTGCTGGGCGGGGAGACGGCGGAGATGCCGGGCTTCTACGCGCGGGGCGAGTACGACCTGGCCGGCTTCTGCGTGGGCGTGGTGGAGCGCTCGGAGATCATCGACGGCAAGAGCGTGGCGCCCGGGGACGCGCTCATCGGACTGAGCTCGTCCGGCCTGCACTCCAACGGCTACTCGCTGGCGCGCAAGGTGCTGCTGGAGGACGCGAAGCTGAAGCTGGACGCGGTGCCCGAGGGGTTGGACCGCCCGCTGGCCGACGCGCTGCTGGAGCCCACGCGCATCTACGTGAAGGACGCGCTGGCGCTGATGAAGGCGGTGAAGGTGAAGGGCTTCGCGCACATCACCGGCAGTGGGATTCCGGGCAACCTGCCCAGGTGCCTGCCGGACGGGACGCGGGCGGTGCTGGACGAGAAGACGTGGAAGCGTCCGGCCATCTTCGAGCTCATCCAGAAGCTGGGGAACGTCGAGCGCAAGGAGATGTACGACACCTTCAACATGGGCCTGGGGCTCATCGCGGTGGTGGCGAAGGAGGACGTGCCGGCGGCGCTGGCGACGTTGAAGGCGCGCGGGGTGGAGGCGGCGGAGGTGGGCCGGGTGGAGGCGGGCCAGGGAGAGGCGACGGCGGTCATCGAGCCATGAGCGGCCGGACGAAGCTGGGCGTGCTGGTGTCGGGCAGTGGCAGCAACCTGCAGGCCCTGTTGGACGCATGCGCCCGGCCGGACTTCCCGGCCGAGGTGGCGGTGGTGGTGTCCAACGTGCCCACGGCCTTCGCGCTGGAGCGGGCGCGCAAGGCCGGGGTGCCGGCGGTGGTGGTGGATCACAAGGCCTTCGGCTCGCGGCCGGAGTTCGAGAAGGCGCTGGTGGAGACGCTGGTGTCGGCGGGCGTGGAGTGGGTGTGCCTGGCGGGCTTCATGCGGCTGCTGGGGGCGGACTTCCTGGGACGCTTCCCGGGGCGGGTGCTGAACATCCACCCGTCGCTGCTGCCGGCCTTCCCGGGGCTGCATGCACAGCGGCAGGCGCTGGAGCGCGGGGTGAAGGTGGCCGGGTGCACGGTGCACTTCGTGGATCCGGGCATGGACACGGGCCCCATCATCGCGCAGGCGGCGGTGCCGGTGCTGCCGGGGGATGACGAGGCGGCGCTGACGGCGCGCATCCTGAAGGAGGAGCACCGGCTGTACGCGCTGGTGGTGAAGCTGGTGGCCACGGGGGCGGTGCGGCTGGAGACCGGGCGCGTGGTGACGACGGCGGGACCGGCGGTGGGCGAGCAGAGCCTGCGCAACCCGGGGGAACCGGGATGAAGGAGCTGTCGCGAGAGGAGCGCCTGGCGGCGCTGCGCGAGGCGCGGGTGGTGCTGGTGAGCGCGTGCCTGCTGGGCGAGGCGTGCCGGTACGACGGGAAGTCGAAGGGCTCGGACAAGGTGATGCGGGCGCTGGAGGGCAAGGAGGTGGTGCCCGTGTGCCCGGAGACGGGAGCGGGGCTGGGCATTCCCCGGCCCGCGGTGGAGCTGAAGGGCGGAGCGGGCGCCGAGGTGCTGGCGGGACGGGCGCGGGCGGCGGAGGTGGAGTCGGGAGTGGACCGGACGGAGGCCTTCCGCCGAGGCGCGGAGCTGGCACTGGCGGCGGCACGGCGCTTCGGAGCGGAGGTGGCGCTGCTGAAGGAGCGTAGCCCCTCGTGCGGGACCCAGGGCACGCACGTGGACGGGGTGGTGGTACGAGGCCAGGGAGTAACAGCCGCCCTGCTCTCCCGGTCCGGACTCACAGTGCTGAGCGACGAGGACTTGTGAAAGTCCCCCCCTCTCCCTTCGGGAGAGGGTCCAACCAGGTTCCTCACCGTGGATGCCCCCTCTCCCTCTGGGAGAGGGCTGGGGTGAGGGTCTTCCCCACGTAGAACCTGCCCGCCACCTGCCCAGGCAACGAGCCCACCGGGCTCAGCCGCTTGACGGCGGGCCCGGCATCGCCCAGGAACGAAGCGACGCCATGGCGATCATCCTGGGACACACCATCGAGGCCCCCGGCCCGTGCAGCTACCTGCCAGATCAGCTCTCCTCGCTGGAGCAGCTGGTGATGCAGAACGTGAGCGCCGAGGAGTACGAGCGGATGCTCCTCCGCGGGTGGCGCCGGTTCGGGCCGATGTACTTCCGTCCCGCGTGCCAGGCGTGCAACCAGTGCGTCTCGCTGCGGCTGCCGACGGACACCTTCAAGCCCAACCGGAGCCAGCGCCGGGCGAGGGCCGCGTGTGCCCACTTCCGCGTGGAGGTGGGGCCCCCCCGGGTGGACGAGGAGCGGCTGGCGCTCTACCGCGCCTGGCACGCGGAGCGCGAGCAGACGCGCGAGTGGGATGCCTCGCCGCTGGGCCCGCGCGACTACTTCCTCCAGTTCGCCTTCCCCCACCCGGCCGCGCGCGAGGTGGCCTACTACGACGACACCGCCGAGGGTGGGCCGAGGCTGGTGGGCCTGGGCATCTGCGACGAGATGCCCCGCGCCTGGAGCGCGGTGTACTTCTTCTACGACCCGGCCTATGCGAGGTACTCACCGGGCTCGGCCAACGTGGTGTTCCAGGTGGAGCTGGCGCGGGCGCGGGGCATCCCGCATGTGTACCTGGGCTATCGCGTCCAGGACTGTGCATCCCTGCGCTACAAGGGGACGTTCCGCCCCCACGAGCTGCTCCAGGGCCGGCCCGGACCGAGGGAGACTCCGGACTGGCGCCCGGTGGACACCTCCGAGGACTCCCAGCCGTAGAGCGCGCTACCGGCCAGCTTCCAGCCGCCAGTTCCAGAGCTGCTCGTACTGCTTCATCATGACGCGCATGGGCGTCAGCCGGATGGACTGCTCGCGAAGCCAGACCGCCAGCGGGTTCTGCCACTGCCCGACGACGCCGAACATCCACGAGCCCCGCTGCAACCAGGAGGTCCGCGACTGACGCCGGGCCTCGTAGCGCCGCAGCCCGCTCGCGATGTCCTCCGTCTCCTCCAACGCAGCGGCGAGTACGACGGCGTCCTCGATGGCAGAGCACGCCCCCTGCCCCAGGTTGGGCATCATCGGATGGGCGGCGTCCCCCAGCAGCGACACCCTCCCCTCGCCCCACCGTTCGAGCGACAGGCGGTCATGGAGATCATTGCGGAGCACATCCGCCTCATCCGTGGCCGCGATGAGCTCGGAAATGGGGGCGTGCGCCGTCCGGAAGGTCTCCAACAGGAAGGCCTTGTCGCCCCCGGGGACGGGCTTCTCCTGGGGCCAGTTGACCGTGGCCCACCAGTAGACGAGGTCCTCTCGCACGTAGCCCGCGGCGAAGCGGACCCCCGCTCCCTGGGTCTCGCGAAGGATGCCTCGAGGGAGCGCCGGGTGCTCGAAGGAGCGCACCAGGCCGCGCCAGCACGGATAGCCGGCGTAGCGCAGGGGCTCGCCCGGGTGGAGCCGCGCACGTACCACCGAGCGCAGGCCGTCCGCCCCCACCAGCACATCCCCACGCGCCTCGCGTCCATCCTCGAACCAGGCCCTCACGGTGCGCCCATCGTCCTCGAAGCGCGCCAGCCGTGCCCCCAGGTGCACCCCTTCGTTTCCGAGTGCCTCGTGCAGCGCCCCGTGCAGGGCCGCGCGGTGGAACAACGTGGGCGGCGCATCCGCGCAGAACCCAAGCTCCGCCGAGCTGCCCCGCACGAGCGGAGTCCCTCGCCACGAGCACATCTCGAAGTGCGTCATCTCCGCCCCCCGCTCCGCCACGTGCCGCAGCCCCAGCCCGAACAGCACGCGCATGGCGTTGGGGGAGAGCATCAGCCCCGAGCCCACCTCGCGCAGTCGCGGCGCCTGCTCGAACACCTCCACCTCCCAGCCGCTCCGCCGCAAGGCGAGTGCCGCCGTCAGCCCGCCAATGCCACCGCCAATGACCAGGACCTTCCGCTCCGCTCCGCGCATGTGACACCCCCGACATTTCCGAACATGTTCTAATTTGAACGCGTTCGGAAATCCAGCGCCCCCTGGAGCGGAGCTGATGGCGGGCTCAAGTCCGGCTCTTGCGTCCGGGGGAGGTGTCGGGCCGGAGACCGCGCAGTTGAAGCTCCAGGCTGGTGCGCAGGGCGGCCCGGGTGTCCTCCTGCCCTCGAATGCCGCTCAACCAGGCGGAGAGGTGGAAGAGGTACAGCCCGAACAGGTTGGTGGCGGCGGAGAGGGGCTCGATCCGCGAGTCCACCTCACCCCGCTGCTGGGCGCGCCCGACGAGCCCGCCCACTCGCTGGATGACGCGCAGGCCACGCTCCAACCGGGGCCCCATGTCGCCCGCTCCGGGGAAGAGGGTCTCGCGGACATAGAGGCGGGACATCTCCGGGTCGCGCGCGTAGTGGTCCATCATCCTGCCGAAGACGTGCAGGAGTGCATCCACCAGACCCGCGTCCTCCGGGAGGGAGGCATAGGACTCGTCCTCCACGCGCCCCCAGTCGTCGAGGAAGACGAGATCCAACAATTCATGCTTCGTCTGGACGTAGGAGTAGAGCGTGCCCAGGCCGATGCCGGCGTGCTCGGCGATCTGCCGGATGGTGGTGGCCTCGAAGCCCTGGCGGGCGAACAACTCCCGCGCCGCCTTCTTGGCCCGCTCCAGCTTCTCGCGCTTGTTGCGCTCCCGAAGACCCTCGGCCATCGGCTCCCTCTCCCGGTCCTTTTTGAACCCCTTTAGCGGGAAAGCGCTGCCGGGCCCACGGCAACGTGTGTAGTGTGCGCGGCGCAATGGCCACTCCCGTCGTCAGGTCCAAGCCGCTCCCCTCCGCCACTGCCCCCTCCCGGCACGTCTATGACGTGATCGTTCTGGGCAGCCAGCTCGGCGGGGCGCTCGCCGCGGCGCTGCTCGCCAAGCGGGGCTACAGCGTGCTCCTGGTGGAGCATGACGGTACCGGCCCGGGCTACGAGCACGACGGCTACGTGCTGCCCTACGCCCCCTTCATTGCCCCGGCCCTCAAGACGATGCCCGCGGTGGAGGAGGCCTTCACCGAGCTGGGCATCACCACCACGCTCCATCGCCACCAGCAGCCCCATGTGCCGGAGCTGCAGCTGGTGATGCCGCGCCACCGGGTGGATCTGCACGCCGACGCGGCCCGCCGTCGTGCCGAGCTCGTCCGCGAGTTCGACGCCCAGGGCGAGCGCATCCTCGCGGACCTCGCCGCCACGGCGACCCAGCACGAGACCTCGGACGCCTTCCTCAAGGAAGCCCCGCCGCTGCCCCCGGACGGCTTCATGGAGTCCTGGAACCTCAACAAGCGCGTGCGGCAGCACCCGGGGCTGGAGACGGAGCCGCGGCTGGCTGGAGAGGACGAGCCCTCGAAGCTGCTGCGCGGCCTGCTGCCCTTCGTCACCCACCTGGATCAGCCCTCCTCGCCCCTGGCGCGCACGCGCCCCCTGTCCCAGGCACTACAGACGCCCTGGCGCTACCCGGGCGGGCGCGATGGCCTGCGCAAGATGCTCTTCGAGCGCTTCACCGAGCTCGGGGGAGATCTGCTCAGCCCCGAGAACACGGACACCTACGTGGTGGAGGAGCTGCACTTCGACGGAGGCCGCTTCTCCGGGGTGAAGCTGCTGCGCTCGGACACGCTCTACCGGGCCGCGTGCCTGGTGTCCGCCACGGACGCGGGGGCGCTGCGGCGGCTCATCACCGATCGCAAGAAGCACCGCAACCTGAGCGAGCACCTGGACCTGTCCACCACGAAGTCCTTCCTCTTCGCGGTGAACTGGGTGCTGCCCGAGGCGGTGCTCCCGCGCGGCATGGGCGAGTTGGTGCTGGTGGACACCGAGGACGCCGAGCTGGGCCCGCTGCTCGTCCAGCAGCACCCCGCCCGGACGCACGAGGGCAAGGAGGATCCATCCCTGCGCGTGGTGTGCGCCGGGGCCTTCGTCCCCACGAGCGTGCGCGACCTGGGCGAGGGCTATCTCCAGTCCCTGGCCATGCGCATCGACGCCCACCTGGACGGCCTGATGCCCTTCTCCAAGGACAAGCGGATCGTGCGCTCGGCCCCCTACCTGGACGCGGGCGCGGTGCGCGGCAGCCGGCTCATGCCCCACCCCCACTACACCTTCGACACGGAAGTGAAGCTGGGGGTCACCGGTTTGAAGCAACACACTCCCACGAAGAACCTGCTGCTGGCCGGGCGGGAGGTCCTCCCCGGCCTGGGGCTCGAGGGAGAGTTCCTGGCTGGTGCGCGGGCAACCCGCCTGGTCCAGGAGATGCTGAAGAAGAAGGACGTCCTCAAGCGCTGAGGCCGGATCAGACTGGATTTTCAGGTGGTTTGTGGGTAGGTTCCGCCGCTCTCATTTGGGCGGGCCGTCAATTCGCCCCTGATTTCAAGGAGTTGTAGTCATGGCTTGGAAATGTGACATCTGCGGGAAGCGGCCGCTGGTGGGCAACAACGTCAGCCACGCGAACAACAAGACCAAGAAGCGGACCCTCCCGAATCTTCAGAAGATCCGGGCGTCCGTCGAGGGTCGGACGGAGCGCGTGTTGGCCTGCACCCGCTGCATCAAGGCGGGCAAGGTGACGAAGGCGGCCTGAGGAAGCCGGTGAGGTCGAAGGTGGGAAGATCGCGCTCGAAACGAACCGCGCTTCCTCCCACCGAGCGACTGCATCCTCGGGCGGATGACCTGGACCTCGTCTCCACGGAGGAGGTCGTCCGCCGTCTGCATCAAGAAGACGAAGCCGCCGTCCGTGCGGTCCGTCCCGCGTTGCGTGAAGTGGCGCGAGTGGCGCGGGCCGTATCGGACGCATTGCGGGCGGGTGGCCGCCTGCTCTACGTGGGAGCTGGCACCAGCGGGCGCCTCGGGGTGCTCGACGCGAGCGAGTGCCCGCCCACGTTCGGCGCATCTCCCCAACAAGTCCAAGCGGTGATCGCCGGCGGACGCCGGGCGATGACGCACGCGGTGGAAGGCGCCGAGGACGACGCCGAAGCGGGAGCCGCGTCGATGATCCGGCTGCGGGTGGAATCTCGGGACGTGGTGTGCGGCATCTCCGCGAGCGCCCGGACGCCCTTCGTGCTGGGCGCGCTGGAGGAGGCGCGGCGGAGGGGAGCGCGCACGGTGCTGGTGTGCTGCAACCGGCCGGGCCCGCGGGTGCGGGTGGAACACGTGCTGCTGGCCGAGACGGGACCGGAGCTGGTGGCGGGGAGCACGCGGCTGAAGGCGGGAACGGCGACGAAGCTGATCCTGAACGCCCTCACCACGGCGGCCTTCGTGACCCAGGGGAAGGTGTACCGGGGGCGGATGGTGGACGTGAGGCCCACGAACGAGAAACTGCGGGCGAGGGCGACCCGAATGGTGGCGGAGCTGACGGACCTGTCCCCCGCCGCGGCGGCGCGATTGCTGGAGCGAGCCAGGGGCGAGGTGAAGGTAGCGCTGGCGATGCACTTCACGGGGCTGCCGGAGAAGGAAGCGAAGCGCCGCCTGAAGCAAACGACCCTGAGAGACCTGGTCAGCAACAAGAACAAAAACCCCTCTCCCTCTGGGAGAGGGACAGGGTGAGGGTATCGGGAGAACCCGGCATCAACGAGCCGTTCACCCGTTCAACCACTCCACCGCGCGCCCGAACACGGAAGAGAAGGCGCGTTCGACCTCGACCTCGGAGACGCCGTTCACGGGGAACGGATTCGAGTGCTCGTAGTCATACGGCGGAGCGAGGATCTCCACGTGGGCGCCGGAGCCGGAGAGGGTCTCGGCCACGGCTGCGGAGGGCATGACCCGATCGCCTTGAAACGAGATGGCGACCATGCGGGAACCGAGCCGTTGGAGTGCGGTCTCGCGCTCGGGGCGGTAGCGGTCGGGATGAACCATGGACTGGAAGGCGCGGCCAACGGAGTCCTCGGAGAGCAACCTGCCCAGGGCGGGCCGGAGCTGCTTCTGCGCCTCGAGCTCATCGAGGAACCGGTGCAACGAGAGGGCGGCGGCGCTGTCGAGGATCTCCCGGGACAGGGGCGAGGTCCGAGCGAGCACGCAGCCCCCGCAGAACGTGACCAGCCGTGACGCGGCGAAGCGCCCTTCGGCATCACCCATGAGGAGGACCTCGGCCAGGAAGGCGCCGATGGAGTAGGCGAAGAAATCGAGCCGGGCGTCGGGGGCGAGCAGCGGCTCCTGGCCCTGGCGGACGCAGTCCGAGAAGCGCGCGAGATCCTTCGAGGTCCGCAGTCCAGACAAGACGAAGCGCTCCGGGCGGGCATGGAGCCGGGTGCTCAGGGCGGCGTTGGCGAAGCTGGAGGCCTCGAGCTCCGGCATGCGGCGCAGACGCTCGCGGCTCAACTGCCGCATGGGCCTGGGCTCGGACCAGAGTGCGGGGGAGCGGTCCATGTGGAAGGCCACGGGGAAGAGGACGATGGGAGCCCCGAGTCCCTCGGCGAGCGCCTTGGCCCAGGGCAGGTACTTCTCCCAGCGGCGCTCGTTGAGCCCGTGGAGGAGGAGCACGCCCCGATCACTCCGCTCGCATCCGGACGGAGCGACGATGCGGTAGGGGAACTCGAGGTTCTCCTCGACACCGTCATCCCGGTGGAGCAGGCCGCGCAGGAAGTCCGGCTCGAGCGCCGCCTCGGACACGGGGAGTTCCCCGGGGCTCACCGTATCCACAGCCTCCCGAGCCTCCGAGGAGCGGAACCGGCGCTGATGCAGGACGAGGCCGTCCTCCAGAACGCCGTTCCCCCTACCCTCCTGAAACGCTTCGGCGAGGCTGCGAAAGGTATCGACGTAGCCCATGAGACCCCTCTCCCGGTGGGAGACCAGCATGCCACCATTCAGGCTGACACGGCGTGTCACAACCCGGTCAGGGGCGGAGGGAGGCCAGGACAGGGCAACTCCGCCCTCTCCTGGCCCGTCTCAAGCCACGAGCGTCACGGCGCGGCGCAGAAGGGAGCCTGTACCTCGCCCAGGGCGAAGAGGATGGCGTCCTTCAGGCTCGTCGGCTGGTTCGCCCGATAGAACCGGCCCTGGCCCGCCAGGGCGATGCTCTGGAGCATGGGGCTGCTGTCGCCATAACCAATGACGAACGTGCGCACCGTCTGGTTGCCGGGCATGTCGCCCCGCAGGTCCGCGTGCGACAGGAAGAACGCCGCATCATCCATGAAGTTCTTGTTCGTCTTCGCCAGACCGGTGGGCCAGTTGTAATCCGTATAGTCGCAGTCCTCCTGGGTTGCACCGAACAGGTGGCAATAATTGACGCCACCCGGATTGGGGTTCGTCTCGGAGTTGACCGGATCGAACGTGAGCAGCGCACCATTCGGGTGCCGGGCACCATTGGCCTTGAGGATGTCCATCATCTTCGTGATGGGCACCGTGTTGTCGTAGGTGGGAGTGCCCCCCGTCACCACGATGACAGCACTGCGCTGGGAGTCACCGCAGACGGACTTGTCGAAACCCGTGCCCTCCCAGGGCTGGGCCGTCTTGAGCCACTCATCGGATTGCACGCCCCAGTACCGCCCATCCCCGCCCGTGTTGGGGTTGTCATACGTGCCGCCGTTGCAGCAACCCGGCCAACCCCAGCCAGGATTGAGAGGCTGCTGGAACCAGCTCGTCCACCGGTTGTCCACCTTCTGCGAGGAGAAGTAGGCACCGAGACCGAAGAGCGCCTCGCCAATGGAGCGCTCGTTGTTGCGGAACACGGTCTTGTTGACGGCCCGCATCAGAAGGGGCCGGTTGAGCGATGCCTCATCGATGACGGGCGAGGACTTGTCGCAGGTCGGCCGCAGCTTCTCGAACATCTGGGGCGGATCGTACCAGCCGGCATCCGGACCGAAGGTGGCCACGCCCATGCGCACGTTGCTCGCGGTGGCGATGACCTCCTTGAGCATCTTGCGAGCAATCACGAACCTGGGCGGACGCACGTTGAGCACCCGGCCACTGACGACCCACTTGCGGAACGCCTCTCGAGGAAGCGGCGGCTCGTCGAGCGCACGCAGGGGGCCATTCATTCCGTAGGTCGAGGAATCCGCGGGGTGCGTGACGAGAGGGCCACGCCACCAGCCCTTCGTCGTCACGCAGGAGATGCACTCGTTCAAGACGGGCGAATTCCAGTACACGTCCTTCCAGTTCAGCGTGGCCCAGCAGGCGGACATCGCGTCCGAGGTACCGCTCGTCGTACGGAAGTCGACGGAGACCGAGGCCGGCGTCTCCTCCACCACCCACGAGAGGCGACGACCCCGCGACGAATAGAACAGGTTCGGATCGAAGAACTGGGGCGTGGCGCCGAAGTCGGCGTCGTTGTCGTAGGGAATGGAGCCGTTGAGCTTCGGATCGGAGCTGTTCTTGTCGAACCAGCTCATCGCCGAAACCAGCGCCGGATCCGAGCAGCCCGTACCGACGTTGAGACCCGCGTAACCATCGGCCCCGAACTGACCGGACATCGCCACACCGGGAGGATTCGGCACGGCTCCGGCGTCTCCGTTGACCTCGGGCAGGAACTGCGGGAAGTCCTGCATGGACTCATGGTTGTCCAGCAGGAAGATGACGCTGGGAGGCGCCGTCTCCGCGTGGCTCGGAAGGGACAACAACGCCGCGCCTCCGGCGGACACCCATCCCAGGGTCAATCCCAATCGCTGGCTGAGCGATCGTCTCATCAAACGGCTCCTCGTGCCGAAATCACTGTGCATGTCGCGGGCTCCAGACGGTACAGACCATGACCTCCACCGGCCTCGAGGTCATCTCCTTGATACCTCATGGGGAGCACGCGAATACATACGAAACAGTGAATGGCTTCGTCATCCACTCCCAAGCCAAAGATTCCGTGTCACGACACAGGCCGACACGTGGTCGTCACGGTCGAAGCTGATAGGGAAAGGCACGCGAGCCGCTCACGCCGGGCACGAACAACCTGTGGCGAGCGCCCCCGGAAAAGTGCAAAGTGGGCGGCCGCCTGGGTGGACAAACAGGCGCACACACAATACGGAGTTCGCGAAACATGAAGCTCTACTACTCCCCCGGTGCCTGCTCGCTGTCGCCGCACATCGTCCTGCGCGAGGCGGGCGTGTCCTTCGAGATCGAGAAGGTCGACCTGCGCACCAAGAAGACCGAGTCCGGCAAGGACTTCACCGCCATCAGCCCCAAGGGCTACGTCCCGACGCTCCAGCTGGATGACGGCAGCATCCTGACCGAGGGCCCCGCCATCGTTCAGTACATCGCCGACAAGGCCCCCCAGGCGAAGCTGGCGCCGGCCAACGGCACCATGGAGCGCTACCGCCTCCAGGAGTGGCTCAACTTCATCAGCACCGAGCTGCACAAGGGCTTCAGCCCCCTCTTCAACCCCGCCTACCCCGAGGATGCGAAGAAGATCGTTCGCGACAACCTCGCCAAGCGCTTCGACTACCTGCGCGCCACGCTCGAGAAGGGTCCCTTCCTCATGGGCGAGCAGTTCACCGTCGCCGACGCCTACCTCTTCACCGTCGCGAACTGGGCTGGCTTCGTCAAGCTGGACCTCGCCCCGTTCCCGTGGGTGCAGGCCCACCAGGGCCGCGTGGCGGCGCGTCCCAACGTGCAGGCGGCCCTCAAGGCCGAAGGCCTCCTGAAGTAACCCACCCGTAGGCAGTCCAGGTGGCACCGTGCTGTATTCGGCTCCCTTCTTCCCGGACCGGAGACAGCACGGTGAAATCCATCCCCCTCCTCGCCCTCCTCCTCACCGCGACCGCCTGGCCCCCGGCCGACGCGCGGGCGGCCGAGGCCCCCTCCCCCGTCCTCAAGCCCCTGGATGGGCTCTACCCCGAGCTGGATGCCCTCTACCGGGAGCTGCACCAGAACCCGGAGCTGTCCTCGCGCGAGGAGAAGACCTCGGCGAAGCTGGCCGAGCGCCTGCGCAAGCTCGGCTTCGAGGTGACCCAGAATGTCGGCGGCCACGGTGTGGTGGCCCTCCTCCGCAATGGCAAGGGCCCCACGGTGCTGCTGCGCACCGACATGGATGGCCTGCCGGTGGAGGAGAAGACCGGGCTCCCCTACGCCAGCAAGGCGACGATGAAGGACGAGACCGGCCAGCCCGTGCCGGTGATGCACGCCTGCGGGCACGACGTCCACATGACCGCCTGGATGGGCACCGCGACCCTGCTCGCGAAGTCGAAGGACCGCTGGCGCGGCACCGTCCTGCTGGTCGGCCAGCCGGCCGAGGAGACGGGCAGCGGCGCGCGGAAGATGCTCTCGGATGGCCTCTACAAGCGCTTCCCCAAGCCGGACTTCGCCATCGCCATCCACAACAGCGCCAGCGCCGCGGCGGGCACCATCGAATACGTGCCCGGCTACGCCCTGGCGAGCGTGGACTCCGTCGATCTCACCCTCTACGGCAAGGGCGGGCACGGCGCCTATCCGCACACGACGGTGGACCCCATCGTGCTCGCGGCGCGCACCATCCTCTCGCTACAGACGCTCGTGAGCCGCGAGAAGTCGCCGCTGGAGCCCGCGGTGGTGACGGTGGGCTCCATCCACGGGGGCACCAAGCACAACATCATCCCGGACGAGGTGAGGCTCCAGCTCACCGTGCGCTCCTACAAGCCCGAGGTCCGCAAGCAGCTGCTCGCCGGCATCGAGCGCATCGCCCAGGCCGAGGCCCTGGCGGCCGGCGCGCCCCGGAAGCCGGAGATGTCCGTCACCGAGGGCACTCCCGCCACCTACAATGATCCGGCGCTGACGAAGCGGCTGGCCGACGCCGTCTCGCGGGTGCTCGGCGCGGAGAACGTCCGCGAGGGCCAGCCCGTCATGGGCGGCGAGGACTTCTCCGAGTACGGCCTCGCCGGAGTCCCCGCCGCGCTGCTCTGGGTGGGCACCGTCGAGCCCAAGCGCCACGCGGAGGCCCGGACATCGGGCGAGGCGCTCCCCTCCCTCCACTCCCCCCTCTTCGCTCCGGACCGCGAGCGGACGCTCCGCACCGCCGTCACCACGCTGACCACCTCGGCCCTCGAGCTGCTGGGCAAGCCGTAGCGCCCGGTGCTCAGCGGCGGATCTGCCCCATCCGCCCATTCCGCGTGTTCATGCCCGGACCTCTCGATCGAGCCCTCCACGGGCGAAAAGACGATTGAACGGCGGCAGCACCTCGTGCCGGCGAGCGAGACCGACGATCACCGCAAGCGACAGGAGGACCAGGGGAGAGACCACATGCGAGGCCTCTCCCGCCTTCAAGTGCGTGAGCACGGCGCCCACCATGGTGCCAGCCGCCAGGCCAGCGCCCAGGGTCGCCGTGCGCGGAACGAGCAGCAGCAGCGCCGCCAACACCTCGATGGCCCCGGTGACGTACAGGAACCACAGGGGATAGCCCCAGCGCGCGAAGTTCTCCGGACCCGGCGCCACCCCCGTCAGCTTCGCGCTCCCCGCTCCCAGGAACGCGACCGCGAGCAGCACCGTCGCGACCCAGACACCCACCTTCTTCGATTTGGACATGACCGTCTCCCTTCATCCTTTCGAGCACGAACCATTCGTACTGGAACTAAACACGCGAGAGAAATCCTTCGTTCTGGAAGTAAAATGCGCGAGAACGAAATCAGTTGCGGGACAGCGACAGCCCCAGTTTCTTGCAGAGCGCGCCGAGCTGCTCCTGCTCCTCGGCGGTCAGGACTCCCAGGAGCGCCGCGACGTGGGCGGCATGGACGGGGAAGACCTTCTCGATGACGCGCCGCCCCTCCGGGGAGAGGCTCACCACCATCACCCGGCGGTCCTCGGGGCTGCGCGCACGTTGGATCCACCCATTGCGCTCCAGGTTGTCCAGCAGCGCGGTCATGTTGGGGTTGCTGCGCAGCAGCTTGCGGCCGAGCTCCCCCTGGCTCATCGGCCCGAGGTGCAACAGGGTCTCCAGCACCGCGAACTGGGGCGTGGTGATCTCATGGCTGGCCAGGTGCCGGTGAAGCTCGCCCCCCAGCGTCTCCACGGCCCGGATCAGCTTGATGAACGTGTCGAGCGCCCGGGTCTCCCGTGCGCTGCCTTTGTAGTGGGTCGGCATTCTTTCCAGCCCTGAAGGTTCGATCTGGAACTAATCCCGGACCCGGACTTTTGCAAGGGCGAAGCATCTCGGTCTCAAACCAAACACAGACAGGATTGGCCATCCGCGCCCGCAGGCCCACCCTGTGGGCAGGTCACGGACGCTCGTCTCCTCGGAGGCCCCCACACCTCGTCCGGTCAAGACTCGCACCCCGCGAGGTGGTCTCGAGAAGTGCCTGGCGATAGCCTGCATGCGGTCATGCGGTTCGTACTCCTCACGCTGCTCCTGCTGCTCCCCACCATGGCGTCCGCGACGGACGTGAAGGGCACCCTCTCCTCGTCCACCGTCTGGACGAGGCGCGGCAGCCCCTACGTCTTGAAGGGGGATGTCACCGTGGCCTGGGGCACGAAGCTGACGATCGAGCCCGGCGTCCGGATCATCGCCTCCTCCACGGACGCGCTGCGCTCCGGGGTGGACCCGGAGCAGGTGGAGCTGATCGTCGATGGCACCCTGGTGGTGCGTGGCACCCGGTCCCGTCCGGTCGAGCTCACCGCGCAGGGCTCCCTCGGCTCCTGGTACGGCATCCGGGTGCGCGGCGGCCGGGGCACGGTGATCGACGGAGCCGTCGTCACCCAGGCACGGCAGGGCATCTCGCTGGACATGGGTGCGGTGGTGCGGAACACCTCGGTGAGCGCCACCGAGAAGGACTGCCTCCGTGTGAGCTGGGGCCAGTCCACCCTGGAGGGCAACCAGTTGAGCGGGTGCGGGGGGAACGGGTCCAGCGAGGACTCGTGGACCCTGGCCCGTGCGCGGGCCACCGCCAGCGTCACGCGTTCCGGTGAGAGCGCCCTCCAGCGCACCGGCCTGTTCGAGGCTCGCGTCCGGGGCAGGGCCGTCTTCGCCCACCACCTGCGCGGCACCCGGGGTGGAGCCATCGCCCGCGTGTTCGGGCGCGCCGCTCACCGCCCCGGAAAGCCGTCCGCCGTTGCCAGTGTCTCCCCTGCCCCCTCTCGGGAGTCGCAAGCGCTCGCGCGCGTGATTCCGTCTCCCGGAATGGGAGAAAGGGCCGACGAATCCCTCCGGTGGAGACTCCCGCGTGGAAGTGGCCCCACCGACGAAGCGGGCATCCGCTCCGATTCAGCGCACCTCTCCAGCGGAGGAGTCTGGCGTCACGAGCCCATCGCCGGGCCCGAGCAGTGGACCTCCCCGGGCCGGGTGAGGAAGAAACCCGGATGGCCTGAGGAACCACGGCCCGCCCTCGTCACCTGACCCCACCAAGAGCACCCAGCCAGCCCGGGCACCGCGCCACGCTGTCATGTTCCCCCATGCCCCCTGACCAAGAAGCCTCTGGCTGACACTCGGGAGGGGACCGGGGCGGCATCCGTCGGACCGGGTCCTTACACTTGCGGGTATGGATTCGCGACCGCCTCGCCCCAACTCGCGGCTGTGCGTCGGACTGCTGTCGGGCACCAGCGTGGACGCGGTGGAGGCGGTGCTCTGCCGGATCAACGGCTCGGGCCCGGAGGTCCGCGTCACCCTCCTGGCACACATCTCCCGCCCGTTCACTCCCGAGTTCACGAAGCAGGTGCTGGCCGCCAACGACGCCCGCTCCCTCTGCGAGCTCAACTTCGCCCTGGGAGAACACTTTGCCGAGGCGGCCCTGGAGGTCATCGCCCATGCGGGCCACCGCCCCCAGGACGTGGACGCCATCGGCTCGCACGGCCAGACGGTGGCCCATCTGCCCTCGAGCCTGTCCAGCACGCCCTCCACCCTGCAGCTCGGGGAGGCGTCCGTCATCGCCGAGCGCACCGGCATCCCCGTGGTGAGTGATTTCCGCACCCGGGACGTGGCCGCGGGAGGCCAGGGCGCGCCCCTGGTGCCCTACCTGGACTGGGCCCTGTTCCGGAAGCCCGGGGTGGCGCGAGCCCTCCAGAACATCGGAGGCATCGGCAACGTGAGCGTGGTGAGCGACCGGCTGGAGGACACGGTCGCCTTCGACACCGGGCCGGGCAACATGGTGCTGGACGGCCTGGCCCGGCGCGTCACCGGGGGCAGTCTCCAGTGCGACCTGGATGGCTGCCTCTCCCGCCAGGGCCGGGTGATGCCGGAGCTGCTCGAGGAGCTGCTCGCGCACCCCTTCCTGGCCCTCCCCCCACCCCGCAGCGCCGGCCGCGAGGGCTTCGGTGACGCGCTGGTGGGCCGGCTGTGGGAGCGCCACGGCGCCTCGCGCCCCTATGACTTGATGGCCACGGCCCTGGCGTTCACGGTGGAGGCCACGGCCCGCGCCTATGAGCGGTGGCTCCTGCCGCGCTTCGCCCTGGAGGCGGTGTACGTCTCCGGCGGCGGCATCCGGAACCCGGTGCTCATGGAGCGGCTGACGGCCCGGCTGGCCCCCCTGCCCGTCCGCCCCCTGGACGACCTGGGCCTGCCCGAGGGGGCCAAGGAAGCCGTGTGCTTCGCCCTGTTGGCGAACGAGCACCTGTCGGGTACCCCCTCGAATGTTCCGTCGGCAACTGGCGCCAGGAGGCGAGTCGTTCTAGGTAAGCTGACACCGTGAGCAGCGTAAATCTGGTAGCCCGGGAAGTAGCGGTGAAGATCGTCTTCTACGGACCTGGTCTGTCCGGGAAGACGACGAGTCTGCGGAAGATCTACGAGACCGTGCGCCCCGCGCACCGTGGCGAGATGATGTCCATCGCCACCGAGGGGGACCGCACGCTCTTCTTCGATTTCCTGCCCGTGAAGGTCGAGCGGGTGAACGACTGCACCGTGCGGCTCGCGCTGTACACCGTGCCCGGCCAGGTCTTCTACAACGCCACGCGCAAGCTGGTGCTCCAGGGCGCCGACGGCGTGGTGTTCGTGGCGGACTCGCAGCCGGAGATGGTGGACGCCAACCGCGAGTCGCTGGCCAACCTGGAGGAGAACCTGCTCGAGCAGGGCGTCCGGCTGGAGCGCTTCCCCCTGGTGTTCCAGTGGAACAAGCGCGACATCCCCAAGGCCCTGCCCGTCTCCGAGCTGCGCGCCGCGCTCAACCCCCGGGGCGTCCCCGACTTCGAGACCGAGGCCCTCAGCGGCCGCGGCGTGATGGACGCCCTCAAGGCCATCACCCGGCTCGTCATCCAGGATCTGCGCGCCAAGCGCATCGTCCCCCCGCCCCGCGTTGCCACTCCGGCGATGCCCTCGCTGGGTGCCCCCAAGGGAGCGAGCGGACTCGAGGCGCAGTTGAGCCAGCTCGCCGGAAACCGGCCCGCGGTCTCCGCCGCCCCGGCGCCCACCTCGGTGCCGCGCCCGGCGGGCCCCATCTCCCGCAGCATGCCGGCCGTCGTGCCCCAGACCCAGGTCCAGGTGGCGCCTCCCGTCGCGCCCCCCGCCCTGACGGGACAGCGCCCCCTGGGGGCCGCCAGCGCGCTGGCGCCCTCGGACCTGTTCGACCACGCGCGGGCCGCGGAGGGGGCCTTCGCCTCCGGGGATTACGGGACGTGCATCCAGGCGTGCCTCGATGCCGTGCGGCGAGGCCTGGCTTTCGCCGGGGAGGGCCCCCTGGGTTCCCAGGCCCACCTGCTCCAGGTCGACGGGGGAGATCTGCTCAAGCTGCAGACGCTCGCGGCGCGCATGAGCAACCGCGTGGATGACGCGGCGTTCGCGCTCTACGTGCTGATGCAGATCTTCACCCGGCTCCACGCGGCCGGGCTGCCCGCTCCCGCGACGGAGTAGCGCCGGTGGAACTCATTCCGAACGCGGTGACCCTTCGTCTCGCGGTACGGATCTGGCCGCTCTCGCACGCGCGGCTGCGCAGGACCCACAAACAAGGGCCCGAAGGGAGGTCGAGGGAAGACAGGTTCAAGGCCTGTCTTCCCGGCCATCAGCACCCCGTGCGGGGTGCTAGAGGTCCAGGCCACCCCGGCTCTGGAGCCGTGCCGCGTATTCAGCGGCGAGTTGAGGCTTGCCCAGCGCGTTATAGATGTTCATGAGGCCGAACATCGCAATCCCGTTCAGAGGATCGTGCTGGAGGGCCAACTCGAAGTGCGTGGCGGCCTTCTCCAGCTCTCCAAGCGCGGCACGGATCATCCCGAGGGCCCCCTCTACATTCGCGTTGCTGCCCCCTACCCTCTTCGCGCGCTCCGCGAACGCAAGCGCCTCCTGTGCCTTGTTCTGCTGTATCAGCAGGTGGGTCTTCAGGAGCAAGGCATTCACGTCGTTGGGATTCAGGAGCAGGCGCTGCTCACAATCCCGCAGCGCCCCTTGCAGATCCCCGGACATGAGCCTTGCTTCCGGCGAGTCACCGATGTCGGGCCGCTCCGTTGAGAGGGAGCGCAATCCCGGGTCCATCTCCCCAAGCCGATTCAGCAGGAGCCGGACCTCTCGAGGCGTGCCATTCCGATACTCCCCCGAAACGTTCACGGTCTTCTCGACGGCCACCCTGAAAGCATCCGGAGTCACCATGCGTCGAGCACGGGCTTCCCGGTCGACGAACATCACATCCGGGCGGTCCATCGGAGCCTGCGTGAACCCGGCGGCCTCGCATACCGCGAGCAACTGCCCGGCAAAGGCGGCATCGCTGGGCTGGAGAAGCACGAGCAGCGGGATGTCCTCGGCGTCATACGTCTCCAATCCGAGGCGCTGCTGGATCTCCTCGAGCAGGCGGGACAGGGCCGGCTCGCGCACGGGCGACGTGATGCTTCGTTGTTCGCAGTTGCGGCAATCCAGCTCGTATCCGATGTCCCGGTTCGTGAGGACCAGGTAGCCGCACCCCGGGCAGCGGGTGAAGTAGAGGACCGTTGTCCGAAGGTCGCGCCCCATGCGCGTCGAATTCGTGTTCTGGATGGAGCGGTAGGCGTACTCCAGTTGCTGGAGGTACTGGGGCTCTTCCGGCCGGCCATAGAAGTCGAATCCCAGGGTGTTGTCCGCGTACATCCGCGTATTCATGAACGGACCGGACAAGCCAGGATCCGGCTCCGCCCACGAGTCCTCCGGCTCCGGCGTAACCTCGTTGGGAGAGGGCTCTCCCAGGGAGTCCTCCCGCTTCGAGGCAAACCGATCGCTGAGCTCGTTCAGGGCTTCCATCGCGCGTCTCGCCCCCTCGGGCGTCCGCGACTCGGTCGCCCGCCGGACGAGGGCGAGTGCCTCCTTGCCGAAGCGTTCCTCCAGTGTACGGACGGATTCCAGAGCCTCCTCGTACCTGTCGAGCATCAGCTCGCACCACAACATGCGCGGAGCTAGCGCTGGGTGGTCGAAGCCCTGCTGATAGCTGTCCCGCAGGGCGATCAGTGCATCCGTCGGACGTTTCAGCTCGTCCATCAGCAGGCTCGCGAGCCTGAAGCGGATGGATGCCAGGTGTGGAGTGAGCCGCAGCGTTCGCTGGAACGCCTCCGCTGCTTCGGGGAACCGCTCCTGCTGCTGGTAGGCCAGCCCGAGGTTGGCCCACATCTGGCCCACGTCAGGCCACCTGCGCAGGCTTGTCTCGAGCAACGAGATGGCTTCTTCCGGTTCCTCCTTGACCAGGTGGACACTGGCGATGTTGGTGATCAGCTCGGGCAGTGACTCCTCATCCGTGTAGGGCATGAGGTTCTTCAGGATACGGAGGGATTCACCGAAGAGACCCAGGCGCTTGAGTGACAGTGCCAGTTCCATCAAACACGAGTGCCTGAGCTCCTTGTCCGGCCCCATCTCGAGTGCCGTCTTCAGGCAGGGGAGAGCCTCCTCGTCCCGCCCCAGCAAGGACAACGCCGTGGCCTTGTTGCACCACATCCTCGCATCCAGCTCCTCGAGCGGGAGTTGCTCAATGAGCTCCAGGGCCAACGCCGGCTGTTCGATCTCCAGTAGCGAGCGCACCGAGGCGCCGCGGAGTTGCCGCTGCACGTCCTTGAAATGATGGCTGCGCTCGGCAGCTGAAGCCATGACCCGCAGGCAAAGGAGGAAATCGTGCTCCTCACCGATGGCGTTGAGCATGTCGTGAACGGCATCGAAGGTGGCCGGACGCTTGACCGGATCCTTCTCCAGGCAGGCCCGCGCAAGCTCGTGGAGCGCCGCAGCCAGCGCATGCCCCTGCGTCGTCGGCTCGGGAACGGGAGCCGACAGGTGGGCGTCGCACCAGCCCCTCGCATCCTTCTCCTCGAAGGGGCGGGTCCCGTGGAGCATCTCGAAGAGCATGACGCCAAAAGCGTAGACGTCCACGGCGGGAGTCACCGGATGTCCGAGCCATGCCTCTGGAGCCCGGTAGGCATGGGTGCTTTCCAGGGCGGAGGGCTCATCGTCCGCGAGTACCCGGGCGAGCCCGAAGTCCGAGACGTGCAGGCCGTCCCCGAAGAAGAGTGCGTTTTCGGGCTTGAGGTCGCCGTGGACGAAATCCCCGAGCACATGCGCCGCATTGCGCATGGCGAGCGAGAGCTGGAAGGCGAGACCAAAGGCCTGCTCGGGAGCCAATCGCGTCCGTGAGAGCAGGCCACGCAAGGTCCCGTCCGGACTGATTCCCGTCGTCGCCACCGGCATGACGACAAAAGGGTGGCCGTCGAGCAATTCGATACTCAGCGCCGGTACGACGTAAGGCAGCCCGTTGAGCCGCATCCAGACGGAGATCTCGCGAATGAACGCTTCCCGGTGCTCGCGGCTGAAGAAGAAGCGGGGCTGGAAGCTCTTGAGCGCGACCGGGAGGACCTCGTCGCCCTCACCGAGCACCCTGCAGATGTAGACCTCCCCCATTCCCCCACGCCGTGGCGTGTCCTCCAGTGTCAGGAACTTCCCACCGAGCAGGGAGCCGCGAGTCGAGCCGCTCCGCGCCCCCGGGTCTGGCGTGCCGACGGGAGTCCCTTGTAGCGTTGCCTGGCGTGTCATGCCCTCTCCTGGAACGGAGTCGGGGTGGAAGCCATCTTGCGTGGCGTGGCGTGGGCGGCGCGCAGGAGCCGCTCGAACTTTTGCGGCCCCATCCACCGGGTGATTCGCGCCAGGGTGGAGCTGTTGCCCCGCAGCACCGCGATGAGGAGCTCCCTCTCGGAGACGAACGGATGGCCCTGGGCATGGGCAAGCTCCTGTGCCGCCATGACATCAGGGCGCTCCATCCATTCGAATGGGGTATAGCGCTCCTTCTCGCCGGCGATCTGCCCAGCAAGCAGTGTGGCAATGAACTCGCGGAGCTCCGCATGGAACCCCGGAGCGACCGCATCACAGCAACGCTGTGCGAAACCCCTGGCCGGGTCCCCGGCGCCTGCGGTGGCGCCCTCCGGCCGGAAGACGAGCAGGTCCTGGAGGAAGCTGGTCGTCCGATACGGAAGCCCGCGCGCGGCCCACTGTTCGCGCGTCGCCTCCAGGTGCTCGAGAAGAGCGGACTCGATCCGGATGGCCCGAGCCGCCATCCTCTGCGTCTCCCTGAGCTGGGTCAGGGACAGCTCCAGGAGCCGGGCCTCCCGTTCGAGCACCTCGGCGAAGGTGCTCTCCTGGAACCGCGGCAGGCTCGAAGCAGTGGACAGGATGACGCGGCAGGACTTCTCCAGGCTCCGGGTGAAGATGCTGGCGCCGACCTCGGAGAGCGTGCGTATCCGTGGTGCGGCCTCGTCGAGCAGATGCCGCGCGAGCCGGTCTGGAGAGAGCGCCAGTCTCGCGACCAGCGCGCTGTCGATGGATTCCAGGCTGCTCGCCAGTTCCTCGGCGACGGATTCCGCCTCATGCTCCTCCAGCGCGACACCGTCCAGCGCTAGCGCCTCGCCCATGCTGCGCGTCAGCTGCGCCGCGAGCCGCGACATGGAGTCGGCCTTTCGCCGCAGCGACTGTTCAGCCTGGCTCTTCGCGAGGTCGAGGGCTGTCCCGGCCAGCTCGGGAGGAATCTCCTGAGCCCAGGCCTTCACGATGGCTTTGGCCATGGCCATACCAAGTTGAAGCAATACCCGCTCTGCAACAGCCATGAGCCTTCCTTTGGCGGGGGGCCGCGCTCACGTCGTCAGACGAAGAGAGACCTGTCCGGAAAGACTTCGAGTCTAAGCCATCCCGGGGAAGTTCCGTCAGGGGCGGGTGCTGCTCCGCCGAGGGCGAGCATTGATTAAAGGCCTCAGCCCATCAGGAGTGGAACGCACAGAAACTGGGAGTGTTTCATGCGCATGAGGGCAGACTCCCACCTCCGTCAGGGCCACAGCCGGCCCCGAGCGGCGAGCCCGTGACGGTTGCACTCCAGCCTGTCGAAGAGGCGCGTCACGCAGGAGCTCGTGCGTTCGCGCGTGTGGTTCCAGCTCCGATGTCGTGGTCGTAGACGTGAGGACTGGCAATCATGGACTGGCGCTCCGGCCGTTGGAGGGGAGCCGCGCTCCCCGCTCGGTGCTCGGCGCGAACGTCCGGCGCAGCGGCCCGGCCCTCAGAGGGACGGCTGCCCCTGATGCATCAGGGCCTCCACCTGGCGCTGGAGGGCCTGCAACTGGTGGAGCTTCTCCCTCAGCTCCCCGCGCATCTCGCGCTGGTCGGTGTGGAGGACCTCGTCGTGCAGCTCCTCGATGCTTTCGGCCAGGCAGGCGTGGAGGAGATTGACTTGCTGCTGGGAGAGCTCCAGGACCATGGGACACCTCTCTGTCAGCGGAACAGCGATAACTCCTCCCTCACACCCGAGGGAGCGGGTGCGAGCGCGCGCGCGTCAGGCCCGTGGGAGCCGATGCTGCTGCTCCTGATGCCTGGCGCGCAGGCGGTCGCGGAACACGATGAAACGTAGCACGCGCTCGCCCACCGCGCCGGGGCCCTGGCCGACATCTCATGCCGGGATGTTCGGTGTCCTACGTCAGCGGCTCGAGCCACTGCCGGGGTCGCGCGTCCGTCCGGCGCGCACCTCCTCCGGCCAGGTCCGTCCCGACCCACCCCCTCATCCAACCGGGACTCCGAGGAACCGCACGGCCCCTCGGGGGGGGACGCGTCGTACGAGCCACCGCTCGTGGTGCGGGCGCCTCGGCCTCGAGGCGCCGCACCGCAAGCGCTGGCTACCTGAGCGCGATGAGGGAGGCCACGAGCAGCGACACGACGCTCATGACCTTGATGAGAATGGCAACGCCAGGGCCCGAGGTGTCCTTGAACGGGTCACCCACCATGTCGCCGACGACAGCGGCCTTGTGGACGTGCGAGCCCTTCGCGTGGCCCGGCAGCTTGCCCTTCTCGATGTACTTCTTGGCGTTGTCCCACGCACCGCCCGCGTTGGCCATGTAGAGCGCCATCGTGGCGCCGACGACGAGCGCGCCGGCCAGGAGGCCCGCCAGCGCCCCGGGCCCCAGCAGGTAGCCCACCAACGGCGGGGCGACGACGGCGACGAGGCCCGGGAAGATCATCTCGCGCAGGGCGCTCTTGGTCGAGATGTCGACGATCTTCTTGGGGTCCGGATCGGCCTTGAGCTCCATCAGCCCCGGAATCTCGCGGAACTGGCGGCCGATCTCCTCGACGATGGCGCCCGCCGCGCGGCCCACGGCGAGCATCGTCGAGGCGCCCACCAGGAACGGGAGGATGGAGCCCAGCAGCAGGCCCACGATGACGTTCGGGTCGGTCAGCAGCAGGCTCATCTCTGGCAGGCCGGCGGCGACGCGCGTGTGGTTGACCTCGAGGTTGAACGCCGAGAAGAGCGCGATGACGGTGAGCGTCGCCGAGCCGATGGCGAAGCCCTTGCCGATGGCCGCCGTGGTGTTGCCCACCGCGTCCAGCTCGTCGGTGATGGCGCGCACTTCGGGGCCGAGCCCCGACATCTCGGAGATGCCACCCGCGTTGTCCGAGATGGGGCCGTAGGCGTCCACCGTCATCACGACGGCCGTGCCGCCCAGCATGCCCACGGCCGACAGCGCGATGCCGTACAGGCCGAGCGCCTGGTCCGCGATGTAGGCCACCACGGCGATGGTGGCCATCGAGATTCCCACGCTCTCCATGCCAACGGCGAGGCCGCGGATGAGGTTGGTGCCCGCGCCCGTGATGGACGCCTCCGCGATGCGCTGCACCGGCGTGGACGAGGTGTAGTAGTCCGTGACGAGGCCGATGATGGCACCGCCGAAGGCGCCCGCGGCCAGCGCCACCGTGATGGACTGGGAGAGGCCGAACACCCGCATCATCACGAACGACAACACCACCAGGATGACGGGGGGCAGGATGAGGGCGCTGCGCAGGACCTGCGCGGGGTTCAGGTGCTTGAGGGCGCGCGCGATGAAGATGCTCAGCACGCTGACCACCAGGCCCACCGCGGACAGCACGAGCGGGAGCACCACGCCCGCCACCTTCGCGCTCCCCGCCGCCGAGGGGTCCACCACGAGGCGGGAGAGCTCCGTCGCATTGGCGGTCAGCGCCATCGCCATCGCGGCGACGAGGGCGGCCACCATGGACTCGTAGATGTCGGCGCCCATGCCGGCCACGTCGCCCACGTTGTCACCCACGTTGTCGGCGATGACTCCGGGATTGCGCGGGTCGTCCTCGGGGATGTTCTCGATGACCTTGCCGGCGATGTCGGAGCCTACGTCGGCGGCCTTGGTGTAGATGCCGCCACCCACACGCGCGAAGAGCGCGATGGAGCTTGCCCCCACGGCAAAGGAGTGGAGGATGGGGGAGAGCTGCTCACTCCTCTGGAACGTGTAGTAGACGCCGCCCATCCCGAGCAGGCCCAGGCCGGCGACGGCGAGCCCCATCACGGCGCCGCCGTCGAGGGCGACCAGGAGCGCGTTCGGCTTCGAGCCGGTGCGCGCGGCCTGCGCGGTGCGCACGTTCGCGTAGGTCGCGGCCTTCATGCCGATATAGCCCGCGAGCAGCGAGAGGAACGCGCCCAGCACGAAGCTCGCGCTCGCCGTCCAACCCAGCGCCAGGCCGATGATCACCGCGAGGACCGCGCAGTAGATCGCGAGCACCTTGTACTCGCGGACGAGGAACGCCATCGCGCCTTCGCGGATGTAGCCCGCGATGCGGTTCATCGTCGCGTCACCGTCCGGGAGCGCCTTGACGCGAAAGTAGAAGAACGCAGCGAAGAGCAGCCCCACGGCGCCGATGACACCCGGTGCGACTGCCCAGAAATTCGACTCGAGACTCGACAACTCCATCCATTCTCCAGAGCAGTCCCGGGGCCAGCCCTTCGGGCCGCTCGTATGTGCAAAATTGTACGGAGGGCCTATACGGGATTTCAGAGCAAGAGCGTAGGAGGAACAGGCGGCCTTTTCGTGCGCATGCCCAACAACCCGTTGTGAATCGCCCACACTCTCGGTATGAGCCGGGCGCCACAGGCCCCCCTCCCCGTCTTCTCGCCTCCGGGACGGGCTCCTCCCGTGCACCACCCGGGACTTCCATCCCGGCCCGCCGATCAGCCGCGAATTGCATTCCCTGGAGTCATACCGGCCTGGTGTCGGGCTCGGTTTGTCATGTCGCTTGTTATTGATGCTGCGATTGAGCGAAGAGTGAAATGGGTGAAGCCCTTCCTCCCCTGTGGGCCGGGAAGAAGGCTGGCCGCGGAGCGCCGAATAACCGGGGTGAGCACTTTGTTCCGGCCCGAACGCCTATGATCCGGCGTGCGGGCGCGACGACGTCACGGGGACCGGTTCTCGCCAGCGGGTGTGCTCATCGATGCTCGATATTCCAGGGTACAGGGTTCTTGGCCTCATCCGGGGCACGGGCTCGAACGCGCTTTTCCAGGCGGTGCGTGAAGCCGATGGCCTGCCGGTCATCATCAAGACGCCCGTGGCTGTTTCCGCTGGCCGCGCGGAGAGCGAGCGATACCGGCGGGAGTTTGGAATCCTGCAGCGGCTGCGTGACGTGCGAGGGGTGGCCAGGCCGTATGCCTGCCAATGGATCGGTGAGCGGCCCGTGCTGCTGCTGGAGAGGGTGCGGGGCCAGCCCCTGTCCGAGTCCACGTCGACGGGCCAGCCCCTGGAGCTGTCCCGGTTCCTGCAGCTGGCCCTCTCGCTGGTAACCACCCTGGGGGAGGTCCACTGTCGCGACGTCATCCACAAGGACATCAAGCCCTCCAACATCATCCTGGAGCCCTCGGGAGAAGCGAGGCTCATCGACTTCGGTGTGGCCACGCTGCAGAAGGTGGAGTACCTGGACGCGGCTCCGACGCACCTGGTCGAAGGGACGCTGGCGTACATGTCGCCGGAGCAGACGGGGCGGATGAACCGGGCGGTGGATTACCGCACGGACTTCTACTCGCTGGGCGTCATGTTCTACGAGTTGTTGACGGGACGGCGGCCCTTCCAAGGGAAGGATGCGCTCGAGTGGTTTCACGCCCATATGGCGCAGGCGCCCAGGCCTCCGCACGAGCTGAACCCGCGGGTGCCCCCTGCCCTGTCCGCCGTCGTCCTCAAGCTGCTGGCGAAGACGGCCGAGGAGCGCTACCAGAGCGCCGAGGGACTGCGGGCGGACCTGGAGCGGTGCCGCGACGCGTCGAGTCAGAACGGGCGAGAGGTGTTCGCGCTGGGCACGCAGGACACGCCCATCCGGTTCCAATTGCCGCAACGGCTCTACGGGCGTGAGGCCCAGGTGTCCACCCTGTTGGAGGGCTTCGAGCGGGTGAGGCGCACGGGCAGGCCGGAGCTGTTCCTGGTCAGCGGGTACTCGGGCATCGGCAAGTCCTCGGTGGTGCATGAGCTGCACAAGCCCGTGGTGGAGCGCCGCGGCTTCTTCCTGAGCGGCAAGTTCGACCAGTTCCAGCGGGACATCCCCTACGACATCCTGGCGCAGCTCATCCGTGCGCTGGTGCCGCAGGCGCTCGCGAGGAGTGAGGAGGAGATCGCCCGGTGGCGCCAGCAGGTGAACGAGGCCTGGGGAAGCCACGGCCAGATGCTCGTGGACCTGGTACCCCAGCTGGAAGTGCTGGTGGGCTCACAGCCCGCGCCCCAGGCGCTGCCCCCGGCAGAGGAGGCCCAGCGCCGCTTCTATTGGGTGGTCCGCCAGTTCTTCGGGGTGTTCGCCACCCCAGCGCATCCCCTGGTGCTGTTCCTGGATGACCTGCATTGGGCGGACCCCGCCAGCCTCCAGATGCTCTCCCATCTGCTCTCCGAGTCGGACATCCCACCGATGTTGTGGCTGGGCGCCTACCGGGACAACGAGGTGAACGCCTCGCACCCGCTCATGCAGATGTTGGAGGGGGTGCGCAAGGCAGGGGGGAAGCTGAAGGATCTCCGCGTGGAGCCGCTGAGCGTGGCGCAGGTGGAGCAGCTGGTGGCCGACACGCTGCCGGGGGCGGAAAGGGAGGTGGTCGCTCCCCTCTCGGCGTTGGTGCATGGGAAGACGGGGGGCAACCCCTTCTTCCTGCTGCAGTTGCTGGTGGCGATCCACCAGGATGGCTTGCTGGTGCGGGTGCCCGGAGGCGGCTGGCGGTGGGATGCCGAGGCGGTGCGGACGCGCGACTACTCGGAGAACATCGTCGACTTCATGGTGGGCAAGCTGCGCCAGTTCCCCGCTGGCACGCAGCACCTGCTGCGTCTGGCGGCGTGCGTGGGCAAGGTCTTCTCCCTCCAGATGCTGGGCGTCCTCGCCGGCCTCGGACAGGGGGGAGACGTGGAACAGGGGCTCGAGCCCGCGCTCCTGGAGGGCATGTTGGTGCGCTCCGGCCCGTCGCACTACCGGTTCCTGCACGACCGCATCCAGCAGGCGGCCCATAGCCTCTGCTCCGAGTCGGAGCTCCAGGCCGTTCACCTGCGCATCGGCCGGTTGCTGCTCGAGAGCCTGTCCCAGGAGCAACTGCGCGAGTCGATCTTCGACGTGGTGAGCCAGCTCAACGCCGGGGCCGGGCTCATGGAGGATGCCGCCGAGCGCCACCACCTCGCGCGGCTGAACGCCGAGGCGGGTGACAAGGCCAGGGCCGCGGTCGCGCTCCGCCCCGCCCTCACCTACTTCTCGACGGCCTTCTCGCTCATTCCCGGAGACCCCTGGGAGACGGACCACGCGCTGGCCTTCAAGCTGAATTTCTCCCAGGCGCGCTGTGAGTTCATGAGTGGCAACATCGCCGAGGCGCGCCGCCTGGTCGAGACACTCCGCCCCCGGGCGAGCACCCGTTCGGACATCGAGGCCGCCTATGGCCTGAAGCATGACGTCCACTTCGCCGCCGGTGAGCGCCAGGAGGGCGTCTCCTGCATGTTGGAATGCCTGGCGCTGCTGGGCATGCCGCTCCAGCAGCACCCCTCCTGGGAGGAAGCAGTGGCCGCCCATGAGGAGATATGGGCCTTGCTGGGGGAGCGTCCCGTCGAGAGCCTCATCGACCTGCCCCCCATGACCGATCCGGATGTGAAGCTGGTCATCCGGGCCCTCTTCACGCTCTTCAATTCCGCGTACTCCACCAACCCCCCCCTGCTCATCGTCCTCTTGAGCCGGATGGTCTCCCTCTCCCTGCGCCACGGCTTCGTGGCTGCCGCGGTACCCGGATTCAGCTGGTTTGGCGTCATCACCGGCTCGTTCTTCAAGCGGTACCGGGATGGCCTTGCCTTCGCGAGGCTCGCCCGCGAGCTCGTCGAGCGGAACGACCTGTCCGCCGAGCGGGGCGAGGTCTTCCTCAGCATGCAGTTCAGCAGCTATTGGAGCCAGCCCCTTTCCAGAGCGCAGGAGCTCGTCGTCAGCGGCTTCCAACACGCGCTTCAAGTGGGGAACACGGCTGCCGCCGCCTACTGCGGCCTCGAGATCGTCCTGAACCGCCTGGCCATGGGACACAACCTGGAGGAGGTCCACCAGGAGTCGCTCGTCCGCGGCGAGTTCTTGAGCAAGACGGGCTTCCTGGATCCCCAGGAGTCGCTCCTCCTGGCGCAGCGCTACGTGCAGCAGATGCGCGGATGCTCCCTCTCGTTCGGCACGCTCGATGGGGAAGGATTCGATGAGCGGACCTTCGAGGCCAGGCTGCCGCCAGTCCCCAGGAGGAGCACGCGCGCCTTCTGGGTCACCCGGCTCCAGTCGCGATTCATGTGCGGCGACTACGCGGAAGCCCGCCGGGCGGCGGACAGGGCGGCCGAGCTCCTGAAGGCCAACAATGGCATCCTCTTCTTCCGCGAGTTCAACCTCTACCGCGCCCTGGTCCTGGCCGCGTGCTTCGAAGGCGTCACCGCGGAGGAACAGCGCCAGTTCCTCGAGGCCATCCAGCGTCACCAGCAGCAGCTCGCGGAGTGGGCGGAGAATTGCCCCGAGAACTTCCACGCGCTCGAGCGGATGGTGGCCGCGGAGCTGGCCCGCCTCCAGGGGCGGCTGGATGAGGCGATACGCGCCTACGAGGAAGCCATCCGCTCGGCTCGGGAGAATGGGGCCACCCACCATGTCGGACTGGCCGCCGAGCTCGCGGCGAACTTCTGGCGCACGCGCCAGGCCCCCCTCGTCGCTCAGGGCTTCGCGCGCGAAGCCCGGGCGGCGTACCTGCGGTGGGGCGCCCTGGGCAAGGTCCAGCACCTGGAGTCCCAGTGGCCCCACCTCGCTTCCGCGGCGTCCACCCGGGACGAGCTGACCACCAGCGGTACGGCCTCGACCCGCATCGACGCGCTCACGGTCGTCAAGGCCCAGCAGGCCGTCTCCAGTGAAATCGTCCTGGAGCGTTTGGTGACCACGCTGCTGCACGCGGCGATCGAGAACGCCGGAGCCCAGAGAGGCGCCCTGTTGCTCCCCGACGGGGACACGCTGTCGGTGGCGGCCCTCTCCGAGGCCCCGCCGGAGGGGGAGGCCCCCGAGTTGCCCTGGTCGCTCTTCTCCTATGTCCGGCGCACGCGGGAGCACGTGCTCATCGGCGATGCCTCCAAGCCGCACCCCTTCTCGTCCGATGAGTACCTGGCACACAGCGGAGCGCGTTCGGTGTTGTGCCTGCCCCTGGTAAGGCAGGAGCGGTTCTCCGGCGTGCTGTACCTGGAGAACGACCTGGCGGCGGATGCCTTCAGCCCGGCGCGACTGGCGCTGTTGGAACACCTGGCCTCCCAGGCGGCCATCTCCATCGACAATGCCCGCCTCTATGAGGACGTCCAGCGCGCCAGGGCGGAGCTCCGCCAGGCGAATGAAGAGCTGGAGCAGCGGGTGGAGGAGCGCACGCGCGAGCTCAAGCAGGCACAAGCCCGGCTGGTGGATACGGCGCGAGAGGTGGGCATGACGGAGGTGGCCTCCAACGTGCTGCACAACGTGGGCAATGTGCTCACCAGCGCCGTCGTCAACCTCGAGGTGATGCGCAAGGCGGTGGGCTCGCTGCGCGTGGGCCGCCTGAGGCAGGCAGCGGCGCTCCTCGTGGAGCAGCGGGAGAACCTGGCGGACTTCCTGACGAAGAGCACCCGGGGCAGGCAGCTGCCGGACTACCTGACGGCGCTGGGGGAGGAGTGGATGAAGGATCAGATGCGCCTGATGGAGGACATGGATGTGATGACCCGGCACGTCGAACACATCCGCGCCATCGTCCAGGTGCAACAGACGTATGCACGGAGCTCGCTGATGACGGAGGAGTGCGAGCTGGCCCAGCTCGTCGATGACGCACTGCGCGTCCAGATGGTGGCCTTGCAGCGCCACGGTGTCACCGTGCACCGGCAGCTGGAGGCGGTGCCGCGGGTGAAGGTGGACAAGCACAAGGTGCTGCAGATCCTCATCAACCTCATCAGCAACGCCAGGCACGCGCTGGACTCGAAGCCGGAGGGCCAGCGCAACCTGTGGGTGAAGCTGAGGGCGGAGGGGCCGGTGGCACGCATCCAGGTCGTGGATGATGGAGTGGGAATCGCCCCCGAGGTGAAGGGGAAGCTGTTCTCCCACGGCTTCACCACGCGCAAGGACGGCCATGGCTTCGGACTGCATTCCAGCGCGTTGGCGGCACAACTCCTGAATGGCCGCCTCTGGATCGACAGCGAGGGACCCGGGCGGGGAGCCGTGACCACGCTGGAACTTCCGCTTCACTGATCGTCAAACTTGTTTCGAGAGGGTGCGTGCAATAGTGTCCGCGCGCCCGCATCCCAGAGGAGGGGTTGACGATGAAATTGCTGAGTCGGCTTGTTGTCCTGACGCTGTGCCTTGCCGCTACTCTTGCCGAGGCGCGGACGTTCGAGGAGATCAAGAAGGACGGCAAATTCATCGTGGCAACGGAGGGCGGGTTCCCTCCCTTCAACTTCTACCGGGGCCCGACGCTCACCGGCTTCGAGGTCGAGATCGCGGAGGCGCTGGCCAAGAAGATGGGCGTGCAGATCGAATGGCGCGTCCTCGCGTTCGACGCGCTCCTGGCCGGCCTGCGCCAGGACCGCTGGGACATGGTGATCGCCTCCTTCGCCATCACCCCCCAGCGTGCCAAGGCCGTCTCCTTCTCGGACCCGCACTACTGCTCGGGCGGAGTGGTTGTCGCGAAGGACCCGGCCATCCGCACGGCCCAGGATCTCTCCGGCAAGGTGGTGGCGGTACAGACGGGGACCACCTACCTGGAGAACGTGCAGAAGCTCCCGGGCGTGAAAGAGGTGAAGAACTTCCCGAAGGATACCGACGCCCGGGCCGCGCTCATGAGCGGCCGCGTGGACGCGTGGGTGACGGACAAGTTCGTCGCCAAGGCCGCCCTCGAGTCGAGTGCCTCCGCTGGCTTGAAGCTCGGCGACTTCGTGTTCGTCGAGAAGATCGCCCCCGCGGTGAAGAAGGGCAACACCTCGCTCGTGGAGGCGATCAACAAGGCCCTCAAGGAGATCATGGCCGACGGCACGTACGAGGCGATCTCCAAGAAGTACCTGAACGAGGACATCCGCTGCAGGTGAGCACGCGTCCCGGCGACAACGACCCCGCGCTCCTGATGCCCGTATGAACGGCCTCCTCTCCGCCTGGCCCCAGGGTTGGACGCGCCAACAGCGCAGCACCGCCACCATCGCCCTGTCGGGCGCCGTGCTGGTGGCATTCTTGTGGCTCGTGGCGACGCCGCTCGCGTTGTTGCCAGAGCCCATCGGCCCCGCCGCGCAGGAGTTCGCGGAAGGCGCGCGCGTCACGGTGGGGCTGACGCTCGTCTCGGGCCTGGTCGGCATCGTCCTCGGCGTGCTCGCCGCCCTGGCGAAGCTGGCGCCCTTCCCGCCCCTGCGCTGGGTGGCGGGGCTCTACATCTGGGTGATCCGCGGCACGCCGCTGCTCGTGCAGGTGCTGTTCGTGTTCCTCGCCCTGCCCATGCTCCTGCCGGGGGTCCAACTCTCGGACTTCAACTCGGCGGCCGCGGCGCTCGCGGTGAACGTGGGGGCCTACAACGCCGAGGCGCTCCGGGCGGGCATCCTCGCCGTTCCCAAGGGGCAGACCGAGGCGGCGCGGTCGCTGGGCCTCTCGCCGACGCAGACCTTCATCCACATCGTGTTCCCGCAGAGCTTCAAGATCGCGCTGCCACCCCTGGTGAACAACGTGGTGGCGCTGCTCAAGGACTCCTCGCTGGCCTATGTCATCGGCGTCGTCGAGCTGACGAACGTCGGCAACCGGGTGCAGGCCGCCACGTTCGAGCCCGTGCCGGTGTTCATCGCCACGGCGTGCATCTACCTCATCCTCACGACCGTGCTGACCCAGATCTCGGGTGCCATCGAGCATCGGCTCGATGTCGAGCAGCGCACCTGAAGCATGCGCCTTCCCATGCCGCCCCCCCCTGACGCCTCGCCCCAGACGCCCCTCATCATCGCGGAGGGCGTGAACAAGCACTTCGGTCCCGCCCACGTCCTGCGGGATGTCTCCACCCGCTTCTACGAGGGGGAGGTCGCGGTCATCATCGGCGCGTCCGGGTCCGGCAAGTCGACGTTCCTGCGCACGCTCAACCGGCTGGAGAAGCACGACTCCGGGCGGATCGTGGTGGATGGCATCGAGCTCAATGACAGCGTGAAGAACCTCGATGCGATCCGCCGCGAGGTCGGGATGGTGTTCCAGCAGTTCAACCTGTTCCCGCACCTCACCGTGCTCGAGAACATCACGCTCGCCCCCCGCCGCGTGCGCAAGACTCCACGCAAGCAGGCCCAGGAAGCGGCGCTCGAGCTGCTCACCCGCGTGGGGCTGAAGGACCACGCGCACAAACACCCGCACCAGCTCTCGGGCGGTCAGCAGCAGCGCGTGGCCATCGCGCGCTCGCTGGCCATGCAGCCGAAGATCCTGCTCTTCGACGAGCCGACCAGCGCCCTCGACCCCGAGATGATCAACGAGGTGCTGGATGTGATGAAGGACATCGCCAGCTCGGGCATGACGATGATCATCGTCACGCACGAGATGCGCTTCGCCCGTGAGGTGGGTGACCGGATCCTCTTCTTCGATCAGGGCACCCTGCTACAGGAAGCGCCTCCCGACGAGTTCTTCGACAGACAGCAGAACGAGCGGATCCGGGTCTTCCTGGGACAGCTCGCGCACTAGCAGCCAAGACAATCAGGTCGCACGGCCTCGGAGGACACCAGAGTGACGAGGATGGATCGGATGTTGAGGGGTATCTCTACTGCGCTCCTCTTGCTGGGCGCCAGCGCCGCCCTCGCGGATCAGGCCCAACCGGCCGCGACGCCGCAGGCGGCCCAGCACCCCTCGGATCTCGAGGATCTGCGCGCGGAGCTCAAGCGGTTGCGCGAGGAACTGGATGCACTCAAGGCCGCGAAGCCCGAGGCCGCCGCCGGGTCGGCGTTCGCGCAGGGCGAGTCCAGCGAGGTCGAGGAGCGGCTGGATCTCCTCGAGGTGAAGCAGGAGGACGCGGTGGTCGCGGGTGACATCCCCGGCTCCTTCCGCGTGCCCGGCACGGACATCTCGCTGCGGATCTACGGCATCGCGGAGCTGAACTGGATCCACGACTTCGAAGGCGACAATACCGACATCGACTACGCGACGTTCTCCCCGTATCTGCCGCTCGAAGGCACGCCCGCGGGGAACCGCAAGAATCGCGACTTCCTCACCGCCCGCACGTCCCGCTTCGGGTTCGAAGCGGGCATTCCCACCCGCCTGGGCCTCATCGGAGTGAAGCTCGAGGGAGACTTCAACAACGAGCCGCGTACCGGTGATACCGCGCAGTACGGCTCGCCCCGGAACGTCATCACGCAGCAGCAGACGAGCAGCTACGGCTTGCGCTTGCGCCACGCGTACGGCCAGTTCGGCGGGCTGCTCATCGGCCAGACCTGGTCCACCTTCATGGACGTGGACAACTACCCCGAGACCGTGGACTTCAACGGCCCGGTAGGTGGGACCATCAGCCGCCAGCCGCAGATCCGCTTCTCCTACGTCACACAGCCGGCGGGCACGTTCACCGTCGCGCTCGAGAACTCGTCGAGCTACGTGCTCGACGACGAAGGGGCTGTGATGGCCTCGAGCCTGTCCCGCATGCCCGACCTCGTCTTGCGCTGGGACAAGGGCTTCGAGTGGGGCGCGACGAGCGTGCGCGCCGTGACGCAGGAGCTCCGCGTGGATGACGGAGAGGGGGCGGAGGGGATCCGGCGTGGATGGGGCGCCGCGGCCAGTGCTCTCGTGAAGGTCCGCGGGAAGGACCTGCTCACCCTCGGCGTGACGGGTGGCGAAGGCATCGGGCGGTACCTCAACTACATCGAGGGAGCGATCTACGACGCGGACGCCGACAGGATCGAGGTCGAGCGGGCCATCGGCTTCGTCGTCGGCTACCAGTTCAAGCCCACCCCCTGGGTGCGCTTCAATCTCGTCTACGGCATGACGCGCAACTTCGACAACGCGTTCACCGAGGTCGCCGTGGCGAACGGGATCGACTCGGGCCGCTTCGGCATCAACCGCTGGGTCCAGCAGGCCCAATTCGGCCCGATCTTCACGCCGGTGCAGGGCGTCGACCTGGGGCTCGAGGCGATCTGGGCCGCGCGCGAGACGCTCGCCGGTGAGCGGGGCTATTTGACGCGTCTGAACTTCCTGGGCCGGTACTACATCAACTGAGCGGAAGTCATCGCCCAGCGACGAGTGCCGCCTCTGGCGGTTGAAAAAGACTGAGCAAACGGCGCGGGCCGGCTCCGGATCTCACCGGTGCCGGCCCGCGTCTGTGTATCAATTGAGCGAGCAGCCGACCCAGGGGCGGAGGTGGGATGAGAGGCCTCACATCCATGTCGAGGACTTTCCAATACTCGAAAGGACCCACACAGCACATGGACTCATCTTCCCCCCCATCCACCCAGAAGACCCCGCAGCATTGCGAGTGCCCCACAAACCACCTGACAGCCTTCCGGAGTACCAACGGGAAGTGGCGGGGCACATTCACCCAGTACGCTCTCGATGGCCAGGTACAGAGAGCGTATTCGATCGAATCGGAGAATCGGCTCGACTGCGATTCCTTCTACTCCCTGATCATCCTCACGGATGCCCAGGGACAACAGCAGCGGCTGGAGTTCACCGTTCCGTACTCCCGGGAGATCGACGGCTTTCTGCTGGAGACCCCGACCATCAAGGGGACCGCTCGCCAGGTCGGAGACTCGGCGGTGTTCATGTTCCAGGAGCAGACCCCCGAGGGCCCCAAGGACACTTTCGAGGTCATCTCGGCGAAGGGCAGAAACCGTTTCCAGATGTTCCAGTACTCCATGGGGGACACCTTCACGGGCTACACCATCATCCATCAAACGAGGGTGGATGAGCCGTAACGCATGAGAGGGATGGGAGGGTCTGCTCCCGCCAACTCCCCTCCCCTCCCTCCCTCATGCCGCAAGCCCACTGGACCGGCTTCCGAATGAGCCCTCCGAAGCCCGGCTCTTCCCGTGGGCCAACACCCGTGCGCCTCTGGACTCGCGAATCCAGGCGCCGGAGCCTATCATGTCGTCCCAGCGGTGTTCGGCCGGGTCCGCCGCCTCGTATCTACGATTGCTCGTGTCTACGACCATGAGACCCTTCCGAATCCTCGCCGCGGCCACCAGTGCACTGCTGTTCACCCCCCCCGCTGTCGCAGCCACGGAGGAGGGAATCCTGGACGGCCACCCCGTCGTCCTCGACTCCCAAGGCAAGCTGCTCTCCTGGCTGACTCCCCAGGAGACGGCCTATGACCAGACCGTCCGTCTCTCGTGGGAGTTCCTGAAGACGGGACTGCCGCTCGGCGCCAACGGGCTGCCGCTGTACTACTCGCACTCCACGTTCGATTTCCCGCAGCTGACTGGCGGCACGTGGATCCACAACCCCGCGGGCCTCAACGCGATGATGGTGGACTCCGCCATCAGCTACCACGCGTACTCGGGGGATCGCACCGTCCTCGACCTGGTGCGAGGCGCGCTCGAGCATCAACTGGCGCACGGGACGACGCCGGAGGAGTGGAGCTGGGGGGGTGTACCCTACGCCAGCGCCGAGGCGGGCGCGGTCGACTACCGGGGCGTGGATGATGTCGCCATCTGCGGCTACCCCTGCGGGCGCGGGGATGGCGTTGGCGCCATCGAGCCCGACAAGGTGGGCGAGCTGGGGCTGGGGTACCTGAAGTTCTATGAGCTCACGGGCGAGAAGCACTTCCTCGAGGCCTCCCTGCGCTGCGCGAATGCGCTGGTGGACAACGTGCGCACGGACGGGGACAGCCACCGCTCCCCCTGGCCGTTCCGGGTCTACGCGGAGAACAACGTCCCGCGCGAGGAGTACACGGCCAACGTCATCGGTCCCATCAAGCTCTTCGAGGAGCTGATCCGGCTGCGCCTGGGCCGGGTCCAGGATTACGAGCGGACGCGGCAGCTCGCCTGGGAGTGGCTGCTGGCCTACCCGATGAAGAACGGGGCGTGGTCCGGCTACTTCGAGGACGTGCTGAAGATGGAGGACCCCTGGCAGAACATCAACCAGTACATCCCCATGGAGACGGCCCGGTACATGCTGGAGCACCCCGAGAGGGATCCGGACTGGGCCCGGCACGTGCCCGCGCTCATCGCCTGGGTGGAGGAGAAGTTCGCCCAGGACACGCCCGACACGTTCAACGAGAAGGGCCTGCAATGGGGCGCCCATGCCATCTCCGAGCAGATCGAGGACATGGGAAAGATGGGCAGCCACACCGCGCGCTATGCCTCCATCAATGCGCGCTGGCACGAGCTGACCGGCGACCCGGAGGCCCGTGAGAAGGCGTACCGCTCATTCAACTGGGCCACCTACCTCTCCGACGAGCAGGGGGCTGTCAGCGCGGGCGTGAACGACAGCCAGGGCTGGTGGTTCACGGACGGCTACGGAGACTACATCCGGCACTTCATGGCCGGCATGGGCTCCATCCCCGAGTGGTCGCCTCCTGGCGAGAACCACCTGCTGCGCTCCAGCTCCGTCGTCCGGCAGGTTTCCTACTCCTCCGGGCAGCTGAGCTACGTCACCTTCGATGCGAACGCCACCGAGGTCCTACGGGTGATGACGCGGCCCACCTCCGTGCGCGCGGGGGACAAGCGGCTCGAGGAGCGCAACTCCCTCTCCTCCGAGGGGTACACCCTGCAACCACTACCGGGAGGCGACTTCGCGCTCCGCGTCCGTCACCAGCGCTCGGGGGACGTGCGGATCTCCTTTGGAGCGGAGGACGCCAACGGCTGCGGGTGCACGTCGGGGGCGGACGCGGGTGCCACCCTCGTGCCACTGCTCCTGGTGGGCCTGGGGCTGCGCCGCCGCCGCGAGCAACCCCCATGTCAGAGGGGCCGCGTATAGAACGTGGAGCGCCCAGGAGGGCCTATCGTCCATGGCCTTCTCCGGCTCCGAGTCACCTCGTCAAAGAGAAGCCCTCGTAGCCCTGGGCCGCAACGGCCTCGCATTTCTTCCTATATGCCCCGACACCACCAATATAGGGCATGAAGACACGTGGCTTGCCTGGGATGTTCGCCCCGATATACCAGGAGTCCGCCAGGGGAAAGAGCGTGCGATCAACCAGCGCACTGGCGTGTGCAACCCATCCGTCCTCCGCTTCGACGGTTGCCTCGATGCGTTCGAGACGGTGCTCTCTCAGATAGGTGATGCAGTCCGTGATCCAGTCCACGTGCTGCTCGATGGAGACGATCGTGTTGCTGAACACGGAGGGACTACCGGGGCCGGTGATGGTGAACAGGTTGGGGAAGCCCGCGATGGCGAGGCCGAGGTACGTGCGCGGGCCATGGGCCCACTTCTGCTTCAGTGTCACGTTGCCCCGCCCGCGGATGTCGATGTTGAGCAGGGCGCCTGTCATGGCATCGAAGCCCGTCGCGAACACGATGCTGTCCAGCTCGTACTCCGCGCTCCGGGTCCGAAGCCCCCTGGGCGTGAGCTCCTCGATCGGGGACTTCTTCACGTCGACCAGGGTGACGTTGTCCCGATTGAAGGTCTCATAGTAGCCGGTGTCGACGCAGAGGCGCCTGGTGCCCAGGGGATGATCCCTGGGCATCAGGGCCTCGGCGACGCTCGGGTCGCGGACCGTTGCGCGGATCTGGGAACGGACGAACTCGGCGGCGGTTTCATTGGACTCCCGGCAGATCCTCAGGTCCGAGAACGCGGCGAGGAATCCGGTGCCGCCCTTCGTCCATCGAGCCTTGTACTCGCGCTCCCGCTCCTCGGGCGACACGTCCAGAGCCGACCTCTCGTTGACGTCCATGATGACCCCGGCACGTGTCTCACGGGCCTTGCGCCGGTACTCGGCATAGTTCGCCTTCATCCACGACTCGTAGGCCGGATCCATGGGCGCATTGCGCGCGGGGACGCTGAAGCACGGGGTCCGCTGGAAGACGAAGAGGTGGGCTGCCTGCTCGGCGACGAGGGGGATGAGCTGGACGCCGGACGAGCTCGTGCCAATGACGCCGACGCGTTGACCGGTGAAGTCGACGGCTTCGTGCGGCCATCTGCCCGTGTGGTACCACTTGCCCTTGAAGGTCCCGAGCCCCTTGAAATCCGGCACCTTCGCGGCGGACAGGCAACCCGTCGCCATGATGCAGAACCTGGCGGACACGTTGACTCCGCCGTCCGTCTGGATCGCCCACCGGTTCGTCGCTTCGTCGAAGCCAGCGGCGGTCACTCGCGTGTTGAACTGGATGTTCCGGCGGAGCTCGAACCTGTCCGCGACGTGGTTGATGTAACGCAGGATCTCCGGCTGGGTGGCGTACCGCTCGGTCCACTTCCACTCCTGCTCGAGCTCATGCGAGAACGAATAGGAGTAGTCCAGGCTCTCGATATCGCAGCGCGCGCCCGGGTAGCGGTTCCAGAACCACGTGCCGCCGACCTCACTGCCCGCCTCGTACACCCGTACCGATAGCCCGAGCTGGCGCAGGCGGTAGAGCATGTACAAGCCCGCGAACCCAGCCCCGACAATGACGGCGTCGAAGTGGCTGGTGGGCTCCTCCGCGCCGCCCCCCGAACGATCCGACTTCAAATCAGACATGCATTCGCCTCCATGTGAGCGACGTGGCCTGGTCCGCAACACCTAACATGCCCCCCTGACATTCGAACCAGGCTCCCAAAACCTGAGCAAACATGAAAAACAGACAAGACCTTGACCCCTGATAAGTTGGACCTTAAAACAAACATACGGTCGCGCAGCCGGGCCGTGGAGCACCCGAGCACATCCGGGTGCGGCTGTGGGAGTATGTATTTGTATGCATCATCCACCCGTTCAGTCTCGGAGGTTCGAATGAATAGCCTGATTCGTCAGCTCGCCCAGGATCATCTCTGGAATCAGTGGGTCGCGGCCAACTCTGCCGGTGCGCCGATCGTCGAGGCCGGTTGCATCTCCGGGCCGGCTGTCGCCGTGAAGGCCGGCTGCATCTCCAGGGGCGCTGCCCCCGTGAAGGCCGGCTGCATCTCCAAGACCGGCTGTATCAGCTGATAGGGTAGTCCGGGTCGCGAGCGAGGGGGGAATGCGCCTTGTTCCCGTGCCTTCCCTCCTCGCTCGCGCCCGCTCCGATGGGTTGGTGCAACGCTTTTCATGGGTCCGTTCAACCGTCTCCCCTCCCCCCGACTCCACCGATGGACACCCGAAGACAGACGCTTGTTGAGATGATCGAGCAGGTCAGGGACATTCCCATCTACCAGCAATCGCTCGAGCAGGGGTTCTTCCCGATCCTGGAGAAGCCAGAGATCGCCAGGGGGTTCCCGGACAATTGGATGACCCCGAGGCTCGCTGAAGCGTTGAAGGTGGGTGAGGCGGAGTTCGTGCTCTCGACCGGAACCAATCACGCGCGGATGCAGATCATCCGTCCCCCCTTCTTCCTGTTGAAGTCCTACTACCAGTTGTGGAGCGAGCATCCCGACATCGCCGTCACCTGGCAGCAGAACTGTCAGCGCGTCTCGATCACCACCGTGCTGGCGACCGAGCACGTGGCGCGGCTCAACGCGAGGAAGCGCGGCGCCGAGGCGCAGGCCCTTCCGAGCCTCGAGGAGCGCCGGCTCGACTCGCGCACGCTCTATCTCAACCTGAGGCTCGACCCGGCGCTTTGGGAGCGCGGTGACGTGGAGCGCATGCTCGATGAAATGACCGCTGTCCAGCAGGCGCATCCGCTGGGCGCGTATCACCTCGACTGCGACAGCTACCACCTCGCGCATCTGGTGCGGAAGGCCCTGGACTGGGACGAATGGCGGCGCTTTCCGAAGCCGGCCAGCATCATCCACGCCTACGAGTACACGCCGAGGAACGTGCGCCGGTTCCTGCAACGGCATTTCGAGTGCCCGATCATCGACCTGTTTGGCAGCACCGAGCTGGGGTATCTGTATTACAACGATCGTCACGGACGATACTGGCCCTACCTCGACAAGATGCACCTGGAGCTGATCCCCGTCGAAAAGGGCAGCACGATCTACAGCATCATCGTCTCGAGCTTGCGCAACCCCTACATGCCGCTGATTCGCTATCGCTCCGGTGATTGTGCCGAGACACTCGATGGCTCCCCCGACCCGCTTCGGATTCGCCGGTTCTGCGGGCGGGAGAGGGAGCTGCTGCGGCTCGAGCGTGGAGGCGTGATCTCCCAGGCGGATCTCGACGACTGGATCGCTGACGCCACACCGTCCATCTTCCTCTATCAACTCCACCTGAAGGCGCCGCGGCAGGCCCGACTGCTGTACACCACCTTCGACAACAGGCCCGTCGATCCAACCGTGGCGCGCGAGCTGCGGCACAGGAGCCTGGAGGTGGCCGGGCTCGAATGCGAGCTCGAGCATCGCGAGCACATCGCGATCGGCAAGTCCGGGAAGTACGCCTGGCTGGTGCAGGACTCCGAAATGACAGGACAAGGTGTGTCATGAACTCCCATCAACCCAAGGTGACAACCGCCGCGCTGAGGGCTTTGCTCGATGAAGCGTTCTTCTCCGGCGTGGTGCGGCACTTCGTGCGGACCACCGGCGAGGAGCCCACGTACGTCGAGCGTCAGGTCATCGAATGCCTGAAGTATCTGTACCTGATCTCCCGCTACCCGGAGCGGCTGGCCGGGCTGTTCCTGCCCGTGGAGCAGGCGATCGATGAGGTCTGGCACTATTTGATTCTGCAGACCCGAGAGTATCGGCAGCTGTGCGAGGAGCGCCTGCCGGGCCGCTTCTTCATCCATCACCGCAGCCTGCCGTACGAGGACTACCAGCAGAGCCAGCCCGGCCGGGAGCAGATGCTCGAGGAAGCACTGCGCTGGCTGCCGCTGTATCGCGAGGAGTTCGGTCCCTTCGACGAGGGCGCACTCCCCCACTGGACGATGGTCCGCTTCCTCCACCAGCAGTTGGGCCTTTCCCTGGGCACCATCGCGGCGCTCGAAGCGGAAGGCCCGGCCGCACAATCCGATACGGAGCACGTCCGTTGAGCCTTCGAGCTGCGCGGGCCGTGCCCGCCACGTCCATCAACACGCTGGTCCTTTTGCTGTGTCAGGTCGTAGGGCTCGCCAGCGCGGTCTCGATCCAATTCGTTGGCAGCCTGGTGGGTAAGTGGCTCGCGGTGGATATGCGGCTCGCGACCCTCCCGGTTGCCGTGATGGTGCTGTCCTCGGCGCTGGGCACCTGGCCCGCCAGCCAGCTGATGCGTCATTTCGGACGCAAACGCTGCTTCATCGCCTCGGCGCTGCTGTCCGCCTGCTGCCTGGCACTCGCGGCACGAGCGGTGCACCGGTTCGACTTCTGGCTGTTCTGCGCAGCCGTTTTCGGCGTGGGCCTGCACGGCTCCTTCGTGCAACAGTATCGCTTTGCAATCCTCGAAGGACAGGAGAGCAGCAGGGCCCCGCGCCTGTTGACCCTGATCCAACTCGCGAGCGCCGTTGGCATCTTTCCCGGCATCTCACTCTTCGGCCTGCTGGCGGGAAGGACGTCCGATTACGTGCCTCGGGTCCTGCTGGTCCTGGCGATGCTCCAGGTGATGGCCGCGCTCTCACTTCTGCTGTACCGGCAGCAAAGCGCGGTCGTCGCCGAGGTTTCCGCCACACCCGACACAAGCGTTCGCGCGTTGTATTGGCCGATGGTGGTCATGGGCGCCGGAGCCTTCCTGGTGATGAGCCTGCTGATGGTGCCAACGCCCTTGCAGATGTGTGGCTTCGAGCAATACATGCTTCAAGAGGCGAGCTGGGTGATACAGGTGCACCTGCTGAGCATGTACCTGCCCTCGCTGTCGATCAGTGTCATTCTGAGAAGAGTGTCGATCGCACGGTTGCAGGGGTTGGGGCTGCTCTTCCTGCTCGTGGGGTTTCTGAGCAGTTGGATTCCAGGACTTGGAGGGCACATGGTCGGGCTGGCGCTGGTCGGCGTGGGGTGGTGCTTTGTGTTCGTGACCGCGACGACCCTGGTGGCGCGCAGCCGCTCGGGCTCGGAGCGTTTTCGTGCACAGGGTATCAATGACCTGTGCGTGTTTGCCGCCAGCGGCGTGGCCTCGCTGACGTCCGGAGCGCTCCTCTCGGTGCTGGGGTGGAACGGTTTGCTGAGCCTCGGCTCGTTGCTGGTTCTGTTCTTGATGGCACTGGCCTGGTATGTCCACCGCGGACCAACCGAACCCGAGGCGTCCCGCAGCGACCTGACCGCCGCACGGTAGAGAGTCTCAGGCCCTGGCCATGGCGAGACCTCTACGGCGTGCTGTCACGTCACCCGGTTGACAGTGATTCCTCCTCTTCACTACGGTCGACACCTCGACCCGTAAGCAAGGATTGACGAGGATTCCATGCGCATGAGGAGCACGTTGGGCGGGCTGTTGGCGGCAGGGCTGTTGTCCGTGGGCTGTGGCGGCATGATGCCGGAGGAGCAGCCGGAGCAGAGCCTCCCTCGAGCCGAGCAGGAGCTCACCCCGAGCTGCCCCGCTGGTTACACGTTGGGCGCCTACTGGGACTGCGCCCAGATTTGCGGCGCCGGGTGGGGCAACTTCGTTCGCTACTACTGCACCAACGGCGCGGACTACTACGAAGCAGGAACCGGCAGTCATAGCTGTGGAGACTGTTACTGAGGTCCAACGCGCCCTTGGGGGTGGTTGGCTCCCCCGAGCGCTGATGGCTGGGAGTCAGGGCTGAACCTGTCTCCCGTCATTCTGGCCCCGCCCTCCCAACCAGCCATGCCCGACCCCTACAGACCCTCGAAGCCCGTCGCCGCCCTCTACTTCCTGTGCAGCCCCTTCACGGCAGCAACGGTGGCATCATCCGCCGGTCGTGATCTGCAGCAGCTTGTGTTCTCGTTCCTCATCTCCCTCGTGATCCTCGGCTTGGGCTACCGCTGGGTCCGCCAGAGTGAGATGCGCACCACCCTCGCCACGCTCATCGTCACGGTGATGGCGGTGCCCTCTTGCTTCTCCATCATCGAGCTCTTGTCCTGAGTTCCGTTCCAGGTTGCCGCCCTGGATGAGGCGGAGCTCAGTGAACAGCGGTTCAACAAGGTCTTCGCAGTGAACGTCGGGCTGTTCAGTCAGCAGCCGACCGCTAGGGAACGGCGGTGGCCGGGGGCTCGACGAGGAACTCGATGTGGCTCGCGGCCGCGCAGGAGGTGTCGGGCCGCACCGTGGGCTTGCGCAGGAACTCCCGGGCGATGTCCGCCGCGCAGGTGTTGGTGTCGAGCACCGCGTGAGCACCTCCGGCGATGACCACGTGGTGGCCGCGCTCGAGGGTCTGCTCCGCGGCGCTCCCCAGTGCTGGCGGGGTAACGGGATCGAATTCCCCCGAGAGCAGCAGCGTGGGGACCCTGGACACCACCGGCTCGTACCAGGACGGGTCCGCGGCACCCGATGGCCACTGGGCGCAGGTGCTGAACATGCCGAGCTGCGTGGGCAGGAAGAAGCCCTGGAGCTCCGGCAGCGTACCGGCCGCTCCCGCGCTCACCGCCGCGGGGCTGGTGGCGGATACCTCCTCGCGGCACAGGGTGGAGAGGTGCATTCCGTAGCTGAGGCGCATGAACGACGTCAGCATCGGCGAGGCGCCGATGGCGTTGCCGAGCAGTGCGGTCCGCCCCTCCATCACACCGTGGAGCATGGCGGGAATCGTCTCGAGGATCGCCGGGTCCTGGAGGAAGCCGGACAGGAACTGGATGAAGACGGCCCCGTCTACCCGCAGGCGGCCGGGCCGGCCTTCCGGAGTCTCGAAACGTACATCGAGAGGACTCGCATTCAGTGAGCGCACCACCTCGGAGAAGACCTGCTCCAGCTCGGGATAGCGGGCATCACAGGCCGCATCCGCGGCGCAGGCCTCGAACACCCTGCGCAGGGAGCGGTCGAAGCCCGGCACCGCCTGGAGGTAGAGGTTGTCCCGCGGTGGCAGCACCGAGTCGATGATGACGCTGCGCACGCGCTCGGGCGCCCGGCGGAGCACCTCCAGCGCGAGCCGCGAGCCGTAGGCGGAGCCTCGGAGGTTGATGTGCTGGAGTCCCAGCGCCAGCCGGATTGCCTCCACGTCCTCGGCGCTCTCCTGGGTGTTATAGGCGGTCACATCGATGCCCTGGCCCCGCAGGCGATCGCCGCACCGGCGCAGCGGGTCCGGATAGGGCATGCCGACCTCCCAGCACTCCAGCGCGGGCTGGGAGCCCCCGACGCCGCGCTGGTCGAACACGATGAGCTGCCGCTCCGAAGCGAGGGCTTCCACCCGCTCCCGCGTCAGGGGCTTCTCGAGCTGGGCGAGGCGAAGTCCCGGGCCTCCCGTCAGGAGCACCACCGGATCCTTCGCCTTCGCCTCCCCGGGCGCTCCGAAGATGGCCACCGCGAGGCGGATCCACCGGCCATCCGGTTGGGCATGGCGCTCCGGGACGGCGACGTAGCCGCACCGGACCGTCTCTCCTTCCACCTGATCTGGCGCCAACATGAACCAGCACGGTGCTGGCTCGAAGCCCGCCGGCGCCCGCTTCTCCGCCAGGGGCCGCCCGGTGTCGTCTGTCGGGGTGGACAGCTCGGCAGCCATCGCCTGGCCGCAGCCCGCGAGCAGCAGCCCACTCCCCACCCGTACCAGCCAGCGTGTCAGTCCGCTCCCCGAGAAACGCATGCTTCCTCCTCCTTGGCGTGTCCGGACACGATTACAAGAATGATTGAAAATTTGGAAGCGCCTGTTATTTCGGAATAGCCGGTCAGATTCCGCACAACTCCTGAGCCAGGATCCGCGGGCATCTTGGTCGCGCTCGAACCGCTGTTCGCCGCGTATGTTCGCGACCGGCAGCCCGGTGGACGGGCGTGAGCCGTCGACCTTCTCGCCGTTCGCTGACGATGCGCATCCTCTTCCACATCCAGACCTCCCCCTTCGCCCGCCGTACCCGCCTCGCACTCGCGCACAAGGGGCTCACCGTCGAGCTGCGCAACGTGCGTGCCCACCCGGAGCTCCTCGAGGAGTCGCGCCGCCTCTCCCCGCTCAAGACGACCCCCGTCCTCGTCGAGGAGGATGGACGTGTCCTCGGGGACTCGACCGCCATCTCCCACTACCTCGATCGGGCCTACCCCTCGGCTCCGCGTCTCTGGCCGTCGGAGCCCGATGATGCACTCGCCGTCTTCGAGATTGCCTCGCTCGTCGACCTCGCCCTGAACACCATCGCCGATCTCGGCGCCCGGTACTACGCGCTTCACTCCTCCGAGGCCTGGAGTGACGTGAAGACCGAGGCGATGGAGCGCGCCCAGCGCGCGCTGGATGCACTGGGCCAGCGCGTCTCGGTGCTCTCGCGCCCCACCATCGCCCGTAGTGGCTGGTCGGCGGCGGATATGTGGCTCGTCACCGCTGAGCACTGGCTTGCCACGATGCCCGAGCGTGCGCCCAGGTTCCCCGTCATCGCGCAGCTGGCCTCGCTCGGTTGGCGCCTGCCCCCGGAGCTCTCCCGCTGGGCCGATCAGCACCGCAACCGGCCCGATGTGCTCGCGCTCGGCTAGCTTCTTCGCGAACGGACAGCTCCACCCTTCTTCGGCTCCGCCCCGCTCGAGGGAGCCGGGCTGGCGGTTACTTGCCGCCAGCCTTGGTGAACTGCATGAGCGCGTCAGACGTGAGCTTGTAGTCCGGGCTCAGCGACGTGTGGCGTCGGCCGACACGTCATCTGGGTCAACCGACATGTCAACATGGTTGGATGCCCATGGCGAGGAGCTGTGGAACCACGTCAGGCGCCAGGCGTGCCACCAGTCGAAGTGGGGCAGAATCCCTCGAAGGAAACCCCATGCACCCCGGTGTATCGCTGACGTCGGATGACACGGAAGACTGGCGCCTCCCCGTCGTGGGGCCTGGCCTGTTGCTGGACGTCCCCGCGAGGGGACGCTGGCTGCAACGCCCGTCCCTGCACCTGGAGGCGGCACCGCGCTACCGGCTGCGACTGGTGTGGCGTGGCCAGCCGCTGCTCTGGGCACGCATTGCCGGCTACTGGGACCAGTGCGTCCTCGTCCGCGGACCGGCGGATGTGCGGGGTGCCCTCCCCCTGCTGACGGCCCCCGACGTGCGCGCGGTAGGCCACGAGCCGGGAACGCCGGCCTGGTGGGAGGCCTGGGCGAGGCAGTGGGGACGCATGCTGGTGGACGCCTCCGAGTCCGTGCTCTACACCGGCCGCTGGTGCTTGCGCCCCATGCGAGCCATCTCCGCGAACCAGGCATCACGCCACGCCATCAGCACGATGGAGTGGTCCTTCGGCCAGCCACCCATGCCGCCGCACTCGCTGGACGCTGTGCTGCGCTTCCGCTCGGCCTGGGTGGAGAACTGGTGGGAGGAGATTGCGGACCAGAAGCCGGGCACCGTGCTCCCCCTGCGCGCCCCCTCCGACGCGGAGGACGGCCGCATCAAGAGCTGGCGCAAGCGCGCGAGGGACGGAACATTGCCGCCCGCACTGCTGCTCTACGTGGACTTCCTCGGGAAGTGGCTCCTGCTGGACGGGCATGACCGCATCCATGCGGCGCTGCTCGAAGGGCGGGACCCCCCGTTGATGGGACTGTGGCCCGTCGTGGAGACACGTCGCCCCGGGAGCAGGGTGCGCGAGGAGGGCGCGCTGATTGGCGCCGAAATCCAGCTGCGCGCCGGGGCCACGCCGGAGGTCATCGACCGCGTCAACCGCCTGCTGGTGCGCAGCTTCAGCTGGTCCGGACGCGGCACCGTCACGCGCGCGTGGCCCGTGGCTGGAGGCATCAAGGTCTGGCAGGCGGAGTTGCGCGCGTGGCGAAAGTGGAACCCCGCCCCCCTGGAGGCGGATGACGGGGATTGGCTGTAGACTGGCCCATCACGGTACCCACGGAGGCACTCTCAGGGAATGTCGCTCATCGGATTGCTCGTCAGCCTGTTCCTGCAATGCTGCCTCGGGACCTGGCTGTTCATGGTGGTGGCCTTTTCCGCTGGCGGGCTGGGGAATGGCCGCACCCTCCCGACCTGGCAGACCCGGGTGCTGGACCTGAGCCTGCTCGCCGTGCCGGCATCCAGTGCGGTCGTGGCACTGGGGATGCTCGCGCTGTATCTGGTGGGGTCCCCCTGGCTCTCCTGGTGGTGGAATGCCCTGCCGGTAGGAGTCGGGCTGGTGTACTTCTTGTTCTTCGGCTACGCATCCCGCTCGAGAACGAACCGGCATGTGGCCTCGTCACCCGGGCGGGATTGAAGCCCGATGTGGATGTTGCTTCATTCACCATGATGGGTGACGATGCGCTCATCGCTGGGGTATCGACATGGACACCGCGTCTGCAGACCACTGAGCCGCAACAACAACGGAAGTCGTTGTTGCGGCCATCTGCTTCAGACATCCACGAGTAACGTCCTGGAGAGGCAGATCGCCGCCAAATGTTCCTCATTTGCGCGGGTGTATCGTCATGCCTCGAGAAAACCGTCCGGTCTGGACTCATTCGCTTTCCGTAGCACTGCTGCTGATGGCCCCATTCGACCTGCTGGCGTCGATGGCCATGGACCTCTATCTGCCGGTGGTGCCGGCAATGCCGGCCATTCTCGCCACCTCGCCCGAGGTCGTTCAGTTGACACTGAGCCTCTACATGGTCGTCCTGGGCGCGGGGCAACTCGTGTTCGGGCCGATCTCCGACAGGATGGGGCGCCGCCCCGTCCTCTTCGGCGGTGCGGTCCTGTTTGTCATTGCCTCCTTCCTGCTTGCCGGCACCACGTCCGCGGCGACCTTCGTGAGCCTTCGTGTCATCCAAGCCCTGGGGGCGGCAGCGACACTCGTTGCCACCTTCGCGACGGTGCGCGATGTCTATGCGGATCGCCCAGAAGGAGCGGTCATCTACAGCCTGTTCAGTTCGATGCTGGCGTTCGTGCCGGCACTGGGACCGGTCCTCGGCGCCCTGATTTCCAACCATTTCAGCTGGCGAGCCAACTTCATCCTGCTGGGTGTCCTCGCGGGTATCGCCACGCTGAATGCGTTGCCAAAGTGGAACGAAACGAGGCCCCTGAATGGAATCAGGCCGCACGTGGCGTTCGGGCCGATTCTCACCGACCTCCCTTTCTGGAGCTACACGCTCGGGTTCAGCGCGGCGATGGGCGCGTTCTTCGTCTTCTTCTCGACGGCCCCCCGTGTCCTCATCGATCGAGTCGGCTTTTCGCAGCTCGGCTTCAGCCTCGTGTTCGCCACGGTGGCGCTCGTCATGATCGCGACGACACGGTTCGCCAGGCTGTTCGTGGCGCGGTGGGGTAACGCCGGGAGCCTCGTCCGCGGAATGGGACTGTTGCTCCTGGGGGCGGCACTCCTGGCGACGGGTGAGCTGACCGCCGCTCCGTCCTTCTGGGTCTTCATCCCACCGATGTGGCTCATCGCGATGGGCATCGTCTTCACCTGTTCGGTGACAGCGAATGGCGCGCTCCAGGCCTTTGGCCATGTCGCTGGCACGGCGACCGCCCTCTATTACTGCATCGAAAGCCTCATCGTCGGTGCGGTGGGGACGGCACTGGTGGTTCTCTTGCCCGGCGACACGGCATGGCCGCTGGTTGCCTATTGCACGCTCATGGCGCTCGTCACGCTGGGTTGCAGGAGGCAGGTGGATTCCACTCAGAAGGCCCAGCCCACGGCCAGCGAGGTGCGCTCTCCTCATTAGGCACCCGTGAGGGGCAGGGAGCGGGGCGGCACGAGGCCTCGCTCCCTTGGAAGTCGTCCTATCGCCCCGTGAGCGCCTCCGCGCGCGGCTTGCCTTCAGCCGATGCGGGCATACCCATCTCCAGGAGCGCGGACAGCGTGGGGGCCACATCCACCGGGTCGATCTCCTGGAGGTACAGTCCCGGCTTCACACCCCGGCCCGCGAACACCACCGGCACCTGAGACTCGTATGAGTAGGGCACGCCGTGGTTGGTTCCGCGTGGGTAGTCGGTCACGACCTGGAACGGCTTCACCATGAAGAGCACATCCCCGCTGCGCCGCGGGTAGTAGCCGCGCCGCAGTGGCTCCACGAGGCCCTCGGTGTCCGGCGCCGTGTCCAGGTCATCCCGGGCCACCGCCATCACCGCGAAGGGCTGCTGCGCGAGCCATTCCGCCGCCGCTCGCCGGACCGCCGCGCCATCCACCTGGCCTGACTCCAGGGCCTTGCCTCCCAGGTACACGTCCAGGTCCAGCATCTCCACCGTCACGTCTACCCCGAATTTCGTGCGCAGCTCCGTCGCCAGCGTCTTGGACATCTCCACGGAGTTGATGCGCCTGGCGGGCATGCCCGCCTGGGCCCAGGCCTCCGGAATCTCCGCGCCTCCGTGGTCCGCCGACAGCGCGATGAGCAGGTTCGCTCGGCCTCCCGCCGCGCGCTCGGCGGCCGCGATGAGCTCGCCCAGCGCCTGATCCAACCGCAGCAGCGAGTCCTGGATCTCCCACGAGTACGGACCGAACGCGTGGAACACCTCGTCCGTGCCGCTGAAGCTCACCGCGAGGATGTCCGGCACGTCGTCCTTGCCCAGGCCCTCCCCCACCAGCGCCGCCTTCGCGGCCTGCACCAGCAGGTCGTGCGAACGGGGCGACACGGCGAAGGCCTTGTAGGACTTGGGGCCCGGTGCCGTGAGCCCATTGCGCAGGGAATGGGGGAACGTGCGGCCCATGCCATAGGCGTCCGGCTCCGCGGCGCGGTCATCCTCCCCCACGTACTCCGCGCGCGGGCGCAACAGCTCCCAGGTCTTGCCGAAGCCCGCGTCCGCCAGCTTGCGCGCGTTGAGCTCCTGCATCCACGCGGGCACCGCCTTCGCGTACCAGGTGCTCGTCACCATCTTTCCCTCCACCCCGTCGAACCACCACGCCTGGCCCAGCCGCCCGGCCAGTGGAATGGCCGCGCGCGCCTTGAACGACAGCGCCACCACCTTGCCCCTTCCCTGCGTGGAGACGCGCAACCGGTCCGCCAGCGTCTCCGCCATCAGGTTCTCGGGGCTGGTGTCCGAGGTGGGATCGGTGGCTCCGTCCAGGACCGGATGTGTCGGGTCCATGTAGACCTGCACGCGCTGGCCGGTGGCGCGGTCATGGACGTCGTTGTCCACGATGCCGTGGCGCCAGGGGTTCGCGCCGGTGGCCAGCGTGGCGTGACCCGGTGCGGTACGAGTCTCCGCATAGGCATACCGGGCGTAGGGGTAGAACGCCCCCGTGTTGAGCAGCTGCCCCAGACCCCCCGTGAGGCGCGGACGGTTGCGCAGGAGCAGGTCGCTGCCCAGGGCATCCACGCTGATGAACAGCGTGAGCTTCGGAGCCTTGGCGGAAGCGGGCAGGGCGAACAGGGTGGAGAGGGCCACGAGGGCGGCGAGGACACGCGACATGGTGGACAGCCTCTCCGGCCGGATGGTCAGAAGCAACCCACATGCGTCCCCACCGCCTGGACACGTCACCCTGCACTGATACTGGCGGCATGCACGGGGCAAGCCAGTTTTGGGGGCACGGGCCGTACAGGCGCAGCATCCACATACCCGGCCCGAGCGCCTCGAGCGCAGCCCGCGGCCGTTGGGGCATGCATCCTTGCCCCAGGCCCTGCGGAAGTTACGTGAACAGTCTCGTGCTTTCGTCGAGGCGTTCCGCGAGGCGGCTGCTCGGTGGAAGCCAGGAGATTTCTCGGCCGGTTTCCTCTCTTTCCTGCATGAACTGGACGCTCGGTTGGGAGAACTGTTCCTCGAGTTCCCTCCACCCGATGAGCTCCCACGCCCTCTCCTCCAGATGGCGGACAGCAATCTTGAAGAGGATGGGCTTGGAAGCGATCCGCTCCAGGTCGGAGTCCGGAGTGTTCGTCCTGTAATCGTAATAGGCATCATGCGGCAACTTGAGCACTCTGCCGTAGGCGAATGAGCCGTCAGCAAGAGGAACTCTCAAGAACGACCCGGTTTGTAGATCCGCGGCATCCCTAATATGCCGTGCAAGGGTGAAGTTGGCCCCACAACGCCGAGGCGGCGTCGTGGAACCTTCTGCCTCGTGGATTGTCTTTCGCCACGCCGCGCACGGCAGTCTCGGTGCGATAAGGCTCTCCGGTGTCAGCGCGGGCCCCTCCCAGGGAATCCATCAACTGCTGCTCTCTGCCGCGAATCCGCCAATACGCAACGTCGTCATATCTCCGGTCATGGTCAACGGCAGCCCCGACATCGAACTTATCGACTTCCGCCTCGGTGAACAGTGCTCTGGGGTTCGGCATTCTCGTTCTTCAAAACCTCTCCTACGGACTTTGGATCAATCCTGCCTGGTAGCCCTTCTTCATGGGCCGCACCACGGATAACAGTCTCTGCGCGCTCCCTTGCACCAGCGCTCGCACGACTTGGGGCTCGGTGCGATTGACTTTGTCGTAGAGCGCCGCCAGCGAGACGGTCTATTGCTTGTCCCTCTGTGCTTCAAATACCTCATCAATCCACTGCGAACTCAGGGCATGCTCGAGCGTGCGGCGCACCATCACCGTCACGGGGCTGCGCTGCGTGAAACGCTCCACGATTGCATTCAAGACCACGTTCATTCCTCCGCGTCTGGGCGCGAGGAATTCGTCTTGGCCGTCCGCCATCCCGGATCCACCTCCGCCCAGGTGGGCATTCACCTTCCCACCTGACCGCTATGGTAGCACCCTCCACATGACCTGAAATTTGACACTGTTTCCGGACACCGTCTTCGGAATCCATGACAGCTCTTGGGCGCTGGGCCTAGAGTGCGCGCCGTAAGGAGGAGTCATGAGCGAGAAGTTCCATCCGAACTATGGCGGTGCAGCCACCGAGTCCTTGAGGGACGCGCTACAGAAGCGACTGCGCTCCAATGAACTGACGCACCGATTCCAGGTCACGGCTCAGCCCCGCGAGGCCCCCGCCGTTCCAGGAGGCCGCCAGGTGGAGGCCTGGTTCCTCGGGCCCCGCGCCGAGAATGCCGAGCTCTTCGAGCAGCTCGTCGTGGAGGCGCTGCGCGATCACGCCTTCTGGCGCCGCAACTTCCATCCCAGCGATCCCCCTGCCATCACCCAGAGTATCAAGCGCGATCCGGGCTACCTGCAGGCGCTGGACACGCTCCACACCGAGTTCGACACGCTCCTGGCAGAGCTCAAGAAGTCCGCCCCCTTCTTCAGCATGCGCTACCAGGGACACATGACGTGGGATCAGACGATCCCTGGCATGGCCGGGTACTTCGCCGCGATGATGTACAACCAGAACAACGTGGCGCTCGAGGCCTCGCCCCTCACCACGGTGCTGGAGGTGCGCGTTGGACAGGATCTCTGCCGCATGCTCGCCTTCCCCGAGCACGAGGGGATCAAGCCCTGGGGCCACCTCACCAGTGGTGGCACCACCGCCAACATCGAGGCCATGTGGGCCGCGCGCAACCTGAAGTTCTATCCGCTCTCGCTCCAGGCGGCCATCCATGAGAGGCCTGAACTGGCCCCGTTGAAGGACTTCCGGGTCACCTTGCCCTCGGGCCGGAGCGCGCTTCTGGTGGAACTGGACACCTGGCGGGCGCTGAACCTGGGGGTGGACGAGGTGCTGGGCATCCCGGCCCGCATCGAGCAGCAGTATGGCGCCTCGCACGGCCTCACCGTGGCCAGACTCACCCAGCTGGTGTCGGATTACACACTGCAGGATCTGGGGCTCGTCGAGTTCACCCGCCGTCACCTGAACGGGGTGGGCTCACCCGTGTTCCTGGTGCCGGGCTCCAAGCACTACTCGCTGCCCAAGGCCGCGGCCATCCTGGGGTTGGGCGCGGACCACATGTACAGCATCCCTCTGGACGTCGAGGGCCGGATGGATGTGGCACGCCTGGAGGCGAAGCTGGATCAGTGTCTGGCCGAACGCCGACCGGTGATCGCCGTGGTGGCTGTGCTGGGCACCACGGAGGAGGGGCTGGTAGACCCGCTCGCCAAGGTCCTGGCCCTGCGGCGGGACAAGTACCGTCCGGCGGATATCGAGTTCTGCGTGCACGCGGACGCAGCCTGGGGCGGCTACTTCGCCTCGCTGCTGCGCGAGCCGCCGCAGGGCATGCGGACCGCCGGTCCTACTCCAGCGCTCTCCCTGAGCACCTACGTCACCGAGCAGTACCTGGGCCTATCACAGGCGGACACCGTCACCCTGGATCCCCACAAGACGGGCTACCTGCCCTATCCGGCGGGCGCCATGTGCTACCGCAATGGCGCCATGCGCAGCCTGGTGGCCTTCGAGGCCCCGTATATCAACACGGCCGGCGGCCAGGAGGAGCTCACCGTGGGCAAGTACGGCGTGGAGGGCTCCAAGCCCGGCGCCGCCGCCGCGGGCGTGTACCTCAGCCACGCGGTGATCCCGCCGGATCAGCGTGGCTATGGGCAGATCCTCGGCAGAGCCCTGTACAACTGCAAGATGTTCCACGCCGGGCTCTTGTTGATGAATGAGCCTTCGGACCCCTTCGTGGTGGTTCCCGGGCCGCGCTTCCAACTCCCGCCGTCCCTCATGGAGCGCTACGGAGGCACCAGTCAGGCGCTGGAGCGCCTGCGGCACGTGGTCCGAGGCAAGAGCAGCGCGAGCCTCTTCTCTACCGCGGAGGGCGAGGATCTGGAGTTGTTGCGTGAGATTGGCGCGGATCTCAACATCGTCACCTACGCCTTCAACTTCAAGACGGCCGGCGGGCTCAACCCCGACATGTCTCTGGTCAACCTCTTCAACCGGAAGATCTACGACAGGCTAGGGGTCAAGGCGGATGGCCGGGACATCTACGGCTACCAGCTGCTGGTGAGCACCACGGACTTCATCGAAGCGGACTACGGCAAGGCCTTCTTCGAGGACTACCAGCGGCGGCTGCTGGGCACCTCCACCCCCATCGGCCCCTCCGAAGGGAAGATCAGCGTGCTTCGGTCGGTGATCATGGATCCATGGATCGCCGAGGATCTCCAGGGGCGCCCCTTCATCGAGACGATCATGGAGGAGATGCGCTCCACCGTGTTGGACGTGCTCAAGGAGTTGCAGGAATCAGGTGAGCTGCCGTCCTGAGGACCGCCTGGGCCGTGGAGCCGTTGCTCAGGCTCCCGGCCTGATCTCCAGGGGCCGGCTCGAGGGGGATCCTTCAGCCGGCTTCCCTGGCCCCGGCGGCCAATCGAGCGATCACGCGGCGGACGTACCGGCGTTCCTCATCGAGCGCCACGCGCGGGCGAAACCGCCCGAAAACTCGGATGACGACTTCGAGCCCAGGACAGACCTCAATCAACCGATTGGTGGCTCTCCGGTGTAAACCGCCAATTGAGCGGCGAAAGCCCGCTTGTAGGCGGGCCGCGCTTCGCCGCGGGCGACATAGGCGGCCAGGTTCGGAAATTCATCCAAAATGCCCGATGATTTCAGCCTGAGCAGCACCGACACCATCATCAGGTCGCCCGCGCTGAACGCACCGTCGAGCCAGTCGGCATCGCCCAAGCGAGCAGATAGTTGCTTCAGCCGGCCGCGCACGCGATCCTCGACCAGAGGCATGCGCTCCTTATTCCAAGGCTTGTCGCCCTCGAGGAGCTTGGCGGTTCCGAGCTCAAGGATCGGCGGCTCCACTGTGTTGACCGCGGCGAACATCCAAGTGATCGCGCGCGCCCGGGCATTGGCATCGTCCGGCAGCAAGCCCGCATGGCGCTGGGCGATATGGAAGACGATCGCTCCTGTCTCGAACAGCGCAAGATCGCCTTCCTCATAGGTCGGAATCTGGCCGAAAGGATGAAGCGCCAGATGCGCGGGCTCCTTCATCGCACGGAAGGAAACAAGGCGAACCTCGTAAGGTTGGCCCACTTCTTCAAGCGCCCAGCGAACGCGCGTGTCACGCGCCAGCCCCTTGCCGCCGTCGGGCGAACGTTCGAAGGCGGTGATGGTGATGGTCATCGTGAGGCTCCTCCTAGCAAAATCATCGGCTGCGAGGCCGGCAAGCTGTCAAGGCAAATTCAACGAGACACCGTCGCCGCGGACGTTCAAATGTCTTCTCTGCTTGTGACTACGCCCCCACAATAGAAGGGCCCCAGGGTCCCAGCGACGCTGGCGCCTCACCCTGCTGGTGAGTGAGGCCGGTCCAAGTTCCCGCGCTTCGTCATGCCCGAACAAGATAGAACCCTTCCGCCATTCGCCTCGCGACCTCCCTCGGGGCGCAGACTGGACGGAGCCTTTTCAGAATGATCCTCCGCAACGTCACAGATGAGGACCTTCCCATCTTCTTCGAACACCAGCGCGACCCAGAAGCGCTGCGCATGGCCGCATTTCCATCGCGGGAGCGCGACGCGTTCATGACCCACTGGCGCACAAAGGTTCTCCGCCCTGAAAACGTCACCCGCACCATCGTCATGGGCCGCGTGGTCGTTGGGTACATCGGCAGTTGGGAACAGGATGCCAGGCGCCTCGTCGGCTATTGGATTGGTCGCGAGCATTGGGGCAAAGGCATCGCCACTCGGGCCCTCTCTGAGTTTCTCGTGCTCGAGCCCGCCCGGCCGCTTCATGCGTGGGTCGCTCTCCACAACCTCGCGTCGATCCGCGTCCTCGAGAAGTGTGGCTTCCACACCATGCTCAACGAGAACCCGCATCACCCGGGTGGAGTTGCCGAAGTCCTCATGAGGCTTGGTTCGACGTAGTGAGTGTGGCTCGCGCTACGACGACTTCCGGTCCAAATTCCGGCGCCTCGTCATGCCCGCCAACATCCCGATGTGCTCTGGCGTCTTGGGCAGGACTTCGGCCTTGTGATCGAGGCGCACACCGATGTGAAGGACAGCACCCAGCCCATCGGAGCCAACAAGGTGCGGCAGACGAAGAGCCCCCTGATTGGGTTGCAGCGCGCGGGCGCCTTCGGGACGGAGTGCGCGCCACGGCCGTACTCGTGTCGCCCTGCACAAGCGTTACGACGGGGGTCCACCCCCACGCGGATGGCGTCCTTTTGAGGGGCCGGGCTCCGAGGGATGTGGGCCGGGGACGGCGCCCTGGCCGGACGGTGCAACCCCTTGGGGCACACCCCTGCCCTGGCCGCCCTGGCTCGAGGAGAGAGGCAGTGAGTTGGGATATGTCGGACAGACACCTGCCCGCGACTACTTGTCGTATCGGGCCGCGTCGGCGCCGTCGTAATTCCTCGCCCGTCCCCGTCGCGACAGGAAAGACGTAGCGTGCGAAGGTCACTGAGCCGCTTCATCCTGTACACAAGCGGCTGGAACGAGGCCGGTTCCGGCTACCGCAAGACGAAGGGCCGGTGACTGTTCGAGGCGGGGCCGGTGTTCCACGAGCGGATGCCTGTCTTTGCCGTACCAGCAGCGGGTCCGGCAGGTGCGGCACCACCGCCACCTTTCCTGAAGGAAATGACACCCATGCGTCATCTCACGGCCGTCACAGTGCTGTTCCTTGCCCTGTTCGCATCGCCCGCCACGGCGGACACGGCGCCCCACCTCCCCAGACCCACCGGCCGCCAGCCGGTCGGCACCACCTCCCTGTACCTGAAGGACACCTCGCGCCCCGACCCGTGGGTGCCATCGGTGAACTACCGGGAGTTGATGGTCTCCCTCTTCTACCCGGCGACCTGGGCGAACGGTCCGAAGGCGCGGTACATGACCCCGGAGGAGTCGGCGGCACTGATCGCGGACACTGGCATCCCCGACGTGCCACCCGAGCTGCTGAGCACGACGCGGACCAACTCCGTCCGCGATGCGTGGCCGGCCGGTTGCGCGCACAGCCTGCCGCTCGTCGTGCTGTCGCCGGGCTACAAAAAGCCCCGTGCCACGCTCAGCTCACTGGCCGAGGACCTGGCGAGCCACGGCTACGTCGTGGCGGTGGTCGACCACACCTACGAGACCCTCGCCACCAGCTTCCCCGACGGGCACGTCACCGGGTGTGCTTCGTGCGACATACCGCACGACCTGGAGTTCTGGCAGAAGCTGGAACAGGGCCGGGCGGCCGACGTGTCGTTCGTGCTGGACGCCCTGACCGGGCCGCGCTCGAAGTGGCGTGGCGCGTACCTGATCGATCCGTCCCGCATCGGGATGGCCGGCCACTCCGTGGGTGGCGCGAGCACCATTCCCACCATGGTCAACGAGTCCCGCATCCGGGCCGGAATTGACATCGACGGCGACACGGACACCCCGCTCCTCGCCCCCGGGCTGTCCCGGCCGTTCATGTTCCTGAGCCACCAGCTCACGCCCACCCTGTGCCAGCCCGGCGTGAACACGCACTGGGAACGGGACTGGCAGCAGATGACCGGATGGAAGCGCTGGTTCGAGGTGGCGGGCACGGTGCACGCGTCGTTCACCGACGTCGGGCTGGTCGCGGACCAGCTCGGCGTCGACATCGGCGCGAGCACCACCGGGGAGCGCACCCAGGCCATCACCCGGGCCTACGTCAACGCGTTCTTCGACCAGCACCTGCTCGGCAAGCCGCAGCCACTGCTGGACACGCCCTCGCCGCTGTACCCCGAGCTCGTCCTCTGCCACTGAGCGTATCCGTCGTGGCGTATAGGTGGGGATGTGCCTCCGGTCCCGAGTTGGGGCGGCTCCGCCGTTACCGGATCGTACTAGCGCAGTTGCAACAATCCCATCCGCATCAGCTTGGCCAGGGTCTTCAGCGTCTCCAGCTCGCGCGCGGGACTGGCCAGCACCAGCGTCGACACGTCCCATGAGCCGTTGACCAGCCCCGCCAACTGACGCTCCTCCTGCTTGAGCAGAGATTGCGCCTCCGGATCCGGCCTCATCACCGGCACCGCCAGCGGCGGCAGCTCCGCGTACAGCGCCGCCACGTGCTCGCTCTGCACCATCCGCGCGAACTCGCGCACCCGCCGGTCCGCCGGGTCACTCGCCAGCAGCGACGCGCACACCAGTTCCGCCGCGTCGTACTGCCCCTCGCGCACCAGCACCGCGCCCTTCTCCAGCATGTCCGTCACCGGATCCACCACCACCTCCGGCGCCCCCTCCACCTCCACATGCTTCGCCCTCAGCAGCTCGAACACGCGGCGCGTCACCGACGAGCGCGACAGGCTCAGTGACAGCCGCAGCCGCCCCAGGTTCTGCCCTCCCGCGCACATCGTCAGGAGGATCCGGTGCAGCAGCGGCTGGCGCGGGCTCGGCTGCACCTTCGAGCGCACCGTCAACGCGTCCCCGGGCAGCACCCGGTCCACGTCCGGCTGCTCGTCCACCCACCGCAGCGACTCGAAGAGCAGCTCCCGGAGGCTCATCTCACAGGGCGCCCACTCCTCGCCCCCGCGGTCCAGGTCCTCCGTCCAGTGGAAGGCGCCATGCCCTCCCCGCGTCTGGTCCACCATGGAGCCGAACATCTCCTCGCGCACCAGCTCGCGCACCAGCTTCGGCTCCACCTTGTGGGCCCGGAGGACGGCGTCCACGTCCTCGCCCCCCGGCGGCAGCGCCTTGAGGGCCGCCAGCACCTCCGCGCCATCCGCCAGCTTCGCCAGCGAGAGCACCCGGGCCACCCTCCCCCACAGCCCCTCGTGGGCCACGGCCAGCACCTGCCCGGAGAGCAGGAAGAGCTTTCGCTCGCCTCCTTCCCAGGACAGGAGCTGGAGCGTTCCCGTCTTCCGGGAGCTATCCAACCATTGGAGCAATTCGGGCAGGGGGAAGCTGGAGAAATCGCCGTGCAGGGCCATGGGGGTCTCCCATCGAGGATACAGTCGGGCGTCATGCGCGTCGCGGTCCTGTTCATCGATGGTGTTGGCATTGGACGAAACGAGCCGGAACAGAACCCCCTCGCCGGGAGGGATTACCTCCTCTCCCGGTTCCAGGACGCCCCCGATGCTCCCCTCCCCGAGGGCGGCCAGTGCTTCCCGGTGGACACCACCTTCGGCGTCGCCGGGCGCCCGCAGTCCGCCTCCAACCAGACGGCCATCCTCACCGGCCAGCCCGCCCCCACCCTCATCGGCCGCCACGTGCTGGGCTACCCGGACAAGCCCCTGCGCGACATCCTCTCCCAGCACTCCATCATCAAGCGCCTGGTGACCGCGGGCCGCAGCGCCACCTTCGCCAACAGCTACCCCGTGGCCTACCTGGACGCGCTCAAGCTCCACCGGCGCCCCTCCACCAGCGGCCCCGAGTTCACCCTGCCCCCGGCCGCCCTGCGCCGCCTGAAGGCCTCGGCCACCACCCTGGCCTTCACCGCCGGTGACATCGCCCTGCGCACCTTCGAGGACGCCCAGGCAGGCCACGGCCTCACCCATGACATCACCGGCGAGCGGGCCCGGGCGAAGGGCATGACCGCCGTCCCCCAGCGCACCCCGGCCGAGGCCGCCGAGGTCTTCTGGCGGGTGGCCGGCGAGGTGGACTTCACCTTCTTCGAGCACTACCTGGCCGACGAGGCCGGGCATGCCCGCGACTTCGCCGCCGCCCGCGAGGCCCTGGACACCTTCGACGCCTTCGCCCGGGCCGTCATCTCCACCCGGCCCCCCGACGCGCGGGTGCTGGTGTGCAGCGACCATGGGAACGTGGAGGACTTGACTACCCGTTCACACACCTTGAATCCCGTCCCCGTGCTCTACTTCGGTCCGCCAGCGCCCGGGTTGAAGGCCCTGGCCACCGTGGCGGACGTGGGCCGCACGGTGCTCCGCTGGTTGGACGTGGAATGAGGCTCTCGATGCGCGATGGCAGTGGGCTGGGAGGCGTGGGGCGGGTGGTGGTGATGGGGGTGTTGCTGCTCCTCCCGGCATGTGCCTCACCCAGGAGGCTGGCGACGCCCGAGGCGGCCCTCGAGTCCTCCATGGCGAGCCCCTCCGGGCTGTACCGCATCGAGTTCATCCGCGCCGACGCGAAGGACGCCGCCCGCCTCCAGCGGGCCGTGGAGCACGCCCTGCCCCGGCTCGAGCGCTGGGGCACGCTGCGCGAGCCCATCACCCTCAAGGTGATGCCCGACCATGCGTCGCTGGAGGCCGCCACCCAGCAGCACGGCGTCGACTGGCTGCGCGCCTGGGGCCGCTATGACGAGCTGCTCGTGCAGGCCCCCTCCACCTGGGGCGTGGCCGGCGCCACCCAGCCGCAGCTCAACGAGCTCATCCTCCACGAGCTCACCCACAACCTGATGTACCAGCTCTCGGCGGACCGGCTCGGCTGGTCTCGCAAGCAGATCCCCCTGTGGTTCCGCGAGGGCATGGCCTCGTACACGGCGGAGCAGTCCTACCGCTGGGTGACCCTGGAGGAGATCGCCCGCCACCTGGAGCGCTTCCCCCAGAGCGAGCCCCTGCGCAACCCGGCCGAGCTGTACCGGGACGACGCCAACCTCCTCTACGGCGTGGCCCACCAGGCCTTCGCGTTCCTCCTCCAGCGCTACGGCGAGGACTCGGTGCGCGCCCTCCTGCGCGAGATGAAGGGCGGGAAGAACTTCCCGGAGGCCTTCGAGGCCACCATCGGACTGTCCCCGGAGTCCTTCGTGCGCGACTTCACCCGCTATGTGCGCTGGCGCGGGTTCCGCAGCACGCGCGCGACGCCACGCGCGGTGGAGCCGCGGGACTGAACAGCGGCCTGCTACCTCGGGAGGCACCCGAGCACGTCCTCCTTCCCAGGCCCTACCTATTGGCTCACCGACCCGCTTTTCTGTTACGACAGACGCGGACCTTCCCCACCCAGGTTCGCGTTCCCCCCACGCGGACCGACAGTGTGAGGAGACTGCACAGATGAAGCTGCGTACGTTGGGCCTGACGGTACTCGGTGCCGTGGGACTCTCCGCCCTGACGGGCTGCAAGAAGGACGAGGCCCCTGCCGCCCCCGCCGTCCCCCAGGCCCCGGCCGAGGCCTCCATCAAGGCCGCGCCCCTGCCCGCCGACACGCCCCTGCCCCAGGAAGAGGCCGCCCAGGCCCCCAAGGGCGGCGGCACCGTGCGCGGCGTCGTCACCTTCAAGGGCAAGCCCCCCGCCGCCACCCCCATCACCCCCGGCACGGATCCCAACTGCGACGGCATGGACCTGGTGGAGCAGCCCGTGCAGGTGCGGGAGGGCAAGCTGGCCAACGTCCTCGTGCGCGTGCAGGGCAACGTGCCCGGCCAGCCCACCACTCCGCCGAGCTCCATGGTGGTGGTGGACCAGAACCGGTGCACCTACCAGCCGCGCGTACAGGGCGCGGTGATCGGCCAGCCGCTCGTGTTCATGAACAGCGACGGCACGCTGCACAACGTGCGGGGCCTGGCGGGCGGCAAGCAGCTCTTCAACGTGACCCAGCCGCCCCTCAAGACGCGCGAGGCCCGGCCTCCCCAGGACGCGGAGATCATCCGCCTCAAGTGCGACATCCACCCGTGGATGACGGCCTGGGTGGTGGTGAACCCGAACCCCTACTTCGCCACCTCCACCGAGGACGGCGCCTTCTCCCTGCAGGGCGTGCCGCCGGGGACGTACACCCTGGAGGCCTGGCACGAGACGCTCGGCGCGAAGACGGCCCAGGTGACGGTGAAGGAAGGCGAGGAGGCCCAGGTCTCCTTCGAGTTCGTGGCCGCGAAGTAGCCGCGCGGCCACCGGGCCCGCCCGCCCCCACCGCCAGGCGGAGGAGCGGGCGGAGGTACCGCCTACTTCTTCTTGATGGTCAGCTTCGTCTCGGCGGCCTTGCTGCCACCCTCGGCCTTGATCGTCACGGCGCCCGCCTTCACGGCCGTCACCTTGCCGGTGGCGTCCACGGTGGCGATCTTCTCGTCGCTGGTGGTGAAGGTGAAGGAGACGCCCTGGATGGCGGCGCCGTCGGTGGCCTTGGCGACCACGGCGAGCGAGGCGCTCTCACCCACCTTCAGGGTGGCCGGCACGGTCTCGAAGGCCACCGCCTCCACGTCCGGCAGCTTCACGGTGACGTCGAAGGCCTGCTTCAGCTTGCCGGAGGTCACCGTCACGGAGGCGGTGCCCACGCCCTTGGCCACCAGCTGATTGCCACTCACCTCCACCACGTTGGCGTCGGCGGCGGCGTACTCCAGCTTCGCGTCCTTCACGGGGCGGCCGGCGTCATCCTGCACCTCGGCCTCGACCACCGCCTGCGAGCCGATGCCCGTGAGCGTGAAGGGCGCGCCCTTGATGAGGATGGCGGAGGGGATGACCACCTCCACGGGAGCCGAGGCGCTCTTCTCACCGGACTTCACGGTGATGGAGGCCGAGCCGCTCTTCACGGCCGTCACCTTGCCCGTGGCATCCACGGTGGCGACCTGCGCGTCGCTGGAAGCAAACTCGAACTCCGCCTTCTCCACGGGCTTGCCGTCCTCGGTGAGACCGCGGGCGGACAGGGTGACGGACTGGCCGGCCTCGGCGAGCTCCACCTTCGCCGGAGAAACCTCGATCCGCTCCAGCTTCGCGCAGGCGGAAGCGAGCAGGACCACCGACGCGGCCATCAGGGGATTGAACAGTCGATTCATGGTGCGTGAGTCTCCAGGAACTTGGCGTTCCAATGAACTTGGGTGGTAAAACCCGTCACGCCCCAGCAAGCCCTGTTCCATTTGTGACATCCCACGAGAGACCCGGGAGGCCGTGGAGAAAAGGGACAATCAACGCCTCGCGTTGTCCTTTTTCTCCCCAGGTGCCCTCCCGCTCGACATCGGGTAACGGTGGGAGCACAACCGCACGCGCCACATGAATCACCACGACAGAGCCGCCGAGACACACGCCGGGTACGGACCCCGGAGGGATTCGTGGTGAAGGGCTGGTGTCTCCCCTTCCTCCTGTTCGGCCTCACGGTCTGGGCGGCGCCGCCGGGGATGGCGGTGTGCGAGCCGCCGCGGGTCTCCGCGCCCGAGGTGGAGCGGCCCTTCTCCGAGGAGGAGCAACGGGCCCTCGACGCGCTGATCCGCGCGGAGCTCGCCCGGGAGCCGCACGTAGGACTCGCGGTGGGCGTCCTGCGGGGGAGCCAGCGCTGGGTGGGCGCCTACGGACTGCGCGACGCGGCCCGGGGCCTGCCGGCGACCTCGCGCACCACCTGGCGGATGGCCTCCATCACCAAGTCCTTCACCGCCGTGGCCGTGCTGCAGCTGGTGGAGCGGGGACTCATCGACCTGGACGCCGACGTCCACACGCTGGTGCCCGCGTGGCCGGAGAAGCGCTGGCCGGTGACGGTGCGGCAGCTGCTCGGACACCTGGGGGGCGTGACGAACTACGGCCGCTTCGGCCCGAGCCATGACACCGGGCCGCTCGACACCGCGGGCGCGGTCGCCCTCGTCTCGGGCTACGACCTGGAGGCCGAACCCGGCACGCGCTTCATCTACAGCACCTGGGCGTACAACCTGCTCGGCGCCGCCATCGAGGCCGTGTCGGGCCAGTCCTATGGTGAGTACCTGCGGGAGCACGTTTTCGGACCCGCCGGCATGGAGCACGCGAGCCTGGATGATCGCCGCACGCGCGACGAGCACCACGCCGCGGGCTACCGCCTCCGGGACGGACAGCGGGTGCCCTCCAAGGTCGTCGACGTGTCCGGCCGCTTCGCCGGCGGAGGCACGCGCGCGTCGATCGAGGATCTGCTCGCCTTCGGAGGGGCCCTGCTCGACTACCGGCTGGTGTCGCGCGACAGCACGGGGCGGATGCAGACGCCGATGAGCACCCGGGACGGGCACCTCACGGATTACGGCATGGGCTTCGCCACGTACCCGGTCCGAGGCCACTACGTGGTGGCGCACGCGGGGGCGCAGCCGGAGACGTCGACGCTGCTGCTGCTGCTGCCCGGGGAGGACGTGGCGATCGCGCTCGCGAGCAACGTGGAGGGCCAGGCCGCGTCGCTGCGGCGCATCGCGCTCGGCATCATCGAGTTGCTGCTCGAGGACGGAGGCCCCCGGCTGAGCGCGCGCCTCCAGACCTCGGTGGACGCGGTGGTGAACGAGGCCCTGGGCCGCATCTACGGCTATGGGCTCGCGTACCACCAGTGGGCCTCGCGAGGGCCGGGGACCCTGCCCGGGACGGGCGGACTCCCGGAGGCCTTCGAGCAGGTGACGAGGCTGCTCGATGCGACCGCCATCGCGAAGTCCCCGAACACGACGCTCGAGCGCATCCGCTCCGCCCACGAGCCGCGTGAGGACTGGCTCTTCGTCCGGGTGGGCGCGCAGATGGCCCGGACGTTGGAGGAAGCCCTGGGCCCCGAGCGGCTGCGCGGCTATTCCTCGCGAGGCGCGCTCGCCTTCTTCAACGACTACCTGGCCGTCTGCGAGTCGAAGGGCTGTCCAGAACCCTTCCGCTTCAACGAGACACTCCGCGCGGATCTGCGCCGTTTCACCACGGGAAGCCACAGGCCTCCCGCCCACTGAGTCCGAGCACCCCCATGTCCACACAACCCGACAGGACCCTGACGGCCGAGCAACGGCTCGCGAAAGAGGACGCCTTCGAGAACGAGACGTTCGCCGACCTGGATCTCCAGGGCCACGACCTCGGCCAGAAGGAGTTCTACAAGTGCACCTTCGAGAGGTGCCAGTTCCAGGAGAGCGGCTGGAAGAGGACCGTGCTCGAGGCGTGCGTCTTCAACGGGTGCGATCTCACCCGCGCGCAGTTCTCGCAGACGGCGCTGCGGGACGTGCGCTTCGAGGGCTCGAAGCTGATGGGTATCGACTGGACGAGCGTGTCGCCCAACCCGGAGCTGGCGTTCGAGGGGTGCGTCCTGCGTTACACCTCGTTCGTCGGCCTCAGCTTGAGGAAGACCTCCTTCCTGCGCTGCACCGCCCAGGAGGCGAACTTCTTCGATCTGGATCTGACGGACTCGGACTTCACCGGAACGGACCTCACGGGCAGCAACTTCCGGGGCTGCACGCTCACCCGGACGAACTTCGAGAACACGGTGGGCGCCTTCCTCGACCCGGCGCGCAACCGCCTCAAGGGCACCCGCGTTCCCGTGGAGACGGCGGTGATGCTGGCGCAGACGCTCGGGATGGTCGTCTCGGGATTCAACGATGCCGGCGGTGCCGAGCGCGGTGGCCGGAAGAAGACCCGGTAATCCCTCTTCGCCGTCGAAGGCAGGGCGATCACGCCGTCCGAGCCACGTAGCTCCTGCGGGAAGGCTCCGCTGGGACCCGGGGCGATGGTGATGGGACGCCGATGCACCTTCCCACGATGGCCCACGGGCAGTCCTGCCGTCGCAGTCGAAGCGGCCATGGGGCCAACCACACGCCATGTCCCGGCGGAATGGGTTGCCGTCACCGGGTGGCGACAACAGCGTGCGAGGTGCGTCGCCCTCTTTCTTCCCGGAACCCGCCCCCATGCTTTCCCTGCTCCACCTCCCTCCCCGCTTCTTCCGAGGTCGGGCCCCACGTCCTCCACCCCGGGCCCCTCGGGAGCCAGCGCCCCGGGCGGAGCAGCCTCGGCTCGGCCACCTGGAGCTCGGGGAGGTGCTCGGGGTGGCGCTCCGAGCCGGGCAGGTCATGGTGGAGAGCGGCGCCAATGCCTCCCGGGTGGAGGATGCCATCGTCCGTTTCGGCCTCGCGCTCGGCGCCGAGCGGATGGACGTGTACGCCACCCCCACGGGCATCGTCGCCTCCGCCCTCGCCCAGGCTCAGCACCGCACCCGGGTCGTGCGCGTGGTGAAGACCGGCATCGACCTCAATCGCGTGGCCGCCATCCTCCAGCTCGCGGAGCGCGCGAGCTCCGGGGCGTTCACCCGGGCCCAGCTCCGCACGGAGTTGGAGCGCATCGCCAGCCAACCCCGCCTCTATGGGCTCTTCACCACCCTCTTCTCGGTGGGAGCCGCCTGCGCGGCCTTCGCGCTCCTCTTCGGAGGCCACGCGCTCGAGGCCCTGGTGGCGGGAGCCGCCGCTGGCGTGGGACAGGCCATCCGCGAGGTGCTGGTCCGCCACCATGTCGGCCGCCTGGCGATGACCTTCCTGGTCGCCGCGATGTCCGCCGGCCTGGCGCTGCTGGGCTCGCGATTGCTGGGCCTCCCGGGGCCTGGCCTCGCCGTGGCCGCCTCGGTGTTGCTCCTGGTGCCCGGCGTCCTCATGGTCAGCTCCATCGCCGACCTGTTCCGCGGGGACATTCTCCCCGGCATCGTGCGGGCCACCTCCGCCGTGCTCATTCTCGGCACCATCGGAGGCGGCCTGTTCCTGGCACTGCTCGTCTCCGCCCCCCACCTGGCGCTCACCACCCGGACACCGCCCTCCTTGTGGGCCGCCACCCTGCTGGGCTTCGCCGCCGCCCTCGGTTTCGCCGTGCTCTTCGACGTCCCCCGCCGCGCGCTGGTGTGGGGCGGCTTGACGGGCGCCGTGGGCCTCGCCACGCGCAACGGCCTGCTGCTGCTCTTCCCCAGCGTGCCCCACGAGGCCGCCATGTTCTTCGCCGGGTTCGGCATCGCCCTGACGTCCGAGCTCATCGCGTACTTCCTGCGCATGCCCATCAGCATCTTCACCATTCCCGGCTTCATCCCGCTCGTCCCCGGCGTGCTGGCCTTCCGCGCCGTGTTGGGGTTCGCCGAATTGGACTACACTGCGGGCACCAGCAACCTGGTGCAGGTCACCTTGCGGCTGGCGGCGCTCGCCGCCGGTCTCGGCACGGCCCAGGCGCTCACCCGGCGCCAGTGGTGGCCCTTCGCTCGGTAGCTAGACGTCGGCCGGATGGCCCATCCCCGCCCCCTCCGCGAGCCGCGCCAGCAGCAGCCTCGCGTCCTCGAAGTCGGGGGCCTCCTGGCGCGGATCGTACCGGTCGCGGAGCCGCTCCAGCCCAGCAGGTGTCGGGCCTTCTCCGGCATTCCCTCCTCCAGCAGCAGGCGGGCGAGGCCCACCGCCGCACGCACCTCGAACAGGCCCGCATCCTGCTGGCGGGCCACCGCCAGGGCCCGGAAGAAGCAATACCGCGCCTCGTGCGCTCTCCCGCGTGCCTTCAGGTGCTCGCCCCGCAGGCGATGCAGCTCGGCCTCGTAGAAGCGCTCGCCCGTCTTCCTCATCCAGGCCCGCGCCTCCTCCAGCGCCAACAGCCCCTGCCCGTTCTGGCCCAGCTTCAGGTGGATCTCCGCGAGCAGGCATTGGTGGTAGCTGATACCGATGCGGAGGCCGAAGCCCCGCCAGCGCTGGAGCTCACGCTGGAGCAGCTCCAGGCCCTCCTGGGGCCGTCCCACCTCGGCGAGCGCCCAGCCCTGGAGGTCGGATGACCACACCCGCCACAGCTCGTAGCTGCGCTCGCTGGAGATGGAGATGGCACGCTCCGTCCATTCCAGGACGCTCCTGGCCTCCCGACGTATCCCGCAGGCCACCGCCGTGTACGTCAGGGCATGGGCGAGCGTGTGGGGATGGCCGAGGCGCTGCGCCAGCTCCACGGCCTGCTGGCTATACCGCCGGGCCCGCTCTGGCCGTCCCACCAGGGAGCAGACCACGGGCGCATAGCTCAGGGCGGTGACGCGCGGGTCGGTATATTGCAGCTCCGTCTCGAGGTAGGAGCGCTCGTGGCCGGCCCGCGAGCACAAGGCCACCGCGCGCTCCGCGCACTCCAAGGCGAGGCGGGGCCTGCCCCTGGCGACGAAGTAGTAGGCCATCATCCGGTTGCCCTGCAGGAGCAGATCCGGAATGGAGTGGAGCTCGCCCAGGCGGACCAGCCGCTCGCTCAGCGCCTGGCACCGGGAGAGCTCCGCCCGAGCGTAGTGCCAGGCGAACCAGCCCCCGTAGGGCAGCTCTTGTGAGGGGAGCGAATCACCGAGTTGCTCGAGGAGCGCCCACGCCCGATCGTAGACCCGCTCCGCCTCGGGCGAGCCGTAGCCGTGCCGCAGGGAGAGGGGCAGGCCCAGGGCCAGGAGGATCCGCAGTTCCTCGGCGGTCCGCTGGCTGGCGTCGGGCAGGCCCCGCAGCAGCGTCAGCGACTGGGTGAGATGCTCCACCGCCTCCTTGGTGGCGGAGCGCGTCTGGGCGAGCTGCCCGGCGCGGAGCCACCACGAGATGGCCTGCTCGGAATGGCCCGCCCCCGTGAGGTGGTGCGCGAGCACCTCGGGACGTGCCTCCATTTCACGGGCGAAGTGCTCCCGCAGGACCCGTGCGATGCGCCGGTGGTAGTGCCGCCGCTCGCGCCAGGACAGGGACGCATAGGCCGCGTCTTGCAGGAGCGCATGGCGGAAGAGGTACACGGGCCCTCCGGGCTTCGACCCGTCCCGCCGCTCCTGGAATAGCCCGCCCTGGAGCAGTCCGGCAAGCTCCCGCTTGAGTGGGGCCTCCTCACTGCGCGTGAGCGCCAGGAGCAGGGAGAGGGAGAAGTCACGCCCCACCACCGAGCACAATCGGACCAGCGCCCGCTGGCGCGTCGGGAGCAGATCCAATCGCGCCAGCAGCAACTCGTGCAGGGTGACCGGAAGGGTGCTCGGCAGCTTCGCCTCTCCACCCCGCTCCAGCAGCATCCGCACCAGCTCCTCGATGAAGAGCGGAATGCCATCCGACCTGTTCGCCAGCTCGCGGACCAGCTCCGCCTGCAGGGGTTTGTTGCTGGCCGCCTTCACCAGGACCCCGGCGAGAGCGGGGCCCAGCCGATCGAGCACCAGCCGGTGGAACCAGGGCCGTGGAGGCCAGGGCGGCTGGAACTCGGGCCGGGCGGTGAGGACGAGGAGGATTCGCGACTGCCCGATGTGCTCGAGGAGGTAACCAAACAGCTCCATCCGGAAGGAGTCGGCCCAGTGCATGTCCTCGACGGTGACGAGCACCGGGCGCTCCATCGCCAGCAGCCGAAGCATGGTCGCCAGCGCCTCGAAGATCAGCTCCTTGCGCCGCTCGGGCGTGAGCTGGCGCACCACGGCATCGTCGGCCACGGGCAGATTGAGGAAGAGGCCGATGGCCTGCACGTGCTCCGGGCTCATGCCGAACGACGTCAGCCGCATCTCCAGCTCCCACAGCTGGGTCTTCGGACTGCTTTCCGGGGAGACATGGAGGAGGTGGTGCATGAAGACCTCGAAGCCCGGATGGAGCGCGCCGACGCTGTAGCGTGGCCAGCACTGGGATGGCATCTGGAAGGAGGTCTTCGGAGGTATCCGCGCGACCAGTTCCTGGAGGAGGCGGGACTTGCCGATGCCGGCCTCTCCGGTGAGCAGCACACACGCTCCCTGACCGGCGCGAGCCGCCTCCCAGAAGCCCCTCAACCGCCGCAGCTCGTCATCCCGGCCCACCAGGGGAGTGAGCGCCTGGGCGATGAGCGCCCGGCTGAAGCGGGACAGGGCCGCGCGCTCGCGCACCACGCGCCAGGTCTCCGGCTCGTCGTTCCGGCCAGCCCCTCGAAGGAGCGCGGCCCCCGCGACTCCATCTCGAAGCTCCCGCGCACCAACCGCCAGGTGGTGCCACTGACGATTACCTCTCCCGGCCCGGCCTGCCTCGCGAGCCATTCCGCCACCTGCGGGGCTTCGCCCTGGATGGCCACCGCCCGCCCCCGAGGGTCCGGCGAGTGCTCGCCCAACACCATCAGGTCCGTGTGGAGCCCCACCTTCACTGTCAACGAGCTCGAAGCGAGCTGGGGGAGGGCCTGCCTCAGGGCCTTTGGGATCATACGGGCCAGCACCAGGGCAGAGCGGACCGCACAGTCCGCGTCGTCCTCCCGCACCTGGGTGCTGCCGTAGGAGGCGAGCACCTGGCGTCCCAGGTACAGGTTGATGGAGCCACCATGCCGCCGGATGACGTCCACGCACTTGCGGTGGAAGGCCGTCTCCAGCGTGCTGATCGTCTCGGGGTCGAGCGGCCCGTTGAGCCCGGTGCTGCCCGTGAGCAGACAGCACACCAGGGTCACCTGCCGGCGCCGAGGCACCCGGGCCCTTGGCGCCTCGTGCACGAAACCGAGCCGGAGCCGCAGCTCCCGCAGCTCCTCCGCCATCTCCCGCGCCGACTGGAAGCGCTTCTCCGGATCCTTGGCCAGCCCCGTGCTCAGGAAGGCCTCCAGCTCCACTGGCAGCTCTGGATGGCGCATGTGCAGCAGGGGGGCGGGCTCGTCCGACACCACCCGGTTGCGCAGCTGCTCGAGGGTGACGTACGGCCAGGGCAGCTCGCCCGTCAGCATCTCGTAGAGCACCACGCTCGTGGTCCAGAGGTCGGTGCGCGCATCCTGAGGGCCGCCTCGCCATTGCTCGGGAGCCATATAGGCGGGCGTGCCCGCGGTGGGCAGGCGCAGGGCTTGAGAAGGGCCACCCGCCGCGGTGAGGTGCGCCAGGCCGAAGTCGAGCAGCTTCACCGTGCCCTGCTCGGTGAGGAAGACGTTGCTCGGCTTGAGGTCGCGGTGGATGAGGTGGTGGGCGTGGGCGTGGGCCAGGCCCGAGAGGATGCCCTCCAGCACCTCCAGCGCGCGCTTCGGCTCCACCTTGCCCCGCCGCATCAACGCGGCCAGCGACTCCCCCTCCAGGTACTCCATGATGAGAAAGGGGATGCGCTGTCCCCGGTGCACGGGCGTCCATTCGCTCACGTCGAAGATGCGGACGATGTGCTCGTGATCCAGCCGGGCAATGGCCCTCGCCTCCAGCAACGCCAGATCGGCCAGCTCCTCTCGGGGCAGCAGGAACTTGAGCGCCACCACACGTTGCAGCTCATGGTCCCGGGCACGGAAGACCTGCCCCATCCCCCCGATGCCAATCCTCTCGAGGATCTCGAACCGGTGGCCATCCTTGCCGCCCAGCCATTCGCCAGGCCTGGGCAACTGCAGCGGCATGGGAGCCTGGGCAACCTCCCTCATGAAGGATTCGAAGGAGGCATCCATGGAGTCCTCCAAGCCCTCCTCCTCGAAGTCCTCGCCACCGCTCGGGGGTGAGAGTGGGTACCCGCCCCCCTGACTGGCGTCCCTGCTCATCGCACACCCCCCGCCTGCACCAAGGCTTCTGCAAGGCAAACGTGGCAATGGAAACGCGAGGCCGCCAGTGAGGCGAGCGGCGCGAGGGACATCGTCCTTACCTGTTGGAGCGACTGGGAGGCCTGTCTGGCGACGGGGCGTCAGTCCTCCAATCCCCGCCGACGCCTGGCGGGCTCCAGGGCTCTTCCCCAGCTTGTAGGTGAGACATACGTCCCGCTTCCCGGTTCCGCCAGACAGGCCCCGGCCCCTGGCGGCTCCTCGCAACCCCACTGGAGGCGAACATGCCCGTGCTGTTTGCACTCTTCGCGCTTGCCGTCCCGCGACTGGTGATGCTCGTGCTGTGGTTCTTCACCGACTGGTTCCACGGCATGTTCGACACGTTGCTCTGGCCGATCCTCGGCTTCATCTTCCTGCCTACCACGCTGCTCTGGTACTCGGCAGTGCAGCACTGGTTCGACGGGCAATGGACGCTCTGGCCCATCGTGGGGCTGGTGGTCTCCTTGATGCTCGACGTGTGGTCGAAGCAGGGACGCGGCCGCCAAACCGAGCCTCCCCGACGTGTGAAGGCTCCCCGCCGCCCCGTCCCGGCATAGCCACTCGAAGCCGTAGGACCTCGGACCCGCCGGGCCGGGTGACGCTCACCCGCTTGAACGTCGTCGGACTCCGCGCATTCTCCGGACGCATCTCCCTGAACCGTCCAGCACCGGACGGAAACAGCCCGGACGAAGTGCCGTCGGGTGGATGAACACTCCGCCGCGAGACGCATGGTGCCGCCGCCCGTTCGCCCCTACTCCTTGGCTTTCGAGCAACCAAACCACGGAGAGGGCACATGGCGGACGCATTCGACGTAGTGATCATCGGCGGAGGCCCGGCCGGAGAGAACGCCGCGGGAAGGACGGCCGCGGGAGGACTGTCGACGGCCCTGGTGGAGACGGAGCGGCTCGGCGGTGAGTGCTCCTTCTGGGCCTGCATCCCCAGCAAGGCGCTGCTGCGGCCTTCGGAGGTGCACTGGATGGCGAGGCACTCGCCCGGTGTCCGCGAGGCGGTGAAGGGGCCGCTCGACGCCGCGAAGGTGCTCGCGCACCGGGACGAGATGGTCCTCGGCTACGACGACAGCTCTCAGGAGAAGTGGGCCCGAGACGTGAAGCTGGAGGTGGTGCGAGGGCACGGCCGGCTCTCGGGTCCGCGCAAGGTGGCGGTGACACTGCGAGACGGGAGCACGCGCGAGCTGACGGCACGCCGGGCGGTGGTGCTGGCCACGGGCAGCCGGGCGCGGATACCGGACATCCCCGGGCTGCGCGATGCCCACCCGTGGACGAACCGAGAGGGCACCGGAGCGAAATCCGTTCCACGGCGGCTGGCGGTGCTGGGAGGCGGCGCGGTGGCCGTGGAGCTGGCCCAGGCGTGGCGTGAGCTGGGAGCCGAGCAGGTGACGCTGGTGCAGCGAGGCCCGCACCTCCTCAATCGCCTGGAGCCCTTCGCCCGCGAGCAGGTGGAGAAGGCCCTGCGCGAGAGCGGCGTGACGGTGCGCACGAAAGCCCAGGCCACGCGCGTCCACCGCGCGAGCGGCAAGGGCGAGGTGACGGTGACGCTCGACACGGGGGACACGCTGCGCGCGGACGAGCTGCTGGTGGCGCTGGGCCGGGAGGTGGCCACACGGGACGTGGGACTGGAGACGGTGGGACTCACGCCGGGCAAGCCGGTGGAGGTGGACGGGCAGCTGCGCGCCAGGGGGGTGGACGGCGGCTGGCTGTACGCGTGCGGAGACGTGAACGGGCGCAACCTCCTCACGCACATGGGCAAGTACCAGGCCCGGCTGCTGGGAGACCACATCCTGGGCAAGCAGGTGGAGGCGTGGGCGGACCAGCGGGCCACCCCGCAGATCATCTTCACGCACCCGCAGGTGGCCGCGGTGGGGCTCACCGAGGACGAGGCCCGCAAGCGAGGCCTCCCGGTGCGCGCGGTGCAGGTGGGCCTGGACTCGGTGGCGGGCACGTCGCTGCTGGGCCAGGGCTACGACGGCGCGGTGAAGCTGGTGGTGGACGAGAAGCGGCGCGTCATCCTCGGAGCCACCTTCGTGGGCCCCGAGGTGGGGGAGCTGCTGCACTCGGCCACCATCGCGGTGGCCGGCGAGGTGACGCTCGACACCCTCTGGCACGCGGTTCCGGCGTTCCCCTCGGTGAGCGAGGTGTGGCTCCGGCTGCTGGAGGCCTACGGCTTGTGAGCGGCCGACGCCTTCGCCAGCGTGTCGAAGGCGGAGATGACCTCGGGAGGGGCCTGCACCAGCTCGATGAGCACGCCCTCGCCCCCGATGGGGAACTGCTCGTTGCCCTTGGGGTGGATGAACGTCACGTCGAAGCCGGCGGCGCCCTTGCGGATGCCGCCGGGAGCGAAGCGCACGCCCTGCCCCTCGAGCCAGCCCACCGCGGCGCGCAGGTCATCCACCCAGAGTCCCAGGTGGTTGAGCGCGGGGTCGTGCACGCGCGGTTTCCCGTTCGGGTCCACCGGCTGCATCAGGTCCACCTCCACGCGGAACGGTCCGACGCCAGCGACGATGATGTCCTCGTCCACGTTCTCACGCTCGCTGCGGTAGGTGCCGTGGGGCTCGAGGCCCAGCACGTCCACCCAGAGCTTGCGCAGGGGCGCCTTGTCGGGCCCGCCGATGGCCACCTGTTGGAGTCCCAGGATGCGAAAGGGTCGTGTCGTCATGGCGGCGCACCGTCGCACAGGTGATGGTGCTGGGGGGTAGTGAATTTTCCTCGCGCCCCCGACGTCATGCGCCGGGTTCATCCACCGCCCGACCTTCCCGGAGCACGTCCGATGCGAGCCCTGCTGGCGACCCTGACCCTCTCGTTCCTCCTCCTTCCCGCCCGCGGTGACGCGGCCACGCTGCGCTGCGGCAACAACCTCGTCGCGGACGGAGCTTCCAAGACCGACGTCCTCTTGAAGTGTGGCGAGCCGGCGGCGAAGGAGAGCCGCACCGAGTCCGACGCGGTGAAGCAACGGCGGGGCGGGAAGAACGACTCCGACTCCACCACCACCGAGCAGGTCGTCCAGAAGACCATCGAGGAGTGGACGTACAACTTCGGCCCCAACCGGCTCATCCAGGTGGCGGTGTTCGAGAACGGCAAGCTCGTCGACGTGCGGAGCGGCGGCTACGGGCGGTAGGCCTCAGCCCGACAATGCGACCGACCGGTGGAGGAACTGGTTCCCCGGAACCAGCGAGGCCAGGAAGCGGCCCACGTTGCGGCGGGGAACGGTGTGATGCCGCACCTCGCCCGTGGGAGAGGCCAACACGTCTTCCCGAGGCAGCTCGTTGGTGAGCCCCACCGGCTGGACGAGGATCCAATCGAGATCGCTGTTGCGTACGAGCTGCTCCTGGCGCTCCTTGTCGACGATCTGCTCCTTGAGCAGCAGCCGGTAGGCCAGCTTGAAGAACCAGGGCAGCTTGTCGCGCGTCTCCCCTACCCCGTAGGCCGACACCACGACGAGCTTGCGCACCTTCTGATGGTGCATCGCCTGGATGATGTTGCGGGTGCCGCCGGAGCAGACGTGGGTGGGCGTGCGCGAGCGATGGAGCAACCGCACCTTCAGCGGGTTGTCATTCACCCCGAGCGCCACCACCACCGCGTCCTGCCCGGACACGGCGCGCTCCACGTCCTCGGTGCGCAGGACGTCTCCCGAGACGAGGTGCAACCGCTCCGACGGGAGCCCGAGCTGGTCGGCGTGCCGTGAGAACGCCGTCACCTCGTGACCGCCCTCCAGGAGCTCGCGCACCGTGGCCCGACCCGTTCCACCCGTCGCACCGAAGACGATGACCTTCATGGCCCACCTCGTCCCCGTACCCTTGGGGACGGCACGCGCGGAGGGCAACCCGGTGCACCCGAGCGGTCAGCCGCCGGAAAGGCGGCCGACCTCATGTCCGGGGGCAGGGCGGCCCTCCGCCACGTGCCGGGCCAGCGTCAGCCGGACTCAGCCCTCGAGGGCGCCGTTGATGAGCGGCGCGAGGATGCCCATGCCGGGATCCTCGGCGTTGTAGCCGTTGGCCGGCTCGTAGATGCGGATGCGCTTGTTCTCGTTGATGAAGCGCTGCAGGAAGACGTCCATCGGCACGAACTCGCTGTGGCACGCGTAGCTCTGCCACGGCTCCGAGACGTACTCGTACCAGTACTTCTTCTCCATCTTCTGGCAGGCGTGCGCGCCGACGAAGGTGATGATCGTGCTGCAGTGGCTGGCGTTGATCGCCCGCTCGTGCGGGATGAAGTAGCTGTAGTTGTTGTAGAGGTTCAGCTCGGCGACCAGCTTGTCCTGATCCTGCTTCCAGTAGCTGAGCACCGTCTCCTTGTCATTGGGCGTGTAGAAGCGCTCGTAGGAGAAGCGCGAGTAGTTGTAGTCGCGCGAATAGGCCGTGTAGGCCAGCTGGTCGTTCGGGAACTCCATCGCCAGCATGCGGTTGATGGTGCCCATGTTGTTGCGGTCGAAGGAGGCCGGCAGCTGGTTGAACACCGAGTCCAGCGCCCACGACTGGCGGATCTTGTCGTGCAGCGGGCGCGAGCGGTCATTGACGTTGGGCGCCAGGTAGATGGGGCCCGAGTCGTTCAGGAAGTAGCCGCGCGCCGGATTGATGCCGCGGCGCACGAAGTAATAGCCGGCCGAGGTGGCGGTGCCGCCGGCGCTGAAGCCGGTGACCAGCAGCTTCTCGACGCTGGGGAACTGCTGCTTCGCGTAGTTGATGGCGGCGATCGAGTTCTTGTAGCCGGCGTGGTGCCAGACGAGCGGCGGCTGCTGTCCCGTCGTGTCCGTATAGGTGACGGTGTTGTTGCCCACGTGCACGTCGCCCGTGCAGTAGGGCATGTAGACGATGTTCCAGTCCTTCGTCGCGATGTCCTTGCGGCTGCGGAAGGGAAGTCCCGGATCGGCGCCGTTCACGATCGGCGAGACGTACTTCGCCGTGAACTGCGTCATGTAGTCGTCGGTGATGCCATTGGGGTTGGCCGCGCCCAGGACGCCCGCGCGCCCGCTACAGGTGTCGTAGTCCCAGCACGCGCCGCCACCCTCGAAGAAGAACAGCAGGTTCTTCGAACCGGTCCCGCTCCGGTGGACGAAGAACTTGTACTGAGAGCCATTTCCACACTGCGTGCCCGGCAGCGACACCTTCTCCCAGCTGTAGTTGTTGCCGCCGTCCACCAGCACATCGACGATGCCGGAGACCAGCACCTCGGCGCGCGCCGCGCCCGGTGCCGCCGTCGCGGCCAGAAGACCCATCAACACATAGCTTTTCATTTCGCTGCCTCCCTGGGGGGGTGGTTTGGGGTAGGATACGGGATAATAACACAATCCGTGAAAATACAGCATCTCCTGGCATGACTCGGAATTCAAAGCTCACGGGTTGCGGAGCCGGTGGGGGGACGGGTATGTCGTCCGGCATGGGCGCGAATACCCGGTCGAAGGCGCTGTCATGGCTCGCCGCGTTGGCCGCGGCCGCGCTGGTGGCCGTGCTGCTCGTCACGCTGCTGCGCGGTGAGGACGCTCCGGAGGACATGTCCGGGCGCGAGGAGAAGGTCGCGGCGCCCGGAAGGGACTCGCCGTCACCGGGGCTCCCGCCACCAGGGCCCTCCGTCGCGCCGCCGGGCGTCGCCACCGTGACCGATGCGGGCGTCACCCCGGGCCTGGTCTCCGAGGCGCCGCCCTCCGACGCCACGCCCACCCAGCACCCGGTGGATCTGGAGAAGCTGCGGGAGCGGCTGCCCGGGAACCTCTATTGGGAGCTCGGCGCGCCGACGAAGGACCCGGAGGTGCTGCGCAAGCGCGCCGAGGAAACACAGCGCTGGAACACGCTCTTCGGCAAGGTGCAGTCGAACACGGCCACCGAGGAGGAGATCCACCAGTACTACGACCACCGGCGCCAGGTATCGGAGGACTACATCGCGTTCGCGAGCATGGTGCTCCAGGAGTACGGCGCGCAGCTCAGTGAACAGGAGCGGGGCCTGTACGAGCTGAGCATCCAGATGCACCGCACCCGCCTCTCGGAAATGCCCGGCAAGGTGGACGACGCGCTCGCACGCGCGCGCCTCCAGAACCAGCGCCGCGAGACCTGGCGCGGGAACGAGGGCGGCCACTGAGGAGACGGCGGCGCGGAGAGCCCCTGGGATGCCCGTTCGTTCGTCGGGTATCCATCCAACCAGACCCCGGGGGCACTTTCCGCCAGCCTCGGGCGCCCTCACCCTTCAGGGCAGCCATGGACCTGACCTCTCTTTCTGACGCTTCCGACAAGCGGCGCTGGCTCCTCCTCGCCGGCCTGGCCGCAGTTCCGGTGTACGTCCTCCCCGTGGGCTTCTTCGGAGTCCGCGCGCTCTGGCCCCGACTGCTCCGCGAAGCAGCCCGGGGGACCGTTGCCCTGGGGGTGCTGTCCCTCATCGGTATCGGCCTGGGCCGGTTCGCCCGGGAGAAGGGCAAGCAGCCAGACGGCGGTGACCGTTGGAAGCTGCCGCACTTCGGGCCGATCATGTCGGACGAGTTCGCCGCCTCGGCGGCCTCGGGTCACTAGAGTCCCGAAGAATCCCGAACTCGTTTGACCCTCATGTATCGAGCGCCACCGTCGAGGTTCTGACAAGACACCCGCGCCCTGGCTGGAAGGAAGCCCCTCGCACCGGGGGGCCTCCTCAGCACGCCGAACCCGCTTGGGGTATAGGTTCGCCAGCCCTTGGGCGGGAGGCGGTTCGTGTCACTCAGTGTCCTGGACATGTTCACCATTGGGATCGGGCCATCGAGCTCGCATACCGTAGGACCGATGCGTGCGGCGCGGCAGTTCGTGGAGGCCCTCGCGGGCACGGAGGGACTCACCTCCGTCCAGTCCGTGAAGGTGGAGCTCTTCGGCTCGCTCGGGCACACCGGCAAGGGACACGGCAGTGACGTCGCCGTCATCCTCGGGCTGGAGGGAGAGCGCCCCGAGGAGGTCGACTGTGACGCCGTGCCCGCCCGCATCTCCGGGGTGAGCGAGACGGCGAAGTTGAAGCTGCTCGGTCAGCACACCGTGAAGTTCAAGCCCTCCGAGGACATCGTCTTCCACAAGCGGCAGAGCCTGCCGCACCACCCGAACGGCATGCGCTTCACCGCGGTCCTCGCCGGGAAGAGCGAGCCCTTCGCCCGCGCCTACTACTCGGTGGGCGGCGGCTTCGTGGTGAACGACGACGGCACCCCGACGCACGCGGTGGGAGGAGGCGACCAGCGCATCCCCTACCCCTTCAAGACGGGCGCGGAGCTGCTGGCGCTCTGCCAGCAGCACGGGTTGAGCATCAGCACGCTGATGCTGGAGAACGAGAAGGCGCTGCGGCCGGAGGCCACCGTGAGGGCGGGCCTGCTGCGCATCTGGGAGGTCATGCAGGCGTGCGTGAAGCGCGGCTGCGAGCGCGAGGGCATCCTCCCGGGCGGCCTCAAGGTGAAGCGGCGCGCGGCGGGCATCTACCGCAAGCTCCGGGGCGACACGCGGGGCGCGTCGGATCCGCTGGTGGCGATGGACTGGGTGAACCTCTACGCGCTGGCGGTCAACGAGGAGAACGCGGCCGGCGGGCGAGTGGTGACGGCGCCCACCAACGGCGCGGCCGGCATCGTGCCCGCGGTGCTGCACTACTACCGGCGCTTCGTGCCCAACGCGGACGACGAGGGCGCCATCCGGTTCCTGCTCACCGCGGGTGCCATCGGCATGCTCTACAAGCTCAACGCCTCCATCTCCGGCGCCGAGGTGGGCTGCCAGGGCGAGGTGGGTGTGGCCTGCTCGATGGCGGCGGCGGCGCTCGCCGAGGTCATGGGCGGCACCCCGGAGCAGGTGGAGAACGCGGCGGAGATCGGCATGGAGCACAACCTGGGGCTCACGTGCGACCCCATTGGCGGGCTCGTGCAGGTGCCATGCATCGAGCGCAACGCCATGGGCTCCATCAAGGCCATCAACGCCGCGCGGCTCGCGCTCCAGGGCGACGGCAAGCACAAGGTGTCGCTCGACAAGGTCATCGCGACGATGCGCCAGACGGGCGCGGACATGATGACCAAGTACAAGGAGACCGCGCGCGGCGGTCTCGCGGTCAACATCATCGAGTGCTGAGCCACCCCTCCCGTTTCACCCCCCCCGAAGGAGAAGCAATGCTGAAGAAGGTTGTCCTCGCGCTCGCGGTCCTCATCGTGGGCCTTGGCGCCCTGGTGGCGTCGCGACCGTCCACGTTCCGCGTCGAGCGGTCGATCACCATGGCCTCCCCCGTGGAGATTCCCTTTGGAGCGGTGAACGACTTCCACAAGTGGCGCTTCTGGTCGCCGTGGGACGCGCTCGATCCGAAGATGCAGGTGACCTTCGATGGAGCCTACGCGGGGCCCGGCGCCATCTACACGTGGAGCGGCAACGATCAGGTCGGCAAGGGGAAGATGACCAACCTGGAGGCCCAACCCTACGACAGCATCCGCATCCAGCTGGACTTCCTCGAGCCCTGGCCGGCCTCCAACGTGACGACCTTCACGTTCAAGACCGTGCCCGAGGGCACCCAGATGACGTGGGCCATGGAGGGGAACAACAACTTCATGGGCAAGGCCTTCTCCCTGTTCATGGACATGGACGGGATGGTCGGGAAGGACTTCGAGAAGGGCCTGGCCTCGCTCAAGAAGCTGTCCGAGGAGGAAGCGAAGAACCGGCGTGAGCGGGAAGCGCTCATGAAGGCCCGGGAAGAGGCCGAGGCCGCCAAGGCCGCCGAGCCGGCCCAGACGGCCACGCCCACGCCGTAGTGTGGAGTGTCCACGAAGCCACACTCCCGAGGCATCGTGGAAATCCCGCCCCTACTCACCCCTCTCCCTCTGGGAGAGGGTCAGGGTGAGGGTATTGCAAGCCCCGAGCTCAACCCCCGCCGGAGCAGGCCTCAGCGGCCGCCGTTGGCGCAGGCCCGGGCGTCGCCGCCCTGGCAGGAGCGCTTGAGGAGCGCGGTGGCCTCGGCGTCGTTCTTCTCGGCGCACGTGCCGGTCCGGTGGCAGATGGCGGCGCTGAAGCACCCCGCCGCATCGCCGCCATCACACGCGCGCATGTAGAGCATATAGGCGCGAGCCGGATTCGCGCTCACGCCGCGACCCTGCCACACCATGGAGCCCAGGAAGTTGCATGCCTGGGCCACGCCCGCGTCACACGCCCGCGTGTGCAGCTCGGCCGCGCGAGCGGAGTCCCCCTTGCGATCGGCCTCGAGGGCGGCGTCGAAGCACCCCTTCACCGTCCCGCCGGGGCACTGCTCGTCCTTGCTCGCCAGGGCCGCCGCGGCCTTATCGCGCGCGGTGTCCTCCTTCTTCTCCGAGCACGCCACCACCGAGAGCAGCAGCACCACACCCATCCATCTCATCGGTTCCTCCTCGCTCGCACGACGCATCGCACCATAAACAGAAAACCCAGGAAAAAGTGACGTCCCGCATCAGGCGCACTAATTGAGTCGGCGCATTACCCCTAGGAGCCCCCCATGCACCGATTGAAGCCGTTGCTGTTGCCCGCGGTGGCGGCGCTGCTGCTGGCCGGACCCGCGCAAGCGCAGATCGCCGCGTCGCACGTCTATCACAACCACATGCCCAACTTCTGGCCGTACTACGACGTGAGCAAATACGCGTCGACGCCAGTGGGTGGCGCCATCCGCTACATGTACGACGCGCAGGTCATCAACCTGAAGAAGAACCCGCCGTCGAACTACACCTATTACCTGCCGTCGGGCGCGCCGATGCCGCACGACGATCTGGTCACCTACTACTCGCACGACGCGAAGACGGGTGCGTACCTGTACTGGCCGCCCGACGTCGCGGTGGACATGAACACCAACGCCTCCACCGGACAGGTCCACGTCACCATGTCCGGGGCGGTGGTGAACAACGTCAACGACCTCAATGCGTTGCAGAACGTCCCCGGCTACACCAACACCAACTGGGGAGCGCCCTGGAGGGATCGCTACAACACCCTGCGCACGCCTGGGGGCAACCGGACGTTGGATCTCATCCACTTCACCGGCCACCACTCCATGGGGCCGCTGGTGGGTCCGGACTACTTCCTCAAGGATCTCATCTACCAGAGCGCCACGCTGGCGCAGCCCTACTTCCTGGGGAGCAACTTCCAGTCCTCCAAGGGCTTCTTCCCCACGGAGCTGGGCTTCTCCGAGCGCCTCATCCCCACGCTGGCGAAGCTGGGCATCCAGTGGTCGGTCATCGGTGACAACCACTTCTCGCGCACGCTCAAGGACTACCCGTTCCTGAATGATCCGGGCTCGGACACGCTGGTGTCGCCGCCCAACCGCGCGGACCTGCAGAACACCAGCAACGTGGGAAGCTGGGTGAGCGCGCAGATGGCGCACGAGCAGCAGGTCATCCGCAACAAGTACCCCTTCGCCTCCACCCCGCACTGGGTGCGCTACGTGGACCCGGCCACGGGCGCCGAGTCGCGCGTGGTGGGCATCCCCGTCAACCAGAACGGCTCGTGGCTCGAGGGTTGGGAGGGCGAGGCCACCGTCGACGTCGTCAACCTCAGGAGCTTCGAGGGGCTCGTCGCGCAGAAGCAGTTCTTCGTCATCGCGCACGATGGTGACAACTCGGGCGGACGCGCGGGCTCCGCCAACACCTGGTACAACGGCCGCAGCGTCACCTGCACCGCGGGCGTGCAGTGCCTGGGCATCACCGAGTACCTGCGCACGAACACGCCCGTCTCCACGGACGTGGTGCACGTGCAGGACGGCTCGTGGGTGGACACGCGCGACTCCTCGTCGGATCCGCAGTGGCACCACTGGAAGCTGCCCTTCGGCATCTGGAAGGGGCAGTTCCCCGCCTTCAACTCCGCCACCGGCCTCAACCTGGCGCCCAAGACGAACCTGAGCGGCGTGCAGGAGGGCATGACGGTCTCCTTCGAGCACGGCTGGCACTACCTGGAGCGCAACTTCGCCCTGCTCCAGGCCTCGCTCAACTACGCGAAGACGGCCGAGCAGATCTGGCTCGACGCCCACCCCAACCACTGGAAGCCCACCACCACGCTGGACAGCCAGGTGACCCACGCGGGCAACCAGCTCAACCCATGGATGATGTCCTTCCCCGTCAAGGGTGACGCGAGCAACGACTGGGCGGGCGGCGCCAACCCGGCGGAGCTGGCCTGGTACTTCCTGCTGCCGGCCATGGACTCGGGCTTCGGCTACTACGACGAGAACCAGGACGACAACGTCAAGCCGACGCTCGCCTTCAACCAGTCGCTCTACTTCTCCAAGCCCTACGTGCAGGACCGCATCGCCCAGGACCGCACCGGCCCGTCCGTCTGGTGGCCGCAGCGCTGGCCCTACAACCCCGGCAGCGCCAACACCGACAAGTCCGAGGGCTGGACGCTCCACCACTTCAACAACACCTTCGGCATCTATACCTATGCGTATGACGTGAGCGGCATCACCAGCATCAAGGCCCGCGTCCGCGTTCACGCCAACAAGAGCATCGACCCGCTGGACAACACGCACAAGGTCTATGATCCCGCCGCGCTGAAGGCGGCCGGCGTGCCCAACATCGACACCGCGCGCGTGGGTGCCTGGGTGGACCATCCGCTCACCCGGCGTGACCTGAAGCCCGTCATCAACGGTGTCGCGTGGCAGCCCGCCTACCTGCCCGTCATGGCGAAGGTGCCCGCGCAGGAGATTGGCGACCTGTATTACGTCTACCTGGGCAACTACCGCGACCAGCTGCTCGACTACTACATCGAGGCCACCGACAGCCGGGGCAACGTCACCCGGAGCGAGATCCAATCCGTCTACGTCGGCGCGGGCCGGTACAACCTGGTCGGCGGCAAGTACGTCGAGGACATCAACGGCACGGTGCAGGGCACGCATCCGTTCCTGGTGGTGGACACCACCCCGCCCTCGGTCCCCACGGGGCTGGCGGTGGCCACGAAGACGGATCGCTCGGTGAAGCTCACGTGGAGCGCGTCCTCGGACAACGTGGCGGTGACGGGCTACGACATCTTCCGCAATGGCACGCAGACCGGCACGAGCACCGGGACGAGCTACACGGACAGCGGGCTGACCGCGAGCACGGCCTACAGCTATACGGTGAAGGCGCGCGACGCGGCGGGCAACCTCTCGTCGGCCAGCGCCGCGATCTCCGTCACCACCCTGGCGCCGGACACCACCGCGCCCTCCACGCCCACCGGCCTGACGGCCTCGGGCACGACGAGCTCCTCCGTGGCGTTGGTCTGGACGGCCTCCACCGACAACTACGGCGTCGCGGGTTATGACGTGTACCGCAATGGCTCGCCGGTGGCCTCCGTCACGGGCACGAGCTACACGGACACCGGCCTGTCTCCGAGCACCACGTACAGCTACGCCGTGAGGGCCAGGGACGCGGCGGGAAACACCTCGGCGTCCAGCACCTCCCTGAGCGCCACCACCGGCGCGGGCAACACCGCCACCGTCTATTACAAGAAGGGTTTCACCACGCCCTACATCCACTTCCGCCCCGCGGGCGGCACGTGGACGAGTCCGCCGGGCTTCCCCATGCCCGACTCGGAGATCGCGGGCTACGCGAAGTACACCGTCAACCTGGGCGCGGCCACGCAGTTGGAAGGCGTCTTCAACAACGGCAGCGGCACCTGGGACAGCAACAACGGCAACAACTACTTCTTCCCCACGGGCACCTCCACCTTCAACGCTGGCACCATCACCGCGGGCCCTCCTCCCACCGATACCACCGCGCCGAGCATCCCCTCGGGCCTCACGGTGTCCTCCAAGACGTCCACCTCCGTGTCGCTCGCGTGGACGGCCTCCACGGACGCCAGCGGCATCGCCGGGTATGACGTGTACCGCAATGGCTCGCGGGTGGCCTCGCCCACCACGGCCAGCTACACCGACACCGGCCTGAGCACCGGCGCCACCTACAGCTACACGGTGCGGGCCCGTGACAACGCGGGCAACGTCTCCGCGCAGAGCACGGCGCTGAGCGTCACCACCGCCACCTCCGGCGCCACCGTCACCTTCAACGAGACGGCCAGCACCGTGGTCGGCCAGAGCGTCTACGTCGTGGGCAGCATCGCCGCGCTGGGGGGCTGGAACACCGCCTCCGCCATCCAGCTCTCGCCCACCAACTACCCCACGTGGAGCGTGACGCTGAGCCTGCCCGGCTCCACGGCCTTCGAGTACAAGTACATCAAGAAGGACGGCAGCGGGAACGTCACCTGGGAGAGCGGCACCAACCGCTCCGCCACGACTCCCGCCACCGGCACCGCGACGCTCAACGACACCTGGAAGTAATCCAGCGCCGGGACAACCACACCAGGGCGGGCGCCCTCGAACGGAAGGCGCCCGCCCCGGGTGAACCCCCTGTTCAGTGTCCGGTGCTGTCCATGCGCCGGATGAAGTCCACCGGCTGGTCCTCGAAGCCCTTCACCAGCGAGGACCGCACCTCCAGAAGCTGCTTCACCTGGCCGATGTCATGAATCGGCCCGATCTCGAACTGCGTCTTGATGGGACCGACCGGATCGATGGGCAGGCGCCCGGTGAGCGACCCCAGCTTGTCGGGGAGGGTCGTGTCGAAGATGGGAGTCCGGGTGCACTGGACGCAGTAGGCGATGTCATACAGCCGCTTGAAGCGCTGCTCGAGGTCCGCATACCGCCAGGTCGGCGAGCCCAGCTGGGGATCCACGACGTTGAACGTGGAGCCGGGGCCACCGCCCGTCAGGAAGCCCGACAGCGGAGCCGGAACACCCGCCAGCGGGTAGATATGGGTGAAGCCCGTGCCGGTGTCGCTCCTGTGGCAACCCTGACAGGTGTTGAGCGAGAACTGGTGGCGCGAGCAGATCTCCCGGGGGTTGGAGGGGTTGTTGAGGTTGACCCACCAGTAGTTGGGGGCCATGAGCGAGTTGCCGCCGCGGAAGGGGACTCCCGCGTAGGAGTAGGGAACGGTGTAGCTCGAGGAGCAGTTGTTGGGGTTCGAGGTGCTGGCCGGAGTCCCCAGGAGCACCTTGTCCATCGCGTACTGGTCGGTGATGGAGTTGCCGCTGCCGAAGGCCGTATCGTTCGGAGTCTGGGCAACCGTGTGCATTCGCAGCGGACCGCTGGCGGGCGTGTCGGTCCCGAGGCTCGGGTTCTCGATGCTCAGCCGGAACTCGCGGAACTCCCACCAGCGCGAGTTGAGCGCGTTCTCGTTGGTGCGGAGCTGATTGAGGGCGTTGCGGTTGCCCTTCGTCGGCGCCTTGCCATACAGGACGACGTTCTGGGTCAGCGTCTGGAGCTGCGTCAGGTAGCTGGCGCTGAAGCCGCCATAGGTGTTGAGCTTCGTCCACTCACGTGCCCACGCGGCCACGTTGGCGCAGCCAGTGATGGGCACGCCGTACTCGAAGATGACGGTGAAGTTCTTGGCGCCGCACGTCGCCTCGGAGCCACCAGCACCCCAGGGGTTGGGCTGGACCACGCCGAAGATGAAGCGCAGCTCTCCCGCGTCCGTGGGGATGCTGCCGGTCGAGCCACCGTACATGCTCGGGCCGCGCGTGGTCCCGCCGAGATCCAGGCGGTTGACGATCGCCAGCAGGCGGAAGGGCGCGATGTTGAGGTTGAGCGGGCCGCTGAGGGTGACGTCGTTGCGCCCCGTGGAGGTGTTGTACGTCATGACCGCGGACACACCGCTGGCCGTGGCCCAGGGCTTGATGACCTGGGCGAACATGGCGGTGCGCGCGGCCACGACATCGCCGTTGACAGTCTGGTTGTTGACCCAGAGCTTCAGCCAGTCGAGCACGAAGGCCTCGGGCGTCATCCCCGAGCCCTGCGCCATCTCACGCATGAGGTGGGCGAAGGTCCACACGCCCCCCTGGGTGCCCGCGCCGGTGCAGGGATCCCACGTGCGCGCGGGATTCTTGACGACCGCCGGCGAGGTGATGAACACCGACTCGCCCCACTTCTGCATGGTGGAGGCCGGAATGGACGGACAGATCCTGACCGGTACAGGGACGCCCGTGTCGAGGATGGGCACGTTCAGGGAAATTCCCTTGGTGATGCCCACGGGCGTGCGTCCCTGGAAGATGACGCTCTGCTCGGTGACCTCGCCCATCTTGCCGGAGGCGAGCATCTGCTCGTTGTCGACGCGGCGCTTCAGCTCGGCGGAGTCATGCTGGGTGAGGAGGGTGAAGAACCCGGGGCCCGGGCTCTTGGGAATCTCACCGAGCTCCGCGAGCGCGTCCGAGCTGAACAGCATCAGCGGGCGCTCCTGCTCGCCGATCACCCGCACCAGACTGTCCTTGAGCTCCGGGTTGGCCGGCTCGGGCAGCTTCACGTGCAGCGCGAAGTTCTCACCGAGCGCGGTCGGCTCCTTGAGCTTCTGCAGGAAGACGTCGGTGGCGGCCTCGGGCTCGACGAAGGGAAGCTTGCCCAGGTCCTCGACCGTGCCGGGCTGTTCCTCCGCGGACTGGAGCTGGGCGTGGGGCTCCTGCGACGCCGGGTTGTCGGCCTGGGGCTCCGAGCAACCGCTGGCGCCAAGCAGGGCTCCCGCGAGAAACAGCGGCGGAAGGGACCACTTATTCGCACGACGGGAATGTCTGGCCATGTTCGTCCTTTGAGACACCGCTGCAACGGGGTTGCGAGACCAGCAGCTCATCGGGGACTCCAGGGACACACGGCGAAGGTGCGACTCCCCGGATAAGCGGCCGGAGGTCCACAAGAGCAACCCGCGTGCCGCCGGGTCCGCACGGCGCGCCTCAGAGGGAGGAGGCGCACGGAGCCCCCAGGGAGTGGACTGGCGGGCAACACGCGAGGACACGGCGCTGTGGCTCCGGCACCAACAGCCGCCATGCACCCCCGGGGTGGCACTGGTAGACTCGCCGGGCGTTGACCCCCGCCCCCCTCAACTCCCGCTGGCGCACCCCTGTCTTCTGGCTGGCCTGGGCCGTGCTGCTCGCACTCGCTCTCTCCGCCCGCCTCGCGGACTGGCACAACGTCTTCGTCGGCGACCAGGTGGAGCTCGTCGCCACCGACTCCCACTATTACGTCCGCTTCGCCCACCTCCAGCGGCTCGCCTTCCCCCGCTTCGAGTCCTTCGACCCGTACATCAACCACCCCACTGGCGCCTCCATCATCTGGCCGCCCCTGCACACCTGGACGGTGGCCCTCTTCCTCGCGCTCGGCCCGGCCGATCCCGAGCGCGCCGCCGCATGGGTGGACCCCGTGCTCGCCCTCCTCGAGCTGGGCCTGCTCGCCCTGCTCGTACGGCGTTGGCTGGGAGGCACCGTGGCCCTCGCCATGCTCGCCCTGCTGGCCCTCGTGCCCGCGGGCGTGATGGCCGGAGCGCTCGGCAACGCGGACCACCACGTCCACGAGCCCACCCTCGCCGCCCTCTGCGCGCTGTTGCTGGGGCGAGCCCTCCGCACGCGCGACACCCGGCTCGGCGTGGCCACGGGCGCGGTGCTGGGCCTCGCGCCCCTGCTCACCACCAGCGGCTTCGTCCTGATGCCGGGTCTCGCCGCCGCCCTGCCCCTGGCCGCCCTGTTGGATCGCCGGACCGAGGGCCCTGACGTGGGCCGCGTGGGGCTCGCCATGGGCCTGGGCGCCGCCGGGGTGCTGGCCTTGGGCGTGGTGTCGTTCGGCGAGCCCCTGTCCCTCGCCTACCACGGCCTCACCTCCTTCCAGCCCCTCTTCGCCCTCGCCCTGCTCTCCGGTGCGTCGGGGCTCGCCACGCTCCTCGAGCGCCGCCGCGGCTGGCCCTTCCAGCTCGGCCTCGCCCTCCCCTGCGCCCTGCCGCTCGTCCCGGAGTTGTCCCGCGCACTCCACCACCTGATGCTCGGAGATCCGCTCCTCGCCATGGTCATGGAGTCCATCCCGCTCTGGAAGGATCCGGAGTTCGCGCGCGATCTGCTCGGCCCGGTCCTCCTCCTGCTACCGGTGGGACTCGCCGTCGCGAGCGTGCGCCTCTGGAAGGAGCGGGACGTCGCCCTGGCACCGCTCGTCCTCGGTGCGCTCTCGCTCGGCGCCGCCGCCCTCCTCCAGGCCCGCTTCACCCAGGCCCTCACGGGCAGTGGAGCCCTGCTCATCGCCGCGAGCCTGACGGGTGCCCTGCGCGACATGCGCCCGCTCCCCCGGCGGGCCTCGACCGCCCTGCTGGTCCTCATGGGGCTGCCCCTGCTCTCCGAGGCCCTCCCCCACCCGCGCCTGCCCGACGCGAGCCCCATGGCCCCCGTCCGCTCCACGATGGCCTGGATGCGAGAGCACACCCCGGCGCCCTCGCTCCCCTGGGACGTGCACGCCCGCCCCGCCTGGGGCGTCGTCGCCCAGTACGACATGGGGCACCTGCTGGTCCTCTGGGCCGAGCGCCCCGCGGTGGCCACGCCGTTCTCGCAGGTCCCCGTGCACCAGCGCGCCAATGCCCAGGCCACGGCCGTGCTCGCAGCCACCTCGGAAGAGGAGGCCCATGCCCTCCTCCAGGAGCTGTCCGCGCGTTACCTGCTGCTCACGCCGGTGGGAGACCTGATTGGCCGTCCCCACCAGCCGCTGACCGGCACCATCACTCCCTGGCTCTACGAGCACGCGGGCCTGGCCACTGGAGAGCGTGCCGCGAGCACCCGCTTCCGGCTGGTGCACGACTCGGCCGAGTCACGCCGGAAATACCCCGAAAGGCCCTATGCCCGGCTGTTCGAGGTGGTGAAGGGAGCCGAGCTACGCGGACACTGCGACCCGCACGCGCCCGTGACGGCCCTGCTGGACTTGGAGACAGCCCGAGGCCAGACGCTCCGGTACGAGCCGCGCACCACCGCTGGCGCGGACGGCACCTTCCTGCTGCGCGTGGCCTACCCGACCACCCGGGACACCCGCGAGGCCGACGTGCTGGCCCGGGGCTCCTACCAGGTCCAATGTCCGGGGGGCGGTGGATCCGCCGTCGTCTCCGAGCAGGCCGTGCGCGAGGGCCAGCGGGTGGAGGTGGAGGGAACGCCCCGTCCAGAGCGCTCCCTTCATTCCGTGGACGAATGACGCTCAGGGCAGCGGCGTCGGGTTGGCCAGGTACTGCTGGACGCGGGTGATCCAGTAGTAGTTCTCGGTGGGCTCGCTCTCCGGGTAGCTGCCCGGCTGCGGGATGGCGCGGGTGCTCACCCCGACGCCCGCGCCCATGAGGATGGCGACGACACCGGCGTTGGCGGCCTCCTGCATGTGGGAGCCCCAGGTGACCGTGCTCCCGCTCACCGAGACCTTGGGATCGTTCCACACGTTCTTCGAGAAGTAGCTCAGCCTGTTGCCCGAGAGCGTGAAGCTGTCACCGAACAGGAACGGAGACGCGGACTCCTCATAGTGCTGCACGGAGTTGTTCAGGTCCGGGAACGTGCCGGAGGGGTTGTAGGCCGTGGGGCTGGGGTGCCGGGTGCCATTGATGTGCCCAGCGGGGACCTGCCACAGCACGACGGGCAGCGAGAGCGTCTCCTTCAGCGTCCTGGCGAACAGCAGGTAGTTGTTCCAGAGGTCCGCGTTCCAGAACCACAGCGAGCTCGCCGGGTCATTCGGGTTCGCGCCGGCCGCGCCAGCGCCATCCAGGCCGTACTTGTCGATGGAAATGAACTCGGCATTGCCATACTTGACGCCAGCCTTCAGGGCGAAGCCCGCGTTGGCGCGAGCGTTTTCCTGGATGCGGGCCTTGCCGGCCTCCAAGCCATACACCTCGGTCGAGTGGATGATGCCGGTGGAGGGAGCACCTGGAGCGGCCCAGAGGTTGAGCTGCCAGCCGAGGAAGGCCTTCGGGGTGTACTTGCGCAGGGTGTAGTTGATGCTCTGGACGAGCCCGGTCAGCGTGTTCGGGAAATCCGGATCGACGCCACGCTGGAGCACGCCGGAGTCATACGCGGCATAGGTGGCGGCGGGCATGCGAGACGGGTCACCGCCATACTGCGACGAGTACTGCTGCTGGATGTAGCCGAGGGTATCGGGCTCGATGACGTAGCCGACCCGGCCCGTGCCCAGGATGGACGTGGCGGTCTGGCCCACGTCACGCAGCCCCTGGAAGTACTGCGAGAGGAAGGCGGAGCTCTGGATGTTGCCCCAGACGACCGCCGGGCTGTCGGTGTTGCCACCAATCCCATACACCACGTAGATCGGCGTCATGCCCTGTTCCTTGCTCTTCCGGGCGAGGCGATCCGCGCGGCTGTGCCACTCGCTGAACTGGGAGCCACCATTGAGATACAGGTAGCCGTAGTTGATGCGCTTGCCCGAGGGGAAGTGAGGATTCACCTTGGCGAAGAATCCGTCGGTCCCGGTGAAGGGCTCGTAGACGGTGCCGATCGCGAGGTAGTTCGGGTGCCAGGAGGTGTCTGGATTGCCACCATCAGCGGGCGCAGTGGTGACGGAGAGGGCGGTGCTGCCCACCGACTGGTTGCCCGCGGCATCGCGTGCCTTCACGGTATAGCTGTACTGCGTGGAGGCCGCGAGGCCGGTGTCCGTGAAGGCCGTGGCGGTCGTCGTGCCGACCTGCGTGCTGTTGCGGAACACGATATAGCCGGTGACGCCAACATTGTCGGTCGCCGCGTTCCACGCCAGGCTCACCTGGGAGCTGGTGCTGCCGGTGGAGCGCAATCCCGACACCTGCGAGGGCGGGACGGTGTCACTGACGGACGCCGTGGTGACGGAGAGAGCGGTGCTGGCCACCGACTGGTTGCCCGCGGCATCGCGTGCCTTGACGGTGTAGCTGTACTGCGTGGAGGCCGAAAGACCGGTGTCCGTATAGGCCGTGCCCGTCGTCGTACCAACCTGTGTGCCATCGCGGAACACGATGTAGCCGGTGACGCCGACGTTGTCCGTCGCCGTGTTCCACGCCAGGCTCACCTGGGAGCTGGTGCTGCCGGTGGAGCGCAATCCCGACACCTGCGAGGGCGCGGTGGTGTCGGCACCACCGGTGCCACAGGGTCCGATCAGCTTGTACCAACCACTGGCGGTGCCCCAGACGGGATCCGCCGTCCAGATGGCCACCAGCGCCTCGTACAGATTGCCTTGATAGACGACCCGATCCCCAGGGTTGTAGATGGTGGAGGAGTTCCACTGGGAATACCCGGTGCAGTCCACGGTCTGCGCGTGCACCGTGGAAGAGAAGACCATGAGGGACAGCAGGCCCGTCAGGACCGCGGTCCTCCAGCGATGCAGAAACATGCCGGCTCTCCTTCGAGAGGGGGCGCCCGTGTGAACTGGACGCGCTTGGAGGAAACGCCTCTAGAGAGCCGGACCTTGATTATTTCGGGTCAACCCGGCTGCGTGTCAGTCGTTAACGGAGCACCCACCAGATCCGGGTACTTCGCCGATGTCGCGATGGGCCCCTCGTGCTTCAACAACTCCAGGGCGGCCAGCTGGAAGGCACGCTCGTTGGACGACCGGGGCGGCCGCTTCATCGAGGGCGTGGTCGGTCCCGGTCGTGGCGCGGGAGTGGAAATGGACCGGAGGACCGGCGCGTCGGCGAGCGCCTCGGCCACGCTCCGGATGCCTTGAGCCCTCCGGTGGTTGACCGAGGCCGAGTAATCCTCTGGACCCGATCCGAACTTCTCGGCGATCAGTTGCAGCATCGACGTGTGATCGAGATTGCCGTGGAAGGCCTTTCCCGGTTGCACCCAGGGGGAGATGATCAACCCGGGCACCCGTGGCCCCGTCGTCTTGAACCCTGTCGTGAACGTCGCCCCGGGGGGTGGAGGGTTCTCGATGGGCAGCGGCGGGACGTGATCGAAGAAGCCGCCGTGCTCGTCGTAGGTGTGGAGGAACAGCGTCCGCGCCCACTTCTCCGAATTGCTCGTGAGCGCCGTATACACCCGGTGCAGGAACAGCTCCCCATGGGCGACGAGGGCGAGCGGATGGTTGCAGTTGGCCGGCACGTCCGACCAGAAGAAGTCGAAGTAGCGCGGCTCGATGAAGATGACCTGCGGCGCCTCGTCCGGGTCCTCGCGTTGGATGTCGCGGGCGAGCTCCTCGATGGGGCGGTACTTCATCCCCACCAGTTCCTGGAACCTCCCGAACAGCAGGAAGAAGGGAGGCCCGTCATGGTAGACGCGCCACCGGATGCCCCGCTTGTTCAGCCAGTCGAAGACATGCTCCCGGTGCGGGATGAGCCTCGACCCCGTGTCCTCGATCAGCGTGGTTCCCGTGAAGGCCATGCAGCGGTTGGGTTGCGTGTCCGACGGCAGGGGAGTGAACCAGCGATCGCAGACGCAGTACTCCTTCGCCAGGAAGGACGTCATCCACGCCCCTCGCGAATCGAAGTACCCCATCGGCGGTGGCCGCTCCGCCTGATGCTGGGTGTACTGGAAGTACGCCTCGACGAAGCCCGACATGCGGTACTTCTTCCCGCTGGGGCTCCTCGCCATCTGCACGTCCACCAGGTGCCGGCTGTGCGGTGGATCCCGGATGACCGACGCCTCGTCCTCGATCAGGAAGGGCCGGTAGATGCGGTGCTGGAAGACGTTGGCGTAGCGAGGATTCGTGTCGGGCTCCCGCAGTCCGTCCACGTCCCGCGTCGGGTCCTCCAACGACAGGTGCCCGAGCATGTGGTCGAAGGATCGGTTCTCCATCATCAGGACGACAATCGTCCGGATCTCGTCGAGCGCGGCCATGGGTTCACCTCGGGCATGAGAGTTGGAGCTTGATGATCAACCGGCCATCCACCGACTCGAGCGCGTCCTCGCAGCTCTCCCCCTCCTCGAGCGGAACGCGCAGCCGCCAGAGCCCCTGGGCGGGCTGTCCCTCGAATCCCGGCGCCGCCGCGCCCTCCCCCACCGTCTCGGACACCTCGCCCTTGTGGATGACCAACGAGCGCACATTCATGTTCCTCACCTGCCCGATGCGCACGTTGGGCGAGATGTGAGCGCCGTCCAGCTGGAAGGAGGACTCCAGCCCCCCCGCCTGGGCCGAGCACGTGAAGTGGCCCTCGCCCTCCGCATCGACGATGCCGTACTCCAGGTCCTTCGGCGGGGAGAGCACCTCGCTCTCGGTCATCTCCTTCTTCAGTCCGAAGACGCGGGAGACCTCCAGGCGGAAGCGCGTGGGCCCGCTGATGGTGACCGCCTGCTTCCCCGAGTCGTCCTTCGAGCCGAGCCCCTGGACCTCGGGAGTGGCCGAGAGGCGGACGGCTCCATCCGTCTCCCAGTGCAGCGTGACCTCGTCGCCGGGACAGGCCACGGGAGGCGTCGCGGTGAACCGGTGGATCTGCGGCTTGGGGCAACCGCTCACCCCCACCGCCAACAGGAGGAACACCCCGAGCCTCGATGCCGCGCGCATACCCTTCCCCCGAGCCCACCGTCTCCCGATGGGCGGTGTCGCGCCTCGAGCGAGGGCGCTCCTGGAGAATGACGGAAGGCGCCCCTCTTTGTGATTCGGCGCCGGCCTCGACTCTCCTGTACCTGACAGGAGGGGGAGCGGACCGCCCGGCCCGCTCCGGGAGCGGCGCCACTCGGGATGATTGTCGCACCCTGGACCACACAAGGGACTGAAATCCGTGGAGTCTCCCCCGCGCGGCACCCTGTAAAAACTACCCGTCTTCAGCCTTAAGCATGGAGCTGTCTCGGTGCAAGTGCCTGGATTCGCTGGAGAACGTCCTCCCGAAGCCCTGGCATCGGCGTTGCTAAGGACATCTGGCACGCAGTCACGACGTCCCCCCGTCCTTTGCCCGAGAGACCCACCATGCAGGCCTCCTCCTCCTTCTCCTCCGTCGACTCCCTCTCCACGTACCTGTCGGAGATCAACCAGTACCCGCTGCTCTCGCAGCCCGAGGAGCAGGCCCTGGCGCGCCGCTTCCGTCAGGGTGACCTGGCGGCGGGCCACCACCTGGTGACCTCCAACCTGCGCTTCGTGGTGAAGGTGGCCTACGAGTACCGCTCCTACGGCCTGAAGATGTCCGACCTCATCCAGGAGGCGAACATCGGCCTGATGAAGGCGGTGCAGAAGTTCGATCCGGACAAGGGCATCCGCCTCATCTCCTACGCGGTGTGGTGGATCCGCGCCTACATCCAGAACTACGTGCTGAAGAACTGGAGCCTCGTGAAGCTCGGGACGACCCAGGCCCAGCGCCGGCTGTTCTTCGCCCTGGCGCGCACCCGCCGCGAGCTGGAGAAGCTCGGCGCCGGTGACGGCCACGTCGTCAACGCGGAGGAGATCGCCCGGAAGCTGAACGTGAAGGCCTCCGAGGTGCGCGAGATGGAGCAGCGCATGGGCGGGCGTGACCTGTCGCTCGACGCCCCCGTGGGCGAGGAAGGCGACGCCACGCACCTGGACTTCGTGGAGTCGGAGTCCTCCTCCCAGGCGGACGAGGTGGCCGAGCGGCAGGAGGCCGACCTCACCCGCGAGTGCATCCGCCGGGCGCTGACGCGGTTGGATCCGCGCGAGCGCTTCATCATCGAGCACCGGGTGATGGGCGACGCGGAGATGACCCTGAGCGAGCTGGGCGCGCACTTCGGCTTCTCGCGTGAGCGCGCCCGCCAGCTGGAGATCCGCGCCAAGGACAAACTCAAGGCCGAGCTCGCGGGCCTGATGGCCGAGGGCGGCCTGGACCAGGCGGCCGCCGAGTAACGAACCGGACCGGAGTCCGTCCCGCGGCGGTCAGCCCTGACTGACCGCCGCCGTCGTGCCCGGCAGCTCCACCCTGCCCGTCTTGACCAGCGCGTACCCGGCCCCCACGAACAGCGAACCGGCGGTGATGGACAGCAGGTACAGCAGCACGTGACTGACCGCGTTGGGGATCAGCAACACGAACAGTCCGCCGTGGGGAGCCATCAGGTGCACGTCGAAGTACATCGACATCGCGCCCGTCAGCGCTCCGCCCATCATGGAGATGGGAATCACCCGCAGGGGATCCTTCGCCATGAAGGGGATCGCCCCTTCGGAGATGAAGCACAGGCCCAGCACCAGTGAGGCCTTGCCCGCCTCGCGCTCCGGCTCCGAGAACTTGGCCCTGGCCATGAGGCTCGCGATGCCCATGCCGATGGGTGGCACCATGCCCGCCGCCATGATCGCGGCCATGGGACCTTGCGCTCCCGCCCCCGTCGACAGCAGACCGACCCCGAAGGTGTACGCCGCCTTGTTGACCGGGCCCCCGAGGTCGAAGCACATCATCGCGCCGAGCAGCACGCCCAGGAGGATGGCGTTGCCGGAGTTCATGTTCGTCAGGAACGTCGTGACGGCCGACATGATGGCGGCCACCGGCGTGCCGATGACGTAGATCATCACCACCCCGGTGATCAGGCTCGCCACCAGCGGGATGATGAGGATCGGCTTCAACGACTCCACGCTCGCCGGGAGCTTGACGCGGCGGCTCAGCGCCTGGGCCGAGTAGCCCGCGATGAAGCCAGCGGCGATGCCGCCGAGAAAGCCCGCGCCCAGCTCGCTCGCCAGGTAACCCCCGATCATGCCGGGGGCGATCCCGGGCCGGTCGGCGATCGAATACGCGATGTAGCCGGCGAGCAGCGGCACCATCAGCTTGAAGGCCGCACCACCGCCGATCTGCATCAGCGCCGCCGCCAGCGAGCCCTTCTCCTGGGCGGCATCGATGCCGAACACGAAGGACAGCGCGATCAACAGGCCGCCCGCGACGACCATGGGGAGCATGAAGGACACTCCCGTCAGCAGGTGCCGGTAGGGTCCACGCTGGCCCCCCGCTTCGCCACCGCCGCTCCGGGCCGCCTGCCCCTCCGCCTTGCCACCGTGGACCTGCGCCTTCTCCAGGGCATCGTGGATCGTCTGGCCCGCGTGCTTCAGCGCGGCGCCGGTGGAGGTCCGGAAGACGCGCTTGCCGGCGAACCGCGAGGGGTCGACCTCGATGTCGCAGGCCAGGATCACCACCTCCGCCTCGCGGATCTCCTCCTCTGTCAGCGCGTCCTGCGCTCCCACCGAGCCCTGCGTCTCCACGCGGATCGGATACCCGAGCCCTCGCCCGGCCTGGCTCAGCGCCTCGGCCGCCATGAACGTGTGGGCCACACCGGTCGGACAGGCGGTGACGGCCACGATCTTCTGCTTGCCCGGGGCGGACGGCTGTGGCGCGGCGGGCCCGGCCTCCGTGTCGCCAGTGGCGGCGGCCGCAGTCAACGTCGTGGCTTCCTTCTGGGCGCGCGTCAGGAACGCGTCCGGCTCCGGCAGGGCCTCCGAGATGGGCGCCTGGTGGACGCGCTTGCCAACGAACCTCGCGAGATCCACCGGCGCGCTCGCCGCGACGACGACGAGCTCCGCGGCGGCGAGCGTGGCGCTGTCCAGCGGGACGAACGGCTCGAGCTGGCTGTGCATCTCCACGGACGCCTTCCAACCGCGCCGGGCCGCGGCGCGCTCGAGGGCACGGGCGGCCAGGAAGGTCGTGGCCACGCCACTGGGGCAGGCCGTGACGAGGATCACGTTCATCAGCGCTTCTCCACGGAGGTCTGTTGTTGGAGCAGTTCGAAGTCCACGGCGGAGGGATCGCCCACGCCGACATGGCGCACGGACTCGGCGGCGAGCGCCGTCGCGAAGCGCAGGCTTCGCTCGCGCGGCCAACCGGACAGCACACCGTGCAGCGTGCCGGCCAGCAGCGTATCTCCGGCGCCCACGGTGCTGGCGACCTGGACCCGTGGCGGTACGGCCACGAGCGCGTTGCCGCGCCAGACCCAGAGCACGCCCTCGGCACCGACGGAGAGGAGCACCTCGTCCACGCCCTCGGCGTTGAGCCGCCGCGCCGCCTGGAGACGTGCATCGAAATCGTCGAGCGGGTGACCCGCCCAGTCGGCCAGCTCGGTCTCGTTGGGTTTGGCCGCCGTGGGCCGCGCCGCCAGCCCGGACACCAGTGCCGCTCCGCTGGTGTCGAGCCACACCGGAACCTGGCGCTCGCGAGCCATGCGGATGAGGCCGGCGAGCTTCTCGGGAGGAACGTTCGGCGGCAGGCTGCCGGAGAGGACGACCGCGTCGAGTCCGGGCAGCAACGAGCCCAGACGTTCGGTCAGCGCGTCCAGGGAGTGCGCTGGAATCAGGGGGCCCGGCCCGTTCAGGTCGGTGACACGCCCGTCGGGCTCGGAGAGCTTCGCGTTGATGCGCGTCTCGCCCGGCACCCGGATGAACGCGTCGCGCAGTCCGCACGCGGCGAAGGTCCGCACGAAAGCCGTCTCGTTGTCGGCGCCGAGCAGGCCGGACACGGTGACGTCATGCCCCAGCCCCACGAGCACACGCGCCACGTTGATGCCCTTGCCGGCGGCATCGAGCCGGGTGCTCTCGGTCCGGTTGACCTCCCCGAGCCGGATCGGCCCCAGACGGATCGCGAGATCCAGGGCGGGGTTCAGCGTCAGCGTCAGGACGCGGGCCATCAGGCGGCCTCCAGGGCTTCGCGCACCGCGGCGGCGGTCGGCTGCTTCAGCGCCAGCTCGGCCAGCTCTCGCGCCCGAGGCAGCGTCAGCTCGCGGATACGGGCCTTCACCAGGGGCACCCGGCGGCTGCTGACGGACAGCTCATCGACGCCCAGGCCGACCAGCACGGGAATCGCCTGTGGATCGGAGCCGAGCTCACCGCAGACGCCGACCCAGCGGCCCTCGGCATGGGCGGCCTCGACCGTGAAGCGGATGAGCCGCAGCACGCCCGGATGGAGCGCATCGGACTGCGCGGACAGCTGGGGATGGCCCCGGTCGATGGCGAGCGTGTACTGGGTGAGATCGTTGGTGCCGATCGAGAAGAAGTCAGCCTCCTTCGCGAGCGAGGGGGCGAGCAGCGCGCAGGATGGCACTTCGATCATCACGCCGAGCTGGACGTCGGTGGCCTTCACCTCGGCCTGGACCCGGTCGAAGATCGCCTTGCCCGCGCGGAACTCGTCGATGTCCTTGACCATCGGGAACATGATGCGCACCGGCCGGGTACCAGCGGCGGTCAGCAGCGCACGCAACTGCGTCTCGAGCACCTCGGGCCGCGTCAGCGTCAGACGGATACCGCGCAGACCGAGGAACGGGTTCTCCTCGTGCGGCATCGGCCAGTAGGCCAGCGGCTTGTCGCCGCCGACATCGAGCGTGCGCGCCACCAGCGGACGGCCTCCCAACGCGTCGAACGCCTCTTTGTACTCGGCGATCTGGGTCGCGAGATCCGGCGCCTGGGGATGCTCCATGAACACGAACTCGGTGCGCAACAGCCCGATGCCCTCGGCCCCCCGTTCCACGGCGTCGGCGGCATGCGCGGTGTTACCGAGGTTGGCGGCGACCTCCACGCGGTGGCCATCGAGCGTGCGCGCCTCCTCGTGGCGCCGGCCGTGGGCTGCGCGCTGGAGGCTCTCCTGCTCGGCCATGCGCCGCTCGGTGCGCTCGCGGCGGACCGGGCTGGGAGAGGCGACGACACGTCCATTCTCGCCGTCGACGATCAGCTCGACACCGGAGGTCAACGCCAGCACGCGCTCCCCCGCCCCGACGACGGCGGCGATGCCGAGCGCCCGCGCGAGGATGGCACTGTGCGAGGTGGCGCCGCCGCGCGCGGTGACGAGACCTCGCACCTTCGCCGTCTCCAGCCGCGCGACGTCGGAAGGCCCGACGTCATCGGCCACCAGGATGTAGGGATGCTCCGGCGGAGTCGGCATCTCGACGCCGCACAGCAGGCCGAGCACGCGGCGGCCGACGTCACGCAGGTCCGCGGCACGTTCGGCCAGCAGCCTGTCCGCGAGGGCCTCCTGCGCGCGCGCCGCGGTGTCGATCGCCCGCCACCAGCCCGCCTCGGCCGACGCGCCCTCGCCGATGGCCTCGAGGGCCGTATCGCGCAGGGCCGGGTCCGAGAGCATCTCCGCGTGGATCGACAGGATCTGCGAGACCTCGCCGCCGACGGTCCGCTGCACCAGGGCCTCGAGCTGCTGGCGGGCGCCCGCCAGCGCGCGATCGAGCCGTTCACGCTCGCGAGCGGAGTCGTCCGCCCGTTCGGGATAACGGAACTCCGGCATGCGCAGCACGTAGGCGGGGGCGATCGTGAGCCCCGGCGCGGCCGGGACGGCCGTCAGCGCCTCGTCAGCCGCCGGAGCGACGACCGGCTCCTTCGCGGTGACGCGAGGAGCGATCTCCTCGCGCGCCTCGGTGAGTGGCGTCACCGGCTCTCCGAGGCCACCACGTACCGCGTCGACCAGCGCCGAGACGGCCTGGGCGGCCCCCTCCCCCTCGGCCGAGAACACCAGCGTCTGGCCGCGCCGCGCGCCAAGGCTGAGGACCTGGGTCAGGCTGGTCACGGAGACGGCCTCACCCTGCCCCTCCAGCAGGCGGACACGGATCGACGCACTCTGGGCCCGGGCCACCTGCACCAGCTCCCTGGCTGGCCGCGCATGCAGACCGTGCGCGTTGAGCAGGCGGACGCGGGCTGTCTCCGCCCGCGCGGACTCGCCGGACAAGCGCGAGAGGATCTGCTCCGCGGGCAACGCATCGAGCCGCTCGCCGTCACCGCGCGACAGCAGCCCGTCGAGCCTCTCGAGCAGCGCGCGATGCGCGTCGCCATGCGCCGCCAGACAGAAGACCCCCGCCACCTCTCCCGCGTCATCACGGAGGCGCCGCTCGGGCGTCGCCAGGGCCAGGGCCGGGGACCTGACGCCGGAGGCTCCGAACGCGAGCCACAGGCCATGGCCCAGCGGCACCGGCTGCTGCCCGGCGATCGCCGCGACGAAGCTCGCTTCCACACACCCGAGGTGGCGCAAGCGCGCCGCCGCGGCCAGCGCCAGCTCCAGACGGTCTCGCAGCGGCAGGCCCAGACAGAGCGTCTCCGCGTCGAGTCTCGCCTTCTCCCGCACACGCGACAGCGTGGCGATCACATCGTCGGGGTTCTTCGCACTGGCCAGCGTCCGCGCCACGCCCTCGCGATCCAGCACGTGCGTGAGCTGGCGCAGGATGTCGAGGTGCTCGTCCGACTGCGCGGCGATCGTCACCAGCAGGTTCACCCGGGAGCCGTCGTGCCACGCGACCCCCTCGGGAAACTGCAGCACGCGCACCCCGGTGGAGCGCACGTAGCGCCTGCTCTCCGGCGTGCCGTGCGGGATGGCGATGCCGTTGCCCAGATAGGTGGAGGACTGCGCCTCGCGGGCCAGCAGCCCCTCGCCATATTCAGGCGACACGCGTCCGGCTTCGACCAGCGCCTCGGCGGCCTGGGCCAACGCCGCCTTCCAATCCGCGGCGCGGCAACCGAGCCGGACATCGTCCCGAGTCAGCGTAAGCATGGGTTGCAATCTCCTGTAACGCCGCTTATAGCCGTCGTGCTGAATCGTGTCACCTGTATACGTTGAATGCCTGGACCGTGCCCGAAATTTCCGAAACCCGGAAAACCAGGGCGCACGACGGAGCATCAGGGGAGGTTGGAGATGACCCTGGCGGACATCGCTCGCCTGGCTGGCGTCTCGAGGACGACGGCCAGCTACGTGCTCAATGGCCAGGCCGAGGCGCGCCGCATCAGTGCCACGACCGTGGAGCGGGTCCTGGCCGTGGCCAGGCACCACAACTTCCGCATCGACGCCCAGGCGGCGGCCTTGCGGCGCGGCGCCAGCCGCACGCTTGGCCTCATCGTTCCGGACCTGGAGAACACCAGCTACGCCCGGCTCGCCAAGCTGCTCGAGCAGGGAGCCAGGCGCGAGGGCTACCAGCTGCTCATCGTCGGTTCCGAGGATGATGAGCGGACCGAGCGGGAGCTCGCGTTGATGCTGCGTGCGCGGCGCTGCGATGCGCTGATCGTGGCGAGCGCGCTGCCGGCCGGGGATCCGTTCTACACGGAGTGGATGGCGGCCGGCACGCCGGTGATCGCGGTCGACCGGGCGCTGGACCCGGGGCGTTTCGTCTGCGTGATGAGCGACAACACGGTGGCCGCCGAGGAGCTGACGCGCTCGGTGCTCGACGAGCACACCCGCGGTGTCGCCTGGTTCGACGCCGTGGCCACGCTCTCGATCACCGTCGAGCGGCGTGAGGGCTTCCGGCGGGCCGTCGCGGGACGCATCGAGCACGTGCATGAGGCCACCGGAGCCCGCTATGACCGCGAGAGCGGCGCCCGGCTGATGCGCGAGCTGCTCTCCACCCACGGCCTGCCGGACGCGCTGCTCACCTCTTCGTACACGTTGATGCAGGGAGTGCTCGACGTGCTGCTCGAGTTTCCCACGGGCCTGCCGCGGACACTGCGGATGGGGACGTTCGGGGACGAGCGCCTGCTCGATTTCCTGCCGTTGCGCGTCAATTCGATTCCGCAGCGGCACGAACGCATCGCCGAGCTGACACTGGCGCGCGCGCTGGAGGCGATCCAGGGCCGGTATACGCCCGGCTGCGAGGTGGTCGCCCGCGAGCTCAAGCGCCGCCTCTAAAGACAATCTGGATCATCCAATGCTTGACGGCGCGGCCTCACACTGTCGTCCATGCCACGGGGTGCGCGTTCACGGACGACACTTCCAGGGTGAATGACGCCCCGGTGTGTATTCCTCCGAAACAAATACAGTGACACTTTCTCTTGGAGCCCACCTTCATGTCCGAGTTCTCGGGAGTGAAGCATCCAGTTCCGGGCTCTGGGGGAGAAGACCATGAAGCACCTCGAGTCGTTCGGAGTGATTCTGCTGACACTCCTGGGAGGGTGTGGCCCGGTGGAGGAGCCCGCCAACACACCCGTTGAGCCCGGCGGCATGGACATCCAGGCTCTCGAGGATGCGAATGGCCTGGCCTTCAACGGTCTGGCCTTCAACGGCCTGGCTTTCAATGGCCTGGCCTTCAACGGCCTGGCCTTCAACGGCCTGTCGAGCAGCAGTTTCTCCTCCTGGTTCCAGCAGCACCCCGCGGAATCCAACCGCTTCATGAAGTACCTGGTCCGTTGCGCCGTCCCGAACGGGCAGACTCGGACGTATACGAATGGCACGTCCACCCATGTGTGGCCCGGTCAGATGGGGCTGGCACCGGGGTGGTCGAGCGGCTTGCCAGCGACCCTGGCGGAGCAACAGGTCGTCACCGCGTGCCTGGGTGCCCTCGTCAACAAATACGGCCGCAGCGTCACCGTCTCTCTCCTGGGCACCAACGCGCAGGGACAGCACATCCCCACCACGGACTCGGAGCTGTCGAGCCATACGCAGAGGGAGGCCTGCTTCTTCGGCAATCTCTTCAACGGAGAGGGCGTCTTCGTCGGCAATGATCAGGGCATGCTGACCCCGTCGCAAAGCAGCCTGCGCGCCTGCGCTCTCTCGGGCAGCAACGAGTGCCCACCGCTCATCCATATCGGCAGCTGCCACACGAGTTGCACGCATGACCCCACGGGGACGTATTTCGCGCGGTGCACCCGGAATGGTGTCAACTACCTGCCCATCACCACCCGGATCCGCCCGCTGGACATCTACACGTGTGGGGACGGCACCTGCCAGCCCACCGAGTCCTGCGGCAACTCCGACCGCGCCAACGGCTGCAAACAGGACTGCGGCACCTGCGGTTGAGCTTCCTGGACCCACGGGGGCCCGCCATGTGTCACGGCGGGCCCTCGCGTTCCTACCAGATGCGCACGCGCTGCTCGGGGGCGAGGTAGAGCGTCTGCCCGGGAGCGGCGCCGAAGGCCTGGTACCAGGGGTCGAGGTTGCGCACGGTCGAGGCGCGGTACTCGCCCGGTGAGTGTCCGTCCGTCAGCAGGATGCGGCGGAGGGTCGGCTCGCGGTACTTGTTGCGCCAGATCTGACCGAAGCCGAGGAAGAAGCGCTGCTCACCGGAGAAGCCGTCGATCACCGGCGCCGGCCTTCCACCCAGCGACAGCCGGTAGGCGTCGTAGGAGATGGCCACACCGGCGACGTCGGCGATGTTCTCACCGAGGGTCAGCTCGCCATTCACCGCGACATCGGGCAGCGGGCGGTAGGCGCTGTACTGCGCGGCGAGCGCCTGGCCGGCGGCCTTGAACTTGTCGGCGTCCTCCTTCGTCCACCAGTTGGCCAGCTTGCCGCGAGCGTCGAACTGCGCGCCGAGGTCGTCGAAGCTGTGGATGATCTCATGCCCGATGACGGCGCCGATGCCGCCGTAGTTCACCGCCGGGTCGGCGTTCGGGTCGAAGAAGGGCGGCTGCAGGATGGCCGCCGGGAAGATGATGGAGTTCTGCTGGGGAGAGTTCAGCGCGTTCACGAGCTGCGGAACCATGAACCACTCCGACCTGTCGACTGGCTTGCCGAGCTTGTTCAGGTTGCGCCGATACTCGAAGCGGGAGGCACGCTCGGCGTTGCCGTAGGCATCCCCGCGAACGATCTCCAGCGCCGAGTAGTCACGCCACCGGTCCGGGTGGCCGATGCCGACCTGGAGGGTGGCCAGCTTCTCCTTCGCGCGAGCCTTCGTCTCCGGAGACATCCACGCCAGCGAGTCGATGCGCTGGCCGAACGCCGCGACGATGTTGCGGACCATCTTGTCCGCCTCCGCCTTGGCTTCCGGCGGGAAGTACTTCTCGACGTAGCGCTTGCCGATGGCCTCACCCAGCGCCTCGCCGGTGAAGTCGACGCCGCGCTTCCAGCGCTCGCGCAGCTGCTGCGCACCGGAGAGCACCCGGCCATTGAACGCGAAGGACTCGTCGACGAAGGCCTTGGGCAGGAAGGGCGAGGCACGCGCGATGGCGTGGAAGGCCAGGTAGTCCTTCCACGCCTGCACGGGCGCGCTACCGACGAGCCGCGCGATCCCCGTCACCGCGCTCGGCTGCCAGATGATGAGCTCGCGCTGCTGTCCGAGGCCCGCGGCGCCGAGGTAGGCGTCCCAGTCGAGGCCGGGCGCGCGCCGCGCGAGCTCCTCCCGGCTCCAGGGGTTGTTGGTCTTGGCCACGTCCTGCGTGTCCACCTGGGCCCAGTGGACCCGCGCGATGTCGCGCTCGAGCTCGAAGACGCGGCGGGCCCTGGCCTCCACGTCGGTGAGGCCCGCCAGGCGCAACAGGTTGGCGATGTACTGCTGGTACTGCTTGCGCACCTCCACGAATCTGGGGTTGTCGACGAGGTAGTAGTCGCGATCCGGCAGGCCCAGACCGCCCTGCAACAGATAGGCGGCGTAGCGCGACGGGTCGTTCAGGTCCTCGGCCACCCAGAGACCCAGGAGCCGGTCCGTGGAGACATCGCCCATGTTGAGCGGATCGACGTCGGCGCGCAGCGTGTCTCCGAGGGCGGCGGCGAGCTCGCGCCGGGTGGTGATGGCCGCGATGCGACCGAGCTCGGGCTGGAGCGGTGACACGCCCCTGGCCTCGATGGCCGCCTCGTCCATGAAGCTCGCGAAGGCGTCGCCCATCTTGCGGACCTCGCTGCCCTCGGGCGCGTTGGCGCTCGCGGCTTCCTCGATCAGCGCGCGCGTGCGGAGGCTCGCCTCTTCCGCGAGCTTCGTGAACATGCCGTAGCTGGGCCGGTCCGCGGGGATCTCCGTCTTCTCGAGCCACTTGCCATTGACGAAGCGGTAGAAGCTGTCTCCAGGCGCGACGGAGGGGTCCATCCCCGCGGTATCGACACCGAAGCTGCCGTAGGTGGGCTTCGGGGAAGAAGCCGGAGTGGCCGTGGCCGCGGGAGGCGGCGTCACGGGCGCCGGTCCGGCCGCCTTGTCCATCGGAGCGGAAGTCGCACACGCGGCGAACAAGGCGGATGCACTGGCCGTGAGCACCACGCGCGCGGCACCCGGGATACGTCGGTTCTGAGATGTCATATGGAAGGCGAGCCCCTGAACGGAAGTCGGGCCCCAACACCCCGCGCCCCGGCCCATTCCCTTCAATCTTGCGGCTACGCACCGCGCTGAAGGGCTTCCGGGGCGAGTCTCGCTTCCGGACCTTCTTCTACGATGAGAACGGGCTGGAGACGCGAGAGTCTCCAGCCCGTTTCACTGTCAGGTCACAGCGACTCGAGGAAGGCGATCACGGCCGCGCGCTCTTCCGGCGTGAACGCCTCGAACAACTGGCGGCTGGCGGTCGCTTCGCCGCCGTGCCAGACAATGGCCTCGGTCAGGGTGCGGGCGCGGCCGTCGTGCAGGTAGCGCACGTTCTGCACGCCACCCTGCACGTACTTCAGCGACCCCACGCCCCACAGCGGCGCCGTGCGCCACATGCTCGGGCCGGCCTGGCCCTCGGTCAGCGTGTCGGCCAGCTCCGGACCCATGTCGTGCAGCAGCAGATCGGTGTACGGGCGGATGGTCTGGTTGCGCAGCTCGGCGAACGGGTGGGTGTTGCCCGTGTTCATCTGCGGGGTGTGGCAGGAGGTGCAACGGGCCTGGGCGAAGAGCGCACTGCCGCGCTCGATGAGCTGCGGGTTCACATTGTGCTCCGGCGAGACGCGGATGCCCTCGGGGTAGCCGCTGCGCAGGCTGCGCTGGGCCGGCACACCGACCAGGGACAGGTAGTCCGACATGCGCTGCAGCTCCGTCTCCGACACCGCCGTGGAGGCGGTGCTGGCGCGGCAGTCGGGCGCGCCCTGCTGGCAGCTGCGCGACGGGAACACGGGCGAGGTGACGCCCATGTCCTTGACGAGCGCATCGCCCACCTGGTGACGCAGGCTCGCCTTGGTGGCCTTCCAGCCGAAGCGGCCGAGGTGCACCTTGCCGGTCTCGGGATCATTCACCCAGTGCGGCACACCGCGCACGCCATCGCCATTCGCGTCATTGGGATCGGCCAGCGCCAGGATGGTGGGCTCGGCCACGGCCTCCAGCAGGCCCATGCCGATGACCTGCGGGGCCTGCCGCACGGAGTAGAGCGACGGCACCGGCCCCTTGAAGGTGTAGACGGGCTTGACCAGCTCGACCTGCTCGCCACCGGCCAGCGTGCGCACCGTCTTCTCGTAGGACGCCACGCTGACCCCGTAGTCGGGGGCGGTCGTGGAGGCGGCCCGCTGCTGCACGTTCAGGCCATAGGTGGGGTCTGGCAACACGGTGCCGTTGGCGCCCACGACACCGGTGAGCACCGACAGGGTGTCGAGCCGCGCACCCAGGACCGGAGCGGGGCTGCGGCCGTTGGCCGTGTGGCACTCGATGCAGCGCGCCTGGTTGTAGCGCGGGCCCAGCTGCCCCACGTGCTCGGTGAACACCGGGTTGGTGTTCGGGTGCTCGGAGTGCTTGCCATCGGCGAACGAGGTGTGGAACAGGCGGCGTCCCTGCACGAACCGCTTGGTGTTGCCGATGCCGATGTTGTTGGCCATCTGCTGGAACACCCGGTGCGGCTCTTCCGAGTAGTTGTAGGACACGCTGGCCTGTCCACCCAGCAGCGTGGAGTCAGGCAGGGGTTCGGAATCCAGGTTGGGGACGATGCCGTACCAGGGGCGCAATCCCTTGCCCACCACGTAGAGCTGCTCGAACGAGTAGTAGCGCTCACCACCGCCGTCGATGGCGGGGCTCTGCAGGCGCGGCGCGGGGGCCAGCTCGATCTTGTCGCCAATCTTCAGCGGGCTGTGCGGGGACGTACGCCAGTTCGACGTGAAGGACATCTTGCACGTGCGCTGACCCGCGTGGCAGATGGGCTTGTTGCCCTCTTCTGGATTATTGAAGCCGTAGTTCAGCGACCAGCCAAAGTCTCGCACATTGGGATTGTTGATGTTGCGGAACAGGCTGAAGGTGGTGCCATTGAACGTGCCGTCATTGACGTGCAGGATCACCTCGATGCGCTGACGGCCGGCGGGCACTTCGTCACGGATTTCGAGACCGAATGTCCGGTTCTGGAAATAGAAGGTGGGAAAGGTGAAGTACCGCCCCGGGCCTACGTCGGGGGCGTCCCAGGCTTCGCCGCGTTCACGCGCATGGCGCTCGGTGGGCCGAGCACCCATGAAGGTGACGAGGGTACCGTCGGGCTCGGTGTACTGGAGCTGCTCGACGATGGGCGTATCGGCCGCGTAGAGCGGCGTGTAGTCGGCCATGACGCCAGTGCCGAGCGGAGCGGGCGTCACCGGGACGTTGGGCGTTCCAGGCGCCGCGGGCGGGGAGGACCCGCCAGAGGAGACAATGTCTCCGCCATTACCGCCGCAAGCCGTCAACGAGACGACAGCGGCAAACACGGTCGCCAGTGCTGATGCGGATGGGCGGCCAGACGAATCGAGAGAAGGGGGTGTCGATTTCGTGGAGCTCATGAGGGGGGGCTTCTTTGGTGGGGGCTCATGCATCAGCATTCATAGCATAATGCTGACAGCGATGCGATGGATTGAGCACACCGCATGCCCGCATGCTCCCACTCGCCAATCCTTACGATCTGGGAATGGCTCTCATCCTCGACACGCAGCCTGCCCAAAGGCTGCCGCAACGCCGCTCATCGTGGTGTCTTGTCCGAAGAGGGTGGGGTGTCCGCGATGACGTTGCGGCTGGCGGTTGGCGATGAGAATGCCACTCCGGCTCCGCCGTCAGGATTGCCAGGGTTGGGAGCGCGAATGCGTTCTCCCAGCCAGGTTTCGCGGGGGAGCCTGGTGACAGCAGTCACCACTGGTGACTGGGGTCACCCGGGGCGCTGGTGACGACGCTCACCCCCCAGGGGCTCGCGAGGCCATCTCCTCCGCGTAACTCCGCGAAAGTACGTTCAAATCCGGGCCTGCCCGCCCTGGCACGAGCGCTGCAATGAAGCCTTCACGTCAAGGCACTCCCCCTCTCTCGGCAACAAGCCCCGTTTTCTCAGGAGATACGACCATGCGTCTCGGAAAAACCCCCAAGTTCACGCTCCCCGACTTCAAGAGCTCGCCCAAGGCCCCCAAGACCAACAAGCCCGACATCACCCCCAAGCCCTCTCCTCGCCCGGACATCAACGGCAACATCCCTGGCAAGAAGCCCGACACCACCCCCAAGTTCTCTCCTCGCCCGGACATCAACGGCAACATCCCTGGCAAGAAGCCCGACACCACCCCCAAGTTCTCTCCTCGCCCGGACATCAACGGCAACATCCCTGGCAAGAAGCCTGACTTCAACCTCGACGGGTTCTCGCCGGGCAATGGGCTGAACAACCTCAAACCGAACCGCTTCGGAAGCCTCGGCAATGGTCTCTCGGCCGTGGGTGACGTCGTCGGCGGAGTGGCGAGCGGAGCGATGGGCCTTGCCGGCGCGGGGCTCGAGGCGGCCAGCATGTTGCCTGGCGCGCTGGGCATGATGGACCCGTTCGCGGCGGGTGTTCTGCCCCCGGAGCTGGCCGGTGGTCCGATGATGGATCCGTACGCTACCGCGGGTCTGCCCCCGGAGCTGGCCGGTGGTCCGATGATGGACCCGTACGCTGCCGGTGGTCCGATGATGGACCCGTACGCGACCGCGGGTCTGCCCTCGCAGCTGGCCGCTGGTCCGATGATGGACCCGACGATGGATCCGACCGCGCTCCAGCAGTCGGACCTCGGGAACATTCTCAACTCGGTGGCCCACGCGATCAGCACCGCGACCCAGGCCCTCGAGACCGTGAAGGGACTCGTGGGTGAGAACACCGCCACGGTTGCCCAACCCCTGCTGAAGATGGCCGCCGAGAAGCTGCCCGTTGCGAGGGAGCTCACCGCCCCGCTGACTCGGCTCCAGGATTCCCAGGGTATCGACGTGGTCTGATTTCCAGGCTCGGTAACTCCCAGGCAACTCCAAGGCAAACGGTGCACCCATGACCATCCGATTTCGACCCCGAGTCAATGTTCCCCTGCCGACGAGCATCAACGACAAGTCCTCGGTCGGTGCACCGGTGAAGGCCAACCCCCTCCAGCGCGCGAACGAGCCACACACCGGGCGGACTCCGGGAATCACCGACGGCTTCGAGGGCCCGGTCCGCTCGAACAGGCCCCAGCGCCCGGAACTGGCTGGAACCCTGGCGGAAATGCGAGTCCCCGTGGGGCAGGCCATGGGCCCCGCGTTGTCGTCAGGCAAGCACAGCACCACCGCGGCCCAGACGCTCGACCTGAAGAATCCCCTCTCCCATCCCGATGCGCCGCAATTCCAGAATGCCTTCACCGCGCTCGGCATGAACGAGGCGAAGACCGCGGAGGTCTGGGGCGACATCCTCCATGGCGTGAAGCGCCAGGAGGAGATCAGGGCCAACGTCAAGGAGAGCCGGACCACCCCCTGGACCGCGGACAAACCCATCCCGGACAAGTCCAACCCGCACTACGAGAAGGTCGCCCACGAGCTGGGCCCCTACCTGCGCATCGAGGAGGGCCAGGGGCCGCTGGCGCTCTGGTCGGGCGGCTACGATGTGAGCAAGCACGCCCAGCTCAACGGGTACACCACCCTGGAAAGCACCCCGGCCGGCCGGGTCCTCTCGGGGCTGGAGATCTACAAGGACCCCAAGGCCGTCACGCCGATGTGGAATCACCTCTCCGAGGAGTTCGTGAAGCAGAACCCGGAGGGCCCGGCGCACGCCTTCATGCGCACCCATGATCCGACGAGCGTGCTCTATCGCCAGGAGATCCAGACCCTCGAGAAGTTCTCGCCCGATCGGCCCGTGACCTGGCATCCCCTCGTGGGCGACACGCTGAAGGACTTCCAGGCCGTCCAGCCGAACAAGACGCTCGGCCCCGACTCGGCGTATTCCAGTGAGGCGCAGGCCCGCAAGGACCTGAAGGACTACCTCTCCCAGACGAACAGCGAGAGCTTCTCGGCCCACGCCATGAAGCTCCTCTGAGGGGCCTGGGAGATCCGCCAGGAGACCGGGCGAACAAGGACGCATTGGAGCTGGAGCCGCACCCGGGAACCGGGATACTGGGGGCGCCAAACGCCCTCCACACCTGGAGTCCCTCATGTTCCCGCCTCGCGCGCCCGTGGCGCGTCTGCTCGGTGTCCTGCTGTTCTCCCTGACTGCCCTGGCGCACGCGGCCGGGCCGAGCCCCAAGGCCCCCACCACCGCGTCCCCCAAGGCTCCGGGAACACCGTTCCCCCAGGAGGTGCTGCACGCCTCGGAGCTCTTCTACTCGGTGCTGCTGTTCCACCCGGCGGAGCCGAAGGGCAACGTGGTGGCCAGCGCGAACGCGCTGCTGGCCGCGAAGTACCGGGAGCTGAGCGGCGCGTGGAAGCCCGGCGCGCCGGCGCCCGAGGTCGTCATCGAGGCGGTGCCGTGGGACAAGCTGGATCCGATCAACGAGGAGCACCTGCGCTACTTCGGCGGAAAGGTGGAGCCCGAGGATCGCAAGCGGCTGATGGGCGCGAAGCACGCGACGGCGCTCAACTTCCACATCCCGTTCGCGAAGCGCCACGAGTCGCTGCTGGCGGCCATGCGCTTCGCGCACCAGTTCGCCACCGAGCAGAAGGCCATCCTGTGGGACGCCGAGACACGCGAGTACTTCTCGCCCAAGCGCTGGAAGGAGACGCGGGTGGACGGCTGGACCGGAGCGGTCCCCTCGCTGCCCTCCCACATCACGATGCACGTATATGCCGACGGTGGGGCCCAGCGGATGGTCACCCTCGGGATGGTGAAGCTGGGCCTGCCGGATCTGGTCGTGGAGCAGGTGCCGGGCTCGATGACGACCGAGATGGGGAAGCTCGTCAACGCCGTGGCGCAGTTGCTCACCGAGGGGCTGGAGCCCGCGAAGAACGGTGAGCTGACGGTGGACGTGACGCGCGTGAAGGACGCCCGGGTGCAGCGCATGGTCACGGCGGATGATCCGAAGACGGCGCGGCGCAACACGAAGCTGTGGGCCATCGAGGGCCGCCGGGACAATGGAGACCCGGAGAACCCGCTGCTGGAGATCACCTTTCCGGGGAGCGGCTCGGCACACGAGCGGCAACTGGCGGCGCTCGACGCGCTGTTCGGCAAGAAGCCGGACAACATCACCGCCGCGCCCCCGGGAGACCCCGAGCTGGAGGCGGTGGCCCGCAAGGCGCGCGCCCGGCTCAACGAGCTGCGCCCTCGCATCGCCAAGGGGCTGCATCCGCCCGAGGTGCTCCTGGTGAAGGCGGGCTTCCGCACGGATGACGACAACCTCGAGTACATGTGGATGGAGGTCGTCACGTGGGAGAAGGACCGGCTGAAGGGAACGCTGGCCAACGAGCCGTTCAACGTGAGCCGCCTGCGCCGGGGCTCGCCGGTGGACGTGGCCGAGTCGGAGGTGCAGGACTACCTCTATATGAGCCCCAACGGCACGCGCGAGGGCGGTGAGAGCAGCACCATCCTCATGCGCCGCGAACAACAGGGCCGGTAGGCGGGGACGCCAGGATCGTCCAGGTGTTACCGACGGTAACGGAGGTTACGAAATCACACTGGACGCGGTGCGGCAGTCTGGGACGGATAGAGAGGGGACCCTATGGTACGGAGGTTGCGTTCGCCGCCTCCAGGCATCCGTTGACCCCAACAACCCCAGGGAAGCCATGAAGAATGCTCGACTTGCCGCACTGATCGTCTCGGGAGGAATCTGCTCGGCCACCCACGCACTGGCCCAGACCCCGGGCACCGGTGATGCCACCCCTCCGGCCGCCAACCAGCCCGCCCCGGCCCCGACTCCGCCCCCGGCCGCCGCCACGCCTCCAGCGCCGGCCGCCGCCGGGGACGACGAGAACATCTTCCGGTTCTACGGCACGCTCAACCCGCGCTTCATCATCACCGACAGCGCGGTGGAGTCCTTCAACCAGCCCAACGCCTCGGCCATCACCGCCGCGGGCAACCCCGCCTACTCCAACTTCCCGAACGCGACCCGCCACACCTTCCAGGTGGCACAGTCGCGCGTGGGGTTCTGGCTCAACGAGAAGGGCCCCCTGAGGGCGCAGCTCGAAATCGACTTCGTGGATTTCACCAAGGCCACCCCCACCGTCGCCAGCCTGCCCCGCCTGCGTCTGGCGCACGTGGACTACACCTTCCACCCCGGCCACACCGTGTCCCTGGGGCAGGATTGGGATCTACACGCCCCCATCAATCCGCACGGCATCAACCTGGTGGGCGCGCTCTTCCAGGCGGGCAACAGCGGCTTCATGCGCCAGCAGTTCAAATACCTCTACAGCACGCCGAGCCTCGAGCTGGCAGCGGCGGTGGGCTTCCCCGCCCCCAACGTGACGGCCAAGGACGCGGTCCTCGAGATTGGCGCCCTGCCCACCCTGGCGGTACGCGGCACCTACAAGTTCGGCAAGAGCCGGGTCGGCGCATCGGCGATCGCCACGCGGCTTCCCTTCAACTTCAGGGCCGCGGACCAGCGCTACGCCGCCGCCTTCGCCGCCACGCTCTTCTCCGAGCTCGCGCCCGCCGACACCACCAACATCCGCGTGGAGCTCAACTACGGGCAGAACTCCGCCAACCTGGGCCTGCTGACGCTGGCGCAGGGCCGAGCCAGTGAGGACATGCGGGAGCTGGGCGGCTACGTCTCGGTCCGCCAGGTGTTGACGGGCATGCACGCCGTCTACGGCATGGCGGGCTACCAGAAGGTGCTCGAGCCCTCGAAGGTGGTGCCCAGCTACGACATCCCCGCCACCGGAGGCGCGACCCTCTCGGGCACCGGTCCGGGAATGGTGCACAACGGCACGGTGCGCCTGGGCTACGAGCTCAAGCCCAACCGCCGGCTGGCCTTCGTGCTGGAGGGTTTCCTCTTCCAGTCGCACTTCCAGCTGCAAGCGGCGGACGCGGCGCGTTTCGACCCGGATCGCACCGCGCTGGGCCTCGAGACGGGCGCCATCCTGAGCTTCTGAGCGAGGGCCTCCGGCGCCTTCCGGAGGTCCCTACCACTCACGTTCCTTGGAGAGATTCGTGTACGAGCACGTGAAGTGGAAGAAGAACATGAGAACGAGCGTCACCAGGACCCTGAACTGCTGCTCACCGATGCTGGAGAAGCCATAGGCGCCGGTTCGACGGTTGTAGGTGAACGTAGCGGCGTTGAGCTCTTCCTTCAGCGACAGCTGCTTGATCTTGACGCCGCCCTTCACCGGAATGGCGGATTTGATGTCCTCGCCGCGGCGTTTCTGTGGAGGGCGAGCGGGCAAGGCCATGGTGCCGCCCATGGGGTACTGGAGAGCGAAGGGATCCACGCCCTCCAGTACCGTCGTGGGCCGGGTGAGCGGAATCCCCGTGTCGAGGCTGAACTTGAGACCGCCCGCGATCGAGATGTCGGCGAGGTGGATCTCGATGCGGTCGATGTACTCTTCGTAGACGGCCGAGTAGAGGATCTTGAGCTGGCCGTTGAAGGGCACCCATCCGGTCTTGGGCGTGATGCTCAGCGTACCAACGAGCTTCATCGCACAGGTCCGGATCGGATCGGTCGGCCGCCACGGACGTACACCGCCGGTCAAGTCATCCTTCGTGTTCCAGATCTCCAGCTGGGCTCCCGTGTAGTCTCCCCACAGCGCGTCCTGGAGCTCTCCCAGGCCGTTGTTCACGACATTGGCCACCACACCGCTCACACCCTCCCGCTTTGGCTTCTTGAAGTTGTAGCTGAGCGAGGCGTTGCATTTGAACTTGATATCCAGATAGGAATTGATCAGCTCGGTCAACGATGAGGTTGGGAAGATCCGGCCGAGATACTCTCGGGCGATGTACTTGCCGACGTCATCGAGCTTGACGCTGACCTTCGCGCCGCCGCCCGTGGTGGTGACGGAGATCTTCATCCCGAAGAGCTCGAACGGAATCGTGGCGCTTGGCACGCGGATGACGCGACCACCGGGGAGTATCAACATGGCGCTTGCTCTCCTTGCTCAGGCAGCCAAAAGAACACAGCCGTTCCAACTCCAGCAAGCACTCCCCTGGCCGTGTTTCGTGAAGCTGTCCCCAAGGTTCTCAGAGTCTGAGCGGCCGCATCGCCGTCTCGGATTGTGAAGGGATTGGCTGTGCATTTCGGGGCGGACACGGTATAGTCCGCTCTGTCCGGAATGACCGGACCAATTCCCATAGGAGCGACAACATGACGAAGCAGGCCAAGGGATTCTGGGCAATCGCTGCACTCGTGGTGGGGTTGGGCATGGGCTTCAGCGCGGGAGCGCGGCAGGAGCCGGCCACGCAGCAGGGCGCGGTGGAGTGTGTCCGGGACTCCCAGTGTGACGCTCGCTGTGACGGTCCGGGCAGCGGCGCCTGCCAGTCGGGCCGGTGCTACTGCCGCTGGTAGCCGTGGACCCGGCATCGCTCGCGTGCCTCGCGCGTGAGCGATGCCACTCCGCCTCCCTTGCGATGTGTGTTTCGTCCTGGCTCGCCCTTGTGGCCCGGCGTGCCATCTCCGCACAATGCCGGGCATGACGACGCCAGGCGCGACGAGCAGGCTCCCCACCCTCATCATCATCGTGGCGGGCAGTCTGTTGCTGATGCTGCTGCTGGCCTTCGGCGCGCACTGGCGTCTGAGGCAACGGGCCCGCGAGGCCGCGGACGTGGTGGTCGCGGAAACCCGCGAGCGCACCGCCGCCGCGCAACGCGTGGTGCGCCCCTCCCATCTGGACACGCCCGTCCCCGGGACACTCGCCGAGGCACTCGGGCCGCTGGTGCCGGAGCTCATCACGCTCCGTGATGCCGAGCCCACCCCCTCGCAGGAGGTGGACGCGGTCTGCGCGGACGTCCGCAACGGCGTGCGACCCGTCTCGGAGCTACCCCGGGAGTGCCGCGAGGCCCTCGACAGGGGCCGGCCGCTGATGCAGCGTGCGCTGAGGGCCTCCCGTACCGAGGTCGGCGGGTTGCCCGAGGGGCTGCGAATCCTCGATGACCCCCGGCACCCTTCCCAGCGCACGCTCTTGTTGCCGTTCCTGCACATCCTCAAGCTCGCCGCGCTCGAGACGCGCTCCCAGACGGCGCGAGGAGAGGCCGATGCGGCCCTGGAGACCTGTCTCGACGGGCTCGCACTCGCACGGGACCTGTCCTACGGCAATGCACTCATCGGGGCGATGGTCTCCGCCACCGGTCACAAAACCCTGTTCTTCCCTTGCGCCGAGGCGCTCGATCAGGCCTCCCCCACCCGTCGGCAGCAGGCCCGGTTGGCACTGCGTCGCATTCGCGCGGGCATGGCCCCACTCTCCACCGCCCTCCGGGATGAGCGCGTCTACATGCCCCTCTACCAGGCTGGCGCGATGTTCGATCAGGAGCAGCTCGACGCGCTTCCGGCCGGAGCCAGGGCCCTGGCCTTCCACGCGTCCGCCCAGAATCCGGACGCCACGGGCATCCTCGCACGGGAGTTGCTGCTGCAGTCCTGGCCCCTCGTGCATGAGTACATTGGACAGGCCCTGCCCCTGATGGACCTTCCCAGGGACCAGCGGGCTCCCCGGCTCGCCGCACTGGCCAGCACCATCACGTCCTCCTGGAACCCGTTCCTCTATGAGAACAACGACGGCTACGAGAAGTTCGCCACGCGCGTGGACAACCAGCGGGCGCAACTCGACCTCCTGCTCGCACTGGCCCTGGTGAAGCAGCAGCGCCAGGAGAGCGGCACGTGGCCCTCCGAGCCTCCGACGCTCTACCCCGGGCAGGAGGTGCTACTGCCCACCGCGCTGAAGCTCCAACCCGGTGAGGGAGGCAAACTGGTGCTCTACCCGGAGGACATGGAGCCCGAAACACTCTCGGTGACGGCGACACCGGATGCTGCTGAAGGATGAAGAACTGCTCGCGGGCAGCCTCACGCCCTGGAGAATCCGCCATGGATCCTCGAGTCGAAAACATGATCACCCGGCTGCTCGGGGACGACATCCTCGGCATGTATCTCTTCGGCTCGGCCGTGAACGGCGGACTGCGGCCGAAAAGCGATATCGACATCCTGCTCGCGGTCAAACAGCCCATCGCCGACGACCGGCGTGTACGGCTGGTCGAACAGCTGTTGGTGCTCTCGGGCGATCCAAAGCGAGGCGACCGGGCCCGGCCGCTCGAAGTGACCGCGGTCGTCATCACTGACGTCAAACCGTGGCGGTATCCGGCGCGGCGCGATCTCCAGTTCGGCGAGTGGTTGCGCGATGAGCTCGTGGCGAAGCGGATTCCGCCGCCGACCTTCGATCCGGATCTCGCGATCCTGCTCGCCATGCTGAGACAGCACAGCGTCGCGCTGTTCGGACCGCCCGCGACTGAGCTCTTCGACCCGATTCCCCTGGCCGATTTGAACCGCGCCCTCGCCGAAACGACCGCGCAGTGGACGAGCGAAGACACCTGGAAAGGAGACGAGCGCAACGTCCTGCTCGCACTCGCGCGCATCTGGGTGACACGCACGACGGGAGCGATCTTCCCCAAAGACGTCGCCGCGACATGGGCGCTGGAACGGCTGCCGCCGGCGCATAGGCCGGCGCTCGAACTGGCGCGCGCCGCCTATCTCGGCGAATGCGAGGACGATTGGACGAATCGCACCCAGGAGGTGGAGGCCTGCATGCGGCACATGAAGGGCGCCATCGAAGCGACGACCCGAAGCGGCCGTTCGCCCTGAAGGGGAGCGAAGAGGTAGAAGGAGTGCAAGGGCGCTTCGCCCAGCAGCAGGTCCGCCGCTTCATCCAGAGGCGCCGGTGAATACTTGCACGAGGGAGCCATGATGGGCATGCCGATGGAAGTTGCCGACCCCTATGGGCTGCTGAGCCCCGAGCGGAGGCAGAACCCCTATCCCTTCTACGCCCGGCTGCTGCGGGAGGCGCCCGTGCACTTCAGCGAGCCGTGGGGGGCCTGGGTGGTGACGCGCTACGCGGATGTGAATGCGGGCTTCCGCGACATGCGCCTGTCCTCGGTCCGCACGGGCATGTTCTCCAAGGGAATGCCCGAGGAGGTCGTCCGGAAGCTGGAGCCGATGGGCCGCAACATGGCCTCCTGGCTGCTCTTCCATGATGCGCCCTCGCACACGCGCCTGCGCTCGCTCATCAACAAGGCCTTCACGCCGCGCATGGTGGAGGCGCTGCGTCCTCGTATCCAGGCGCTGGTGGAGGAGCTGCTGGACGCGGCGAGCGGCAAGGAGCGGATGGAGGTCATCTCCGAGCTGGCCAACCCGCTGCCCGTCATCGTCATTGGCGAGATGTTGGGGCTGCCGCGGGAGGACCGGTACCGGCTCAAGCAGTGGTCGGACAAGCTGGCGAGCCTCATCGGCACGGGCCGTCCGACGCAGGCGGAGGTGGAGGGAGCGTTGGCGGCCATCCTCGAATTCGAGGACTACTTCCGGCCGCTCCTCGCCCGGCGGCGCACCCAGCCGGGAAATGACCTGCTGAGCGCGCTGGTGCAGGCGGAGGAGCAGGGCAACCTGCTGAGCGAACAGGAAGTGCTGTCCACCTGCACCCTGGTGCTCTTCGCTGGGCATGAGACGACCACGAACCTGATTGGCAACGGACTGCTGGCGCTGCTGCGCCACCCGGACCAGTGGGAGCTGCTGCGGGGCGCGCCGGAGCTGCTGCCGGACGCGGTGGAGGAGCTGCTGCGCTACGACTCGCCGGTGCAGTTCACGAACCGCGTGGCGGCGGTGGACCTGGAGTTCGGAGGCCACACCTTCCGGAAGGGGGACCGGGTGATGCTGATGATCGCGGCGGCGAACCGGGATCCGGCGCAGTTCCCGGAGCCGGACCGGCTGGACGTGCGGCGCAAGGAGCTGCGTCACCAGGGCTTCGGCATGGGCCCGCACTACTGCGTGGGCGCGGCGCTGGCACGAGTGGAGGCACAGGAGAGCTTCGCCGCGCTGCTGCGCCGCTTCCCACGAATGCAGGTGGCGCCAGGGGCCTTGCCGGAGTGGGTGGACAACGTGGGCTTCCGCGGCCTCCAGTCGCTGCCGGTGGTCCTCGGCCCCGCGGCGTGACCCCCAAGCTGAGCGCGGTGGCCAAGGCGCCGCTTCAGCCAAGTGCCGGCTGTGGCGCCCAGTCGTATTGCATCTGCCGCGCCGTCGTGCGCGCCAGGTCCACGCCGAGGATGCGCCCGACGATGTGCAGGCTCATCACGATGCCGGCCGAAATCCCGGCCGAGGTCAGCAGCGCGCCTTCGTCGACGAAGGGCACCGAGTCGACCACCCGCAGGCCGGGGTGCCTGGCGCGCAAATCCTCGATGTCCTCCCAGTGGGTCGTCACCGTGCGCTCCACCAGCAGCCCCAGCTGCGCGAGGATGAAGGCGCCGGTGCAGACCGAGGCGGTGAGCACGGCCTGGCCGGCGGCGCGTGCGACCCAGTTCAAGGTGGCCGGGTCGTTCAGCGGCTGCGTCACGATGCCGCCCGGCACGATCAAGACGTCGAAACGCGGGGCATCGGCAAAGCCGTGGCACGGCACCACCTGCAGTCCATGGCGTGCGGTGACCGGCGCGCGCGTGGCCGCCACGGTGGCGACCTCGAACGCCAGTGGCGCCTCGGGCCGGCGCCGGCGCGCCATGCGCGCGGCGACCGAAAACACCTCGAAGGGCCCGGCGAAGTCGAGCACCTCGACCTCGGGGAACAGCAAGATGCCTACCTGCAGGCTGCGGCCGGCCTTGACGAGGCCGGCCAGAGTGGCGTCGGTGGAAGTCATGAAGAAGCTCCGGAAGAATGGGGGTGCAGGGCCGGCCCCGCGCTGGTGGAAAACCGGTCGCGCCAGTCGCCCGGCGACACGCCGAGCCGGCGCAGGAACACGCGGCGCATCACGTCGCCGCTCTTGAACCCGCAGCGCGCGGCCACCGTCTCGATCGAGGCGCCGCGGTGTTCCAGCTCGCGCTGCGCGCGCTGCAGGCGGGCTTGCTCGATGAACTCGCCGGGGGTCATGCCGGTCTCGCGCGTAAACACCCGGGCGAAATGCCGCGGGCTCATGTGCACGCGCCCGGCCAACAGCTCGACCGGCAGGTCCTCGTCGAGATGCGCCAGCACCCAGGCCTGCAGCGCCTGCATCCCGGCGTCTCGCGTGGCCTGCAGCTGCAGCTCGGCACTGAACTGCGACTGCCCGCCGGGCCGCTTGAGGAACATCACGAGCTCCTGCGCGGTGCGCAAGGCGAGCGCGCGGCCGTGGTCCTGCTCGATCATCGCGAGCGCGAGGTCGATGCCGGCGGTAACGCCGGCCGAGGTCCAGACGCCGCGGTCCTCGACGAACAGTGCATCGGCTTCCACCTGCACCGCCGGGCGGCGCTCGGCCAGTCGGGCGGTCCAGTTCCAGTGCGTCGCCGCACGTCGGCCGTCGAGCAGGCCGGCCTCGGCCAGCAGCAGCGCGCCGCTGCAGATCGACCCGATGCGGCGCACCCGGGAGGCCATGGCGCGCAGCCATCCCGTCAGCGCCGGTCGCTGGGCAGCCGCTGTGGCACCCGCGCCGCCGGCCACCAGCAAGGTGTCGACGCGGCCGCAGTCCTGCAAGCCGCGGGCAGCCTCCAGCGCCAGCCCGGAGGAAGCGCGCACGAGGCCCGGCTGCTCGGCGACAACCTGCACGCGGTAGCCGACGCCGCCGAGCGCCTCGGCATTGGCAAAGGCCTCCAGCGGACCGACGGCGTCGAGCAGCTCCATGCCGGGGTAGGCGAGCATTGCAACGGTGCGGGGTCGGCGGGCGGCAGGGTGCGAACTCATGCCGTTATCGTCGCGACCGTCGCCTCTGTCCACAAGGACAACCTTCCGACGATTTCTGCCATGCCGCCGCTACCGGCGGTGCCCGGTCAGGGCTGGCCGTGCAGCGCGGCGGCGGGTGGGCTTGCCCCGATTACGTGGACAGTAGGGCGGCCCCCACTTGCGGGAGCCCTTCCTGTTGCCCTCTGTGAGCACCCTTACTCCTATCGGGTGAAGCGAGTCACAGCCCCACGACGGGCTCGATGACAGAGTGGAGCATGTCAGGCAGCAAAGCCAGACATCCACGCGGAGGGAAGCCATGTCGAGTACGGCGCAAAAGCTCCAGCTCAATCCTGCCAGCCCCGAGAATCTCCTCGATCCCAACCCGCTCTACCAGGTCCTGCGCCACAACGCCCCCGTGTACTGGTCGGACGCGGCGAATGCCTGGTTCATCACCCGCCATGACGACGTGGTGGCCTGCTTCCACGACCCGCGCCTGAGTGCCGCCCGGGAGATGTTCTACGAGGCGCAGCTCCAGGGAATGGACCTGGAGGCCATCCGCAACTTCCTGGAAATCGCCGGCCGGCAGATGGCCATGAAGGATGGTGCCGAGCACCTCCGGCTGCGCCGGCAAGTGAGTCCCTCCTTCTCGCACCAGGCAATCGAGGTCTGGCGGCCCGTCATCCGCCGCATCATGGATGCGCTGGTGGACCGGGTGCGAGACTGGGGGCGCATGGACCTGGTGCGGGAGCTCTCCTACCCGCTCCCGCAACTCGTCATCGCCGAGCTGCTCGGCATCCCCGCGGAAGACCGCGAGCTCTTCCAGCGCTGGTCGCAACCCATCGCCGAGTTCTCCGCTCCGGCGGCCCATTCGGACAGGAGGGAGGTGGCTCGCCGGGCCAATACGGCCATGGTGGAGCTCAGCCGCTACCTGACCCGCGTCATCGAGGAGCGCCGGCAGGCCCCGGGCAAGGACGTGCTCAGCCGGATGATCCAGGCCCAGGCGGCGGGAGGGATGAGCAACGAAGAGCTGGTGGCCAATGCCATCCTCCTTCTCTTCGCCGGGCACACCACCACCACCGACCTGATCAGCAACGCCGTCTACGAGCTGCTCACGCACCCCGACCAGCTCCAGAAGCTGCGGGAGGACCGCACCCTGCTGCCCTCGGCGGTGGAGGAGACGATTCGCTTCCGGCCGGCGGTGCCCAACATCTTCCGCATCGCCAAGGAGACCTTCCAACTGCGCGGAAGCACCCTCCGAAAGGGCGACCTGGTGTTCCTCGTGCTCGCGGCCGCCAACCGGGATCCGGAGGTCTTCCCCGACGCGGAGCGCTTCGACATCACCCGCGACCACTTCCACCAGAAGCATGTGAGCTTCGGCCTCGGAGCCCACTCCTGCGTGGGCGCCGGAGTGGCCCGCCGCGAGCTGGAGATCGCCCTCGAGGTGCTCCTCGAGCGCATGCCCCACCTGCGGCTGGAGGAGGGGCGGCTGCCGGAGCTCAAGTGCCACCACCTCACCTTCCGCGGCTTCGAGTCATTGCCCGTGCGTTGGTAGCCCGGCGGGGAGGGGCCGGATGAGAGACGTCCAGGAGCGAACGCCTGGTCCGTTCTGGAGAAGGCAGCCTTTCTTTCAGCGAACGGGAGCCACTGCTTGCCCCAGGCCAGGAGTGGCCGAGAACACTAGCTTGCCGGCCATGACCCTGCTGACTGTTGACAATCCCTACACCGGTGATGTCGCCTGCTCCGTCAAGCTCGCGGACGAGGCGGCCATCAACACCGTCCTCGATCAGGCCCGGGCCGCCGCCAGGGCCGCGCGTGCCACCCCGCTCTCCGAGCGCAAGGCCTGGTGCGAGCGCATGGTCGCCGCCATGGAGGCCCGCGCGGACGCCATCGCCACCGACATCTCCCGGATGATGGGCAAGCCCCTGAGCCAGGCCAGGGGGGAAATCCGGGGCATGGCCGAGCGCGCCCGCTACATGATCTCCATCGCCGACGCCTCGCTGGCGGACATCGTGCTGCCGCCCAAGCCGGGCTTCGAGCGCCGGATCGTCAAGGAGCCGCTGGGGGTGGTGTTGGATCTCCCGGCGTGGAACTACCCGCTGCTCACCGCGGTGAACGTGGTGGTACCGGCCGTGCTGGCGGGCAACGCGGTGGTGGTGAAGCACTCGCCCCGCTCGCCGCTGTGCGGAGAGCACTTCGCCCGCGCCTTCTCCGAGGCCGGAGCGCCCCCCCACCTCGTCCAGGCGCTGCACTGCGACCACCCCACGAGCGAGCGCCTGGTGGGAGACCGACGGGTGGACCACGTGGTGTTCACCGGCTCGGTGTATGGCGGCCAGCGGCTCGTGCAGGCGGCGGCCGGGCGCTTCCTCCACATGGGCCTGGAGCTGGGTGGCAATGACCCGGCCTACGTGGCGGCGGACTGCGACTTCGACAAGACGGTGGAGAACGTGGTGGACGGCGCCATGTACAACGCGGGCCAGAGCTGCTGCGCGGTGGAGCGCGTCTACGTGCACCGCTCGCTCTACAAGCGCTTCACCGAGGCCTGCGAGGCACTGGTGCGCGGGTACGTGCTCGGCGATCCGATGGATGACAAGACGAGCCTGGGGCCCATTGCCCAGCCCCACCACCCCGCCGAGCTGGAGCAGCTGGTGGACGACGCCCGGGGCAAGGGAGCCCGCGTGGTGGTGGGCGGCAAGCGGACCCAGGTGGACGGCCGGGGCCGCTTCTTCGAAGCCACGCTCGTGGCCGACCTGAACCCCTCCATGCGGCTGATGCAGCAGGAGTCCTTCGGGCCCATCCTGCCCCTGTCTCCGGTGGACTCGGACGAGGAGGCCCTGGAGTTGATGAACCGCTCCGAGCTGGGCCTGACGGCGAGCGTGTGGACGAAGGACCGCGAGCTCGCGGCCCGCTTCGCCACCCAGCTCGAGTGCGGCACCGTGTACATGAATCGCTGCGACTCGGTGGATCCGGCGCTGCCGTGGATTGGTGTGAAGAGCTCGGGTCGTGGACACAGCCTGAGCGCGCTGGGCTTCGACCAGCTCACCCGGCCGAAATCCATCCACTTCCGGCTGTCGTTCTGACTCAGCCGCAGGAGAGGTACGGAGGCGTGTACCTCTCCCAGCGCTCATCCCCCAGGCCGACGAGTCCCGCGTCGGCCTCCTCGCGGGCGAAAGTGGACGTCTCGGGCAATCCCGCCTCCCGGGGGCCCTCGAGCGTGAGCACGACCTGACCGTCCCGCAGCGAGTACGAGCCGTCATTCATGATGTCGGTGACGATGAGCAGGGCACGGCCGTTCGCGCACAGGTCGAGCGTCTGGTAGCAATTGACACCCGCCGCGCTCGCGCGCTCGCAGTTGGTATCACCGGCGAAGAACGTCCGGCGGTAGTAATGGCTCTCTTCGAAGTGCGTTTCGCCCTTCTCCTTCTCGGGGAGCTGCTCCCCTCCCCCACAGCCAACGAGTAGTGCCCCTGCCAGGAACAACGTCTGTGTTGTTTTCATGTGCCCTACGCAATTGCAACGCAGGTGCCAGCCCGCGCGAGAGGGACCTCCCCAGGGCGCGTCCCTCTCTCCCCGGCCACTGGAGACGCTGGGAGCGTCGGATATTTGAGGGAGCCGGTGGAAATCAACGTCGCGAGGCATCGGGGCAGACTCACCGGGGCGGTGAGCGTCTCACAGTCCTGTGCCCACCCGCGGGCTCCTCGAACAGGGCCGGGCCGAGCAACGCGAGGCACTCGGAGAGAACCTCGCCCGGGTCGCGCTTCCTCCCCGCGAAGAACGGCTGCTCCAGCGCGAGGCGTCCCGCCGTGGCCAGGACGGCGCCGGCCAGACGCGCCCGCTGCGAGTCCGGGGAGATACCCAGCCACTCGGCGGCGACGTGCGCGAGAGCGACCTCCGCGTCGGTGAGGATCTGCAGCCACACCGCGCGGAGACTCTCCGTCTCATTCAGCACGGAGAGGAGGTTCTCCCAGTTCATGGAGCTCTCCTCCGCGAGGGACCGGCTGAGCGCATCCGCCAGCGCCTCGCGCAGGGTCTTGCCGCGGGGTGCGGCGCGCAGGTCGGAGACGATGCGCGCGAGCGACGCGTCGACGGCGGGGCGGATGGCATCCTCCTTCCGGGGGAAGTACCGGTAGAAGGTCCGCTCGGAGAGGCCCGCGTGGGCCGCGAGCTCCTTGACGGAGAAGTCGCTCGTGCGCTCCCGCAGGAACAGGCCAATGACGGCGCGCGAGGCCTCGAGCATCGCCTGGTCGCGCCCCTCGCGCGGGGCAATGGTGAGGGGCGAAGACACCCGGTCCGCACCTGCGGCCGGCCGTTCCTGGGGTTGGGGGCGCACTCGCTGGGGCATTGGCGCGGAGCCTAACAAGTCGTGGCAGGAACTGTCACAACGGGGGGAGCCGTCATGTCGCGGTCGCGCACCCATCCCCACCCTGACGCACGTGGCGGTTTCTGCCAGTTCTGTGGCATGAACTGCCACGAAACCCAGGTGCCTTCGCATGAGGCACCGGAGCACCTGCCCGAGAACTCCACGACCATGAATCCGGCACCCTCCATCGGCACGACCCGTACCCTCCACGAGTACGCTCCCACCACCCTCGAGCTGCTCAAGACGGTCCGGCGAGAGGGGTTCCTTGGCTGGATGACGAACACCTGGCGCCAGCACGGGGATCTGATCCGCATCCGGATGGGTGCGCGGTCGTTCCTGCTGGTGACCCACCCGGACCACGTGCGCCACATCAACGTCACGCGCCGCGAGAGCTACGACAAGGCCGAGAGCTACGACGTCCTCCGCGAACTGCTGCTCGGCAATGGCATCGTCACCGCCACAGGCGAGGACTGGCGCCGGCAGCGCAAGCTCATGGCGCCGTTCTTCACCCCTCGCGGCGTGGAGAAGTTCTACCCCATCTTCCTCTCCGACACGCAGCAGCTCATCGAGCGCTGGCGGTCCCTCCACCAGGGCTCCGGCCGCCCTGTCGAGATGCTCGACGAGATGATGCGGGTCACCGCCTCCGTCATCCTCCACTCTGTCTTCAGCACCGATTCGGGCGACACCCTGCTGCGGATCAAGAACTCGATCGAGACGCTGGTCTCCCACATTTCGGGCATGCAGATGCGCCCCGTCCAGGTACCAATGTGGGTGCCCACTCCCGGGAACCTGCGGTTCCGCCGGGCCCAGAAGCTCGTGACGGCCTACATCCACGAGCTCATCGCGCGGCGCCGGGCCATCCCCACCGAGCAGTGGCCGGATGACCTGCTGACGAAGCTGATGACGACCCGGGACGAGGAGACGGGAACGTTCATGGCGGAGCAGCTCCTCGTCGACAACGGCCTGACCATGTTCGCCGCCGGGCATGAGACCACGGCGCGGACGCTCTCGTTCTTGTGGTACGCGCTGTCCCAGAACCCGGAGGTGGAGCGGCGGCTGCATGCCGAGCTGGACTCGGTGCTGGGCGACGCGCCTCCGACGCTCAACGACTTGAAGAAGCTCCCGTACACCCTCCAGGTCGTGAAGGAGGTCCTCCGGCTCTATCCGGCCGCGCCGATGTACGCCCGTGACGCCGTTGCCGATGACGAGCTCGATGGGGTCCGCATCCCGGCCGGCACGAGAACGATTGTCTTCGCCTACGCCACCCACCGGCACCCGACGTTCTGGGATGAGCCGGAGCGCTTCGATCCCGACCGCTGGTTGCCCGAGCGCGAGGCCGAGCGCCATGCTCACGCCTATCACCCGTTCGCCACCGGACCGCGCATCTGCCTGGGCAACAGTTTTTCACTGCTCGAGACACACGTGATGGCGGCCATGCTCGCACGCCGCTTCAAGCTGCGCCTGAAGCCCGGCCACGTGCCGCAGTTCGACATGTTCGGCACCCTCGGAGCGCGCAACGGCTTGCCGATGCTGATCGAGGCGCGGTAACCAACCCCGAGCAGTTCATCCTGGGCCGGCCGGAGCAGCACATGACGTTCAACACGGGTCCGCACCGGTGCGTCGGCCTGAATCTGGCCCGCCTGGAGATGAAGGTGTTCTACCAGGAGTGGTTGAAGCGCGTCCCGCCATTCCGGTTGGATCCCCAGGCCCCGCCGCGGTTCTCGGGTGGCTTCGCTCTGGCCATCACGAGCCTGCCGCTGGTCTGGGCATAGAGAGAGAACAGCTTTCTCATTCCCCGCCGGAGAGCATCCGCTCCAAGCCGACGACCTCCGCATCTCGACGATGATAGTCCATCATCGCCACCAGACTTCGGCCCTTGCGGAGGTGGTCGGACGCCTTTTCCCTCTGTTCCTCGGCTCCTTCCGGGGAGCCTCCACGACCCGCCAACCGGCTCATCGCGAAGCGCAGCCGGCAGGCTTCGAGGTGATAGTCAGCCAGATAGAGCCTCATTCCCGTCTTCTCCGCGACATCCAGCGCATCGTCCAGATCGGATTGGGCCTCGGCGAGCGCTCCGTGCGCGCGGCGCAACGCGGCGCGCGTCAGCAGCGCGAGAGGCAGATAATCTTGCCGTTCTGTTCCGCGCAGCCCCTCCACTGCCTCATCGAGGTGTACAGGAAAAGACGCCACCGCCAACGCACCCAACAAGGCCGCTTGAACGGCGGGGGATGATGTCGCTCCACCGCTGTCTCCGGTCATCATCATCACGGAAATCGATTTGTCGGCGATGCCGAGACTTCGTGGCTTCACTCGATTGAAGCCTCCAAAGCCTTTCCTCAAATATTCCAGGGTGAAGACGCGCCCGAGCGTCAGCTTGTGGAGCACGATATCCAGCTTGCTCCCATTTCCCTCCGCGAGGAGCAAAGCCCGATTGGCCCTGCTCCTTGCGTCCTCGTACTTTCCTTGATCCAACAGCAGGTCGCAGAAATCGAAGCCATCGACAGAACACAGAAATGGAATTTCCGGCTGCCGTTGCTTCTGCAGATCTTCCGCGTTCTTGAACCATTCCTCAGCCTGGGTTGCGTCACCCAGTTGATGCAGCACATGAGCCAGGGTCGAGCATGCGGACTGGCGGTGGAACTCATCGCCATCCCGATCGGCATGAGCAATGCTTTTCCTGGCATAGGCGACGGCTTTCTTCAGCTCTCCAAGCTTCAAATGAACACTGCTCAGGTTGTTCGCCTCACCCGATGCCCCTTTCCAGTTCTTCCCCTGGAGCTTCATGTCCAGTCCGGCCCGCATGGGTTCGGTGGCCTCACGCAGGCGCCCCATCGCCGCCAGGCCGTAACCGGCCAGATTGAGAATCCAGGCCTTGTAGGCATCTGACAGCCCGGAAGCGGGTCTGGTCCAGGGTCTTTCGAAGAAGTTTGAAATGACGACCAGGTGTGTACCGAGCGCGCCAAGCTGTTTGACGATGAAGGCCCCGTTCCTGTTGATTCGTTCTCCGTAGATCTCCTGAAGCGCCTCCTGGTGTCTGCCTGCCTGACAACCATGACGGATTGCTTGGAAAAGGGGCTCCATTTCTTCCAGTGTGGCGGGTTGGTGCGTGGCGGGCAACCCCTTGAAGTACTCGTATAGACAATCATGTGCCGCTCGCCACGCCCGCGGATTGTCCGCCCGAAGCTTGACGCCGAAATGCTCGCGGACCAATGGATGGCAGTCCAGGGTGTCCGGTTGCCCTGGATGCTCCTCAGCGATCAATCGTGCATCCCTCAGTCTGGCCAGGGCGAATTTCCAATCCTCGGTCGATATGCTTCTCAACCCGGAGGTCAACCCGTCAATCGGTTCCGCGGCAATGAGTGCCTCGAGCGCATCCAGGCTCGCCGGCCGGTCGAAGAGCCCCATCAGATAGAGAATGTTCCGTTCGGGGGTGTCGCCAATCCACCGCTCGTAGGCCTCCATCACCCTCCGCGCATGCCCACCGTGCTTGGGATCCTTGTAGATGCCGCCAGTCTGTGCGGAGACCTTGTCGCGCTGCCGTATGTCCCCATTGTAGGCGATGGCGATGTGCCGGCCCAGCAATGTCAGTCCAAGCGCATGTCCCTCGTAATCGGCTACTGCTCTTTCGAGCTCCTCTTGGAACCTTTCGGCCTCCAACTCGAAAGGCACCTCTCTTACATCGAGAGAGCGTAGCAGTTCGGCTCCTGCCTGCTTGGAGAGTCCCTCCAGGTTGATGGTTCTCGCGCCTCGGATGTCTTCCACCGGCAACCGCGTGGTGATCACACACAGGCTCTTGTGCTGCGTACGATCCAGTTCCTTCAGTAGCGCCTTGAGTCCGGCGTCCCTCAGTTGCCCTTGCAGGTCGCCGGGTGGGTACTGGAGTGGCTCGAGCCCATCCAGGATCAAGAGGGTGCGCTGTTCTCGAATCAGCTCGGCGAGCCGCACCCCCTTGGCCCAGGATGTATCATCGGCTGCCTCGGTATCACCAAACCATTCGAGGGCATGTGTCAGGAAGGCATCGGCGGAGGCCTGTCTTCCTTCCACCGCGCCCTGGCTGTAGAATGACCAGGCATAGACTCTCTCCGCACCGTCGAAGCCGCCGGCCTTGAGCCGTTCCAACCAGTGGTTGACGAGCGAGGTCTTGCCCACGCCTCCCCACGCCACCAGGCATAGGACAGAAGTGCTGATGTCATTCCAAGCCTCATTCAATTGCTTGAGTTCGTCTTCCCGCCCGAAAAGCGCGTGTCCAGTGGATGGAAGCTTGGATAGAGTCGCTTTGGCGGTGGCCCGTTCAATGCCCGTTGGAGGTGCGATCCTGTTCAGATCGGGCCAGGTCTCGTACGCCACTTCGATGGGGTGGATATAGGTGGTGGAGGGGCCCTTCTCTTCTTCACCGTGTTGAATGCCAACGACCACCTTCCGCCGTGGATCGAAAACCGGTGCTCCACTCATGCCCCCGACCGTGCTGCCGCCCGGCAGGGATGTTTCGAGGTTGTAGACCATCCCGAACGAATGAAGGTTCTGCCCGGGCCGGAGTGTACCGGTGATTCTGTAGCCGTCCGTGAACCCCATTCTGTATCCGAACAGACGCACCTCCGTGTCGGGCTTCGCGGAGCCCAGGGGTACGCACTCGACAGGCTCTTCGAGCGGACTGCTGACCCTCAGGACGGCCGTGTCCTTCTCGAGGTTTGAAATATCCTGCACGAGGCGTGCGTGAAGCACCGTCTCCCTGTATTTGAGGTGGACGTCAGAGGGGTCGAGACCATTGTCGGTGAGAACGTGATGGCAGGTGATGCAGTATCCCGCTGGCGAGACCCAGAAACCGGTGCCGACAATGGTCCAGGACTCAGGACGGAATCTCGACTTCCTCGGGAGCAGGATGCTCACGACGCAACGTTCGACGAAGTCATCGAAATTCATGGGGGCCCTCAATACCAGGCTTCAGCGAACCCGCCCCTCTTCCCCTTGTTGCCGATGCTCGTTCCTCGCACGGGAGGTTTCACGCTCCCGGTGCTGGCCGCGGACTGCGCGACGAGGGTGTTGGCTCCTACGGCCGTGAGATAGATCAGGAACCCATTGACCAATGCCACACCCCAGGTCAAAACCGTGGGATCCTCCACCCGGGAGGTGCCCAGGAACGACAGGGCAAGGGCCAGGAACAATCCGAACCATTTCTTGAGCGCCCTGCTATCCCTGGGTTCAATCAAGTAGCCGATCACGCTGGTGATCATCCAGACGGCTGTCGCCGAGCCGGTCAGGGAGAAAAGGCTATCGAGTGTATATAGTTCGTTTGGCACATCCATGGGTTGCCTCTCGGGCATGGGGCCCAGTGACCATCCGGACGGCCATTCCCGCTCCTGTGGACTGGAGTCCGGGTCAGACACCCCGCCCCGTCTCACTTTCGACAACAGGCATCTTCCAGTAATACTTTCAAAGAGGCTCTTGTCCCGGGTGCTCAGGTAGCGCCCGGCACGGCAGTCCTTTCATGATGAGAGCGCACTGCTCTCGAAGGGCCTGATACCAGGCGTTGCCGGGCAACACGTCTGGAACGGACATCTGGACCTGGGACGTTTCGATGGATGAATGCCATGGGGCCTCCGCGAAGCCCGCCTCGGCCAGGGACAGGACTCCGCCTTTGGGGTGGAGTCGGGCCTCCGGTGGATGTGAGCGCTGGCCCTCTCCCTCCACGGACGTCCCAACTGGGTAAGGCTCTTTGCCCGTGCTCCAGGCGAGCGAACGGCTCAGAAGGGAGACTCTGGGGTTTTGGCAGAGGCTCGAGCCGCCACCGAATTCACCCTGAAGTCACCTGGCCGTCCCACAAGCGCCTCACAGCAGTCGCAAGTCCCTACCTCACATGCGGATCATCTCCGAGCTCACCGAGGAGGGCTCCGTTTGAGAGCCAGCCCCCCTGATCCCTCCACGCCCTCCGCCCGCCCGAAGCTCCAGCCGCGCGGAGTGGTACTCCATGCCGCCGGCCTGCTGGTCGCCGCCGCCTGCCTCCATGGAGCCTTTCGCGAGGTGGACCTGTCGCGCGCCTGGGGCGCCGTCGCGCTGCTCGGCCCCACCGTGCTGCTCGTCCCACTGCCCTATGCCCTCTCGGCGACCGTGGATGGGGTGGCCTGGAGCCGCATCCTCGCCGTGCTCGAGCGACGCGTGGCGCCGCTGAGGCTCCTCTCCTTCCGGCTCTCCGCGGACGCCCTGCTCATCAGCCTCCCCGGCGGCGCCTTCTTCGCCGAGACGCTCAAGCCCATGCTCCTCACGCGCCGCTGTGGCGTGCCCCTCCACGAGAGCGTGAGCGTCCTCGCCGCCCGCAAGTGCCTCATCGTCCTCGGCCATGGCCTCTTCCTGGGCCTGGGCGTGGCGCTCGGGTGGGACTTCCTCGTCACCAGTTCCCAGCGCGTGCTCGGCGTCTCCGGGCTCCCGCACCTGGCGATGGGAGCGGCCCTGGCCCTCATCCTCCTGGCCGGTGGCTCGGCGTGGAGCCTCGGCGGGGGGGCGCTGGCCGGACGGCTGGGACGGCTCCTGGAGCGCCTCCCCAGCCGAGGCCTGAAGCGCTGGCTCGAGGGACGCAAGGCGGGCTTCGCGCGTGCGGACGGGCACCTCGGGAGGATGCTGGCTCCGCGCGAGTCCCTGCTGCCAGCCCTGCTCTACGTGGGCATGTGGGTGGCCGATGCCACCGAGACCTTCCTCCTGCTGCGCCTGCTCGGCCTGGAGGTGGGCTTTGGCGAGGCGCTCGCCCTGGAAGGCATCATGTCGGTGCTCAAGGTGCTCGTCTTCTTCGTGCCCGCGGGGCTGGGCGTGCAGGACGCTGGCTACGCGGCCTTCATCGGAGGCCTCGCCGGCCCGGGGGCGCTGCACCTGGCCGCCGCCTTCGTCCTGCTCAAGCGCGCCCGTGAGGTGCTGCTCATCGCCGTGGGCTACGGGCTGCTGTTGTCACAGCGCAAGGCGCGGAGGCTGGAGATGGCGCCCACGGCATGAGGCCGCTCAGGAGAGGGGGGGTTGCCGTGGCCCCAGTGCGCCCACGAAACCCAGCGACAGCCAGGTGCCGATGAGGGGGGAGACGCCGAAGCCGAGGACAGGCACGGGGAAATGACCGAAAGCGGGGGTGAGCGCCTGAAGCCCGAGGTACATCGCGAGGCCTGCGGTCACCCGCCGCGCCAGCGGGGAGGCGCGACTCCACCCGCGTCCCCCCACGAGAGCCAGTCCCAGCGGGATGAGCGCCAGCGACGCGAGGGCCGCGACGCCCCAGAGCATGCCGGCTTCGGCCGCGAGCCGAACGATGCCCTCGACGTGAGGCACGGGGAGCAACGGGTCCGGGCGCGCCCAGGCGAGCGCGATGGACAGCAGCACCACCGAGCCTAGACCCCAGCGCAGCAGCGGCGCTCCGGGGGAGAGGATGAGGAGTACCAGCGAGGCGGCTCCAAACGCGGTCGCCTGGGCGGCATCCGGCTGAATGAGATGGAGCGCCTGCATCAAGAGGACGACGCCCGCTGCGGCGAGGGGCCTCCCCGCGTCGAATAGGACAGCGGTCCCGAGAAGAACGAGGGGGGCGAGGAGCGACGAGGCATGCACCCGGAGGGGCCCCAACACCCACCAGCGATGAACGTCGTCCAGGCCGGGAGACACGAGCGTCAAGAAGCCGCAAAGGAGCCCGCCGGCGGCAAGCGCGGGGGCCCACGCAAGCACCTTGTCTGGCGGAAGACGGGCAACCCGCGCACCCATCCACCCCGCGAGGATTGCAGCCACGGCCTGGAGCACGATGACGGCGGGTGACACGCCGTGCCGGAGCATCACATAGACGCCGACCACAACCGCGGGCACAGGGGTGATGAGGAGTCCCCGGAGGCCGGAAAGACTGGCGAAGAGAGGGTGCACCGGCTCCGTATGGCAGGGTCACCCCCGGAAGCAAAGACCAGGAAGTCGTAGCCCACCAGGTGACCTCCCTACCGGCTCAACTTCTTTTCCAGAGGGGACACCCTGGCTTACCGTGGCCCGCGCAGTGCTCACTCAGGAGGCACATCACAAGATGCGAAGGACAATCATCGCAGGGTTGATGGCAGCGGGGATGCTGGCGGGTTGTGGAGGCACGTCCGACGAAGAGGTGTACATTTCGTGTGGCAACGGAACCTCGTGCACTGGTTCCGCTGAAAAGTGTGCGGAGCAGTGCGGCTCATCCGATGCGGACACGAAGCACGCTTCCTGGATCATCATTTATTGTTGCGACGGCTCCGAATGCCGTAGCCCCACCTCGGCTTCCGTCTGCTTCGAGTACTGCCAAACCCGCGACGGCGTTTGCTGACGCCGGGGTAACACCTCTCGTTCTGTCATGCGGCGGCCCGCCCCGAACTTTCAGGGCGGGCCGCTGTGCTTCACCCGCAGCGGAAAACCCATTCGCGTCAGGGTAGGCTCGGCGGACATGCGCTCCTCCCTTCATATTCGGCCCTACCACCCGGATGACCGGGATGCTGTGTATGACATCTGTGTGCGTACGGGTGCGGACGGGCAGGATGCTCGGGGTCTCTACCGGAGCGACGAGCTGCTGCCCGACGTCTACGCGGGCCCCTACCTCGAGCTCGAGCCGCAACTGGCGTTCGTGGTCGATGAGGGCGGACGCGCGGTCGGGTACGTGCTCGGCGCCGCCGACACGCCGGCCTTCGTGGAGGCCTGGCATGCCCGGTGGCTGCCGCGCGTGGCTGGCCGTCATCCCCGCCCGGTCGAGCCGGCCCTCTCCGCGGAAGAGCGGCTGATCGCCAGGCTGCACCATCCCGAGTGGATGCTGGCGCCCGAGCTGGCCCCCCACCCGGCGCACCTGCATGTCAACCTGCTCCCCCATGTGCAGGGGGCCGGTTTCGGCCGGCGCCTCGTGGAGACATTCCTTGCCGCGGCGGCCGCCGTGGGCGCGCCCTCGCTCCATCTGGGCACGAGCAACGACAATACCCAGGCACTGCGTTTCTATGAGCGTCTGGGCTTCCAGAGGCTCACCGTGGCGGGAGACGTGGGTACCACGTATTTCCACTGCCCCACGGGGACGCGCGGTTGACGGGGTCCGAGCCCCCTCTCCCGTTGCCCTCCAACAGGAAATCCACCGTATCCCGGACGCCGGGCAACTGGCCGCCCCCTGCATCCATTCGTGGCCTGGGAGCTTGTGACCGTGGGCGAACCTCTCCTAACCTGGGAGTTTGTCCGTCGATGGACTTGGAGAGGGGCTGAGCATGAATCGCGAGGGAAGTGAGCTCCTGAGCCGTAGACGGCTCCTGGTGCTGGGGTCAGCGGCGGGCACCGGACTGTTGCTCTGGGGTTGCAAGGATGACCCCAAGCCCGCGCCGTTCGATCCGAATGCCGCCGTCCCAGAGGGGCTCCTGGATCCTGAAAACACGGGAACGCTGAGCGCCGTCGAGGCCGCGTCCCTGTGGACCGTATTCTCCGCCATCGGTACGCGCTGGAAGAATGGTGGGTTCTGCACCATTGATCAGGAGGGACTGCGGGAGATCCTCGACCTCAAGACAACACAGACGCCGAGCTATTTCTCGGAGTACCAGCTGATCCATCGCGCTTACGAGCAGCTCAGCCAGCAATACGGCCCGGAGCGTGCCCTTGATGAGCTCTTCGCCATCCCAGCCGATGCTCCAGAGACGACGGTGGCGGGCCACATCCGCAAGTACACGCTGGCGGAGCTCATCAACCTGCAGGTCTCCCATGGCTCATTCCGGCAGATGGGTTACCTCAACTACCCGGGCTTCATGGGTGGAACCTACAACGATCCGTCCCATCTGCCGTACCGGGGGGCCTGAGCATGGCGCAGTCCACACGTACGTTGATCATCGGCTCGGGCGTCGCCGGTTCATTGATTGCCCAGGAGATGCTTCGCAAGGGCCATGGCCCCGTGGTCATGTTGGAGGCCGGCCCGGCCGTCCCCATGCGTGATCGCAGAGCCTGGCTCGACCATGTGATGAACGGGCGTCTGCCGTACACCAGCCTGTATGATCAACCCGATGACTTCTCGTCCTCGGGTGTGGTCCCCTGGCAGATCACGGGAGGACGGATCATCGGCCGTGGAGGCTCGACGCTCCACTGGGGTGGCTGGGCACCGCGCTTCCAGCCGGAAGACTTCCGGCTGAAGAGCAACACGAATCAGGGCATGGACTGGCCCTTCGACTATGCCGCGCTCGAGCCCTACTACTGTAAGGCCGAGCAATTCCTGCAGGTGGCTGGCGACTCCACGCCACCTCCGTTCCGGAGCCAGCCGTACCCCTTCCCGCCGCCGCCATACCCCGCGCTGGCGGCGCCGATCATCCAGTCTCTGCAGTCGTTCGGGTATTCCTTCCAGCACATGCCCATGGCTCGCAACACCGAGCCCATCGCCGGCCGGCCTGCCTGCGTGACGACGGGCACCTGCGACTACTGCCCCATTGGCGCTCGCTTCACGGGCGATCAGCCCCTGGAGCGGCTGGAGACCGACACGCGGTTCACGCTCCAGCTCCATTCCGCGGTCCGGAAGATCCTGATGAGCAGCCGGAAACAGGTGACGGGGGTGGAGTACGTCGACACCCGTAACGGCGAGGTCCACACGATCGAGGCGGAGCACGTCTTCATCTGCGCGGGTGCCATCGAGACGCCCAAGCTCCTGCTGGCCTCGGCCAACACCTATTGGGACACGGGCATCGGCAATGGCGCGGACCTGGTGGGGCGCTACCTGGTCGCGTCTCCCTTCCTGTCCTCGCAGGCGATCGCCAGCTCCAATCCGAACAAGCTCCAGGCCGAGCTAAACTTCCCCACGCTCTGCACGCGCCAGTGGGACACCGCCAGCCAGCAGGCGCAGGGCAAGGTGCTGGTGACGGCGAACTACAACACCCCGTTCCTCAACCTCGGCACCCTGATGAACCAGGGAAAGACGGCCGAGGAGATGGCCGCCGCCGCCACAGGGAGCATGAAATTCGAGCTGTGGGGCTCCCTGCACGAGTTCAGCCACGCGGAGAACCGGGTGCAGCTCGGTCGGGAGACGACGCGCTTTGGCCTGCCCAAGACGATCATCGAGACTCCGCGGGCCACCTATGATCAGCAGGTCGCCCAGGGCCACCTCGACAACATGAAGAAGATCCTCGTGCAGATGGGCCTGACGCCCGTGTACGAGGGGATCTACCCCCAGCGCGGCGACCACGCGATGGGGACCACCCGCATGAGCGCCTCGGAGGCAGACGGGGTGGTGACACCGGACCTGCGGGTCCATGGTGTCGACAACCTGTACATCGCCTCCAACTCCGTCTTCCCGTCCGGCGCCGCGGCGAACCCGACGCTCACGCTCGTCGCCGTCATCCTCAAGGCCCTCGAGTCCTTCCCGGTGAACTGAGAGCCGGGCACAGCTCCGCGGCAGGGAGGCCCGCGGAAGTGGTGGTCCCCCCGGCTGCGGGCACGGCTCGGGACGCTGGCGGGGCGCTCGCCATCTGGGTATTTGCCCCTGAGTGTGAGGAAATCCTATAGTCCCTCTGCTCGGACGTGCTGGTGGAACATGCTCCACGCATGATGGAGCGAGCCGAGTGGGGGGAGCATGAGTCTTCGGCGCGGGCCAACCCCGATCATCACTTTTCCGCGCTCCAGGGAGAGGGACATGACGGGTCGGTTGGTGGGGCTTTGGCAGGCGCGGCGGGGGGCGCGTACGGCGTTTCTCGGATTGCTGCTGGCCCTGGCCGCTTGCAATGAGTCCACTCCCCGAGAGAAACCGGTTGAAGGGCCCGCCACGACCGCGGATTCCCGGATCTTGCGAAAGCGCTTCTCCCTGGAGATCAACGGCTTCAACTACACCGATCTGTACATCGACAGCTTCTCGGTGAATGGGCAGGGTGGTGGCAACATCAACGTCAGCTCACCGACTTCGGGCGGGGGAGGCAGTGTGTGCTGCGTACTCTTCTCTCCGGGCAGCGAACTCCCTTTGCGAGTCAAAGTCGAATGGACACGCGACGGGGATCGCTGGTGCGAGCAGGAAGTGCTGATCACCGGCCCTGTGCCGGCCTCCCCCACGCACCTGGGAATCCATTTCTTCCCGGATGGGCATATCGAGGCCGAGCTCACAGAACACTACCCCACGCCGAAACTCCGGTTGGACAGAGTGGACCCGGGTAAGCGCAAGGAGTCGGGCAATACCGTGGCGGATGAACAGATGGGGAAATGCCGTAATGGCCGCTGAAAAATATCCGAAGCTCCAGCAGTCCAAGGAAGCACTTCAGCAGGCCGCGAAGCTCGCGGACGTGACCACCCAGAAGACATTGGTCATGGCTCCTGGGCTGACGATCTGCGCATTCCCGAGATGGTGGAAGAGTGCTTCCATCTGGCGGCTGGCCAAGAGATCCGCAACTCCTTTCCCCTGGACAGCGTCCTCCAGGGAAACTTCTACCCGAAGAATTGCTGGGAGATGGTCCTTCCCGGCGTCCACTCGGACGTGGGCGGTGGCTACCGCCCTGGCGAAGGGCACGAAGTTCGAAGCCCGGCTCGATGCTGAGCCTCATTCCGCTGCGGCTCATGCGTGACACCGCGATCCACGCCAAGGTGCCCCTCTACCAGACCCTCCCCGATAAGAGGAGGTTGAAGGACTTCGGGATGGATGAGGGCAGCGCGGGCGAATACAAGAAGCTCCTGGAGCGCTTCAATCACTACATGAATGCCGTGAAGGGCGGGGCGGGCGAGCCGCTGGGTCGGCAGGTGCTGGCCCACATGCGCGTCTACTACCAGTGGCGCTTCTACAAAATCGCCGCCAACATGAAGGCTCGGAAGGCCGGACTGCCAACGCAAGACGAGGCCCTTCTGCGTGACTTCGAACCAGGCTGGGCCGCACAGAGGGCAGCAACGCAAGCCGAGATGGACAGGCTGGATGCCGAATCGGAGAAATACCACGATGCCCATGACAAGGCCGTCTGGAGCATGCTCCGGGGGTCCAGGCCCGAGCATCACGGGGGACCCACCCGGGAGCAGCTCGACGAGGTGCGGAAACTCATGGACACCTCGAAGCAGAAGCGAAACGAGTACCTCGCCGTCAAAGCCGTCCATGACACGCTTCCCAGCTCGAATGGCTCGTTGGCAAAGAACCTACGCCTCTACGACGAGCAACTCCTGACCGATGCCCTGATGCTCAAGTTGATGTCCTTCACCGGAAAGCTGCGCCCGCATTACAAGGCACTGCTTGATGCCTACGGGGCCGAGTTCAAACACAGCAAGGGTCTACGCGACGAGAAGCTCATCGCGTTCTTCGACGAGTACGTTCACGACTCGTTGGCCGGCTTCGCCGGTGATGCGACGCTCCCGTCCGACCCTCGCGTCATCTTCATCGGCGGCAACCGGCGGTTGCAGTATGCCGTGAATCAGCTCCACCGGCCCTCGGTCTCGGAGCTCGCCTGAACAGGACCGTTCCCCCAAGCAGGTGTAGAGGAGCCCAGGGAGTGTTTGGGGCCACTAATCCCTACCGCCACCAGCATCAGTGAGGGGGTGCCTGTCGGCGAACAGCCACCCCTTCACCACCTACTTCACCTCGCCGCTCGCGGTGCTGCTCGCTGCCGGGCTCATCAGGATGGGCGGCCGGTCCTTGCCCTCCATCGCCCGCTGCAACTCAATCTCTTGCAGCAGCACCGCAGGGGCCACCGTCGACACCGGCACGTTCCCGCTCTCCGCACCGCAGAAGCCGTTGAACACGCCCTGCTTGCGGCCCGTCGCCAGAATCCGGTTCATCGACGACAACGGCGTGCCCACGATCTCCACCCCGCGCACCAGCGTCTCCTGCCCCGTCTTCACGTCCACCCGGTACACCATCCTCGGCATCCCCTTGAATGCCTGGTACCCGTAGCTCGACGTGTTCGTGTTCCCTCCCGTGATGTCCCGAATGATCAGCCCGTACGGCTTGCCCTGACGCTTCGCCTCGGCGATCAGCTGCTTCTTCAGCTCCGCGTCATCCACCTGCTTCGACGACTCGGCGATCAGGTTCGCCATCCGCGCCACCGGCTTGCGCGTCCCCTGGCTCCTCCCGTGCCCGTTGGACTGCAGGAAGCCATCCACCGGCCTCCTCGACACCAGGTAGCTCTTCAGCACCCCCTTCTCCACCAGCACCGTCCTCTGCCCCTTCACTCCCTCCTCGTCGTACTCGTAGTAGCCGTTGAGCGGCTCGCCCTGCAGCGTGCGCAGGGTCGGGTCATCCACGATGCTCAGGAACGTCGGCAGCACCTGCTTGCCCACCTGTCCGCGGAACGTCTTCCCCTCCCCTTCCCCATCCTGGCGGTCTCCCTCCAGCCGGTGCCCCAACGTCTCGTGGAAGAGCACTCCCGCCGCCTCCGGCGCCAGGATCGCAGGCCCCGTGTACGGATCGATCGACGGCGCCTTGCGCAGCGCCATCAGCTCCTCGATCACCTTGCTCGTCGCCTCCGCCAGCTTCTTCTCGTCCGGCAGCCCTGCCTCGGTGGGCGAGTAGTAGTTGCGCGAGTTGTCCAGCAGCTGCCCGTCGTCCGCCCGCGTCACCGCCATCACGTGCAGCCCGTACATCGTCTGCTCGCTGATGATGCGCCCCCCCTCGCTCGACACGAAGACGCGCGTCACCTTGTCCGCCGTCACCCGCACCTCCGAGTCGAAGATGTCCGGGTGGCCCTTGAACCGCGAGGACACGTCACGCGCCACGCGCACCCACCGCTCGCGATCGAACGGGAAGGCCAGCGGCGGCTGCGTGTACGTCGCCGGCTTCTCCTTGGAGAAGGACGGCGGCTGCTTCGGATCCTCCACCGCGTAGACGTTCTCCGCCTTCTTCTTGAGGAAGCTGGAGAGCGCGGCCTTGTACTTCTCGTCCGTCACCAGCCACAGCGAGGTGCGCAACGCCAGGGGCGAGTCGTCCAGCGGCGCGTCCTTGTTGGAGATGTAGCTGGAGCCCTTGCCTCCTCCAAAGAAGTCGTACTCCTCGGGGCCCGAGTTGTCGAACTCGTACGAGCCCACCCGCACGTCCACGTACAGCTTGCGATCCCGATACGTGTCATCCTGGAAGATCGCCCCGTAGCGGGCGACGATGCCGTACTGCTCCGTGTCCTTGAGCTGGTAGCTCATGAAGTACGGAGGCTCGTGGTTCTGCAGCTTGAGCTGCTGCTGGTTGCGCTGGAGCTCCTCCGCCATGGCGTCCATCAGCACCGCGCGCTTGTCCGGAGGGGGCGCGGCGGCGGTGAGCAGGGCGGAAGCGGCGAGCAGCGAGAGGACTGGCCAGGTTCGTATTCTCACACCCCGACTCTACCCGAGCCCTCCCTCGCTCCCCATCGGAGAAAAACGGAGCGCCCCTCCTGGACGGCTGGATTGGCACTCCTACCCGCCCGAGAAGCGACCGGCCAGGTTCACCCCTTTGTCGGCCATTACCCTCACCCCCCGCCCTCTCCCAGAGGGAGAGGGAGCATGCGCAACACGAGTATGTCCACGAACTCCGTGGAGACTCCATTAGCATGCGCTCCACGAGGAGACGGTCATGGACAAGAAGGTCGTGGTCATCACCGGGGCCAGCGCGGGTATCGGCGCCGCCCTGGCCGAGCAGGTGGGCAAGAAGGGCTGGCTGGCTGTGCTCGCCGCGCGGCGCGAGCCCGAGCTGCGTCAGGTGGCGGCACGCTGCGGGTCCGAGGCGCTTCCGGTCGCCGCCGACGTCTCCCGTCGTGAGGAGGTGCAACGCGTGCTGGACGCGGCGCTCGGCCGCTTCGGACGCGTGGATGTCTGGGTCAACAACGCGGGGCGCGGCATCAGCAAGCTCGTCTCCCAGCTCACCGATGACGACTTCGACGAGATGATGCGTGTCAACGTCAAGTCGGCCCTCTACGGCATCCAAACGGTGCTGCCGCATTTCCAGGCGCGCGGCAGCGGGCACATCATCAACGTGTCCTCCGTGCTGGGGCGGGTGCCCTATGTCCCCGAGCGCTCGGCCTACAACGCGGCCAAGCACGCGCTCAACGCGCTGACGGCCAACCTGCGCCAGGAGCTGCGCGAGCGCTACCCGGGCATCCACGTGACCACGTTCCTTCCGGGCGTGGTGGCCACCGAGTTCGGGGTGAATGCGCTCGGCGGCGGCGTGGACTCGCGCAAGATTCCCGGCGCCCAGCCCGTCGAGGAGGTCGCCTCCGTCCTCGTGGACGTCATGGAGCGGCCCCGCCCCGACGTCTACTCGCGGCCGGAGTACCGGCAGCAGGTCCTCTCCTACTACGCGTCCGAGGACCTGACCTTCCCCGTGCCCGGCGCGCCCCTCATCAAGCGCTGAATCGCATGCCCCAGAAAGAAGAAGGGTCCCGCGACATCCGCTTCTGGCCGTTCATGTCGGCCATCTTCCTCGGGTCGTTCATCTCCGTGTTGAGCTCCAGCTCGATCACGATCGCCATTCCCGAGTTCCAGCGGTATTTCGGTGCCGAGCTCTCCCTGATCCAGTGGACCCTGACGGGCTTCATGCTCGCCATGGGCACGGTCGCGCCGCTCACCGGCTACCTCGGCGACCGCTTCAGCTTCAAATGGCTGTACGTGGCCGCCCTGGTGGGGTTCATCCTGTCGTCCGTGCTGTGTGGGGTGGCCTGGAACACCTATTCGATCGTGGCCTTCCGGATCGTCCAGGGCGCGTTCTGCGGCCTCATCATGCCCGTCACCATGACGCTCATCTATCAGCTCCTTCCCCGGAGCCGACAAGCGATGGCCGTCAGTCTCTGGACCCTGTCCGCGATGCTCGCCCCCGCGTTCGGACCGACACTCGCGGGCTGGTTGATCACCCTGGGCAACTGGCAGTGGTTGTTCTTCTTCAACGTGCCGCTCGGCCTCGTCGCCGTGGGTCTGGCCGTGCGGAGGGTCCCCTACTACCGCCTGCGGGTCCCCAAGTCGTTCGATCTGCTCGGCCTCGTCACCGTCGTCACCAGCACCCTGTCGCTCCTGATGGCCTTCAGCCAGAGTGGAACCTGGGGGTGGACCAGTGGGAAGACCCTGGCCCTGTTCGCGCTCGGAGTCCTGTCACTGGTTGTCTTCATCGTCCGGGAGTTGAGGACGGACTCTCCCCTGCTCGACCTGCGTGTGCTCGCCAACGCCCGCTATCTGGTGACGCTGATCGTCTCGAGCATCATCACGATCAGCCTGTATTCGGGAGCGTTCCTCATCCCGGTGTTCCTGCAGCGGATCCAGGGCGTGACGCCGCTCGAGACCGGGTTGATCCTCCTCCCCGCCTCCCTGGCCATGGCGCTGCTCATGCCCCTGGTCGGCCGCGTGTACGGAACGCTCGGGCCGCGCACGCTCATGGCGGCCGGCGTCCTGCTGATCGCGGGCGGCACGTACGCCTTGAGCCATCTGACGCCGGAGATCTCACACACCTACGTGCTGTGGTGGATGCTGGTCCGTAACGTCGGCATCTCCCTGTCCACCATGCCGGCCAGCAACGCGGGCATGGAACAGATTCCCCCCAGCCTGAGCGGCCACGCCTCGTCCATCAGCAACTGGCTGCGCAACGTGTTCGGCTCGTTCTCGATCGCCATCTTCACGTCGCTCCTGTCCACCTTCGGGGCCCGGGAAGCGGCGGTGCTCATGAAGCAGGGCGTGACGGAGCCTCGTCAGCTCCAGCTGTTCGCGTTCGTGGAGAGCATCAACGACGTCTACCTGGTCGCCACGCTCATCACACTGGCCGCACTGCCACTCAGCTTGTGGGTCCGCCCCCAGCCGGCGGGCCTCGAGCCCTCCCCGCAGGCGCGGTAGGGGCCCCACCCCGAAAGAATAGAGGCCCCGCCCCGGCGTCCCCCCCTCCTTGGACGCCGTAGCGGGGCCTCCTGCTTCACCGGACGGCAACCGGGCCGGCCGGCGTCAGCGTCAGGCCTTGGTCACCTTCTCGCGGCCGGGCCCGATGTTCTTGCAGGCGTTGCGGGTGTCGACGACCACCGGCGCCTGCTTCACCACCATGGCGTAGTCGATGCTCGAGTGGTCCGTGAGGATGACCACCGCGTCGTACTTGCTGATCGTCTCCGGGGTCAGCGGCACCGACTGCATGGTGTAGTGGAAGCCGTGGCCCTCCTCGAGGCGAGGGACGTACGGGTCGTGGTAGTCGACCTCGGCGCCCTTCTCCTTGAGCAGCGAGATGACCCGGAGGCTCGGGCTCTCGCGCATGTCGTCGATGTCCTTCTTGTACGCCGCGCCCAGGCACAGCACCTTCGCGCCGTTGAGCGTCTTCTTGTTCTTGTTGAGCGCCTCCATGGTCCGGGTGACCACGTAGTACGGCATCTGCGTGTTCACCTCGCCCGCCAGCTCGATGAACTTGGTGTGGAACTCGTACTCACGCGCCTTCCACGTCAGGTAGAACGGGTCGATGGGGATGCAGTGACCGCCCAGGCCCGGACCCGGATAGAAGGGCATGAAGCCGAAGGGCTTCGTCGCCGCCGCGTTGATGACCTCCCACACGTCGATGTTCATCCGGTCGCAGAGCATCTTCATCTCGTTGACCATGGCGATGTTCACGCACCGGAAGATGTTCTCCAGCAGCTTGGCCAGCTCGGCCACGCGCGTGGAGGACACCGCCACCGTCTCCTTCAGGGCGCTCGCGTACAGCGCCTGCGCCACCTCGAGGCACGCCGGCGTGTGGCCACCGACGATCTTCGGGATCGTCTTCGTGTTGAAGCTCTTGTTGCCCGGATCCTCGCGCTCGGGGCTGAAGGCCAGGTGGAAGTCCACGCCCGCCTTCAGGCCGTTCTTCTCCAGCAGCGGCTTGAGCACCTCGTCCGTGGTCCCCGGATACGTCGTGGACTCCAGGATGAAGAGCTGCCCGGGCCGGACGTGGGGCGCGAGCGCCTCGCCCGTCTTGATGATGTAGCTCATGTCCGGCTCACGCGACGCCGTCAGCGGCGTGGGCACGCAGATGATGATGCAGTCCATCTCCCGGGCCTTCGAGAAGTCCGTCGTGGCCTTCAGCTTGCCCGCGCCCGTCAGCTCCTTCAGCGGAGCGCTGGGGATGTGCTTGATGTAGCTCTCCCCCTTGCCGATGCTCTCCACCTTCCGCGTGTCCACGTCGAGCCCCATCACGGGGAAGCCGGCCTCCGCGAACGCCATACCCAGCGGAAGACCCACGTAGCCCATCCCCACCACGCCCACCTTCGCCTCCCGCCGGCGGATCTGCTCCAGCAGCGGGCTCACCATGACGCGCATCTGCTTCCACCTCTCTGATGGCGTGCCGGTCCCCCGGTCACACCACGTCCCTGTCTTCAATTGAAGACGACCACCCACCTCAGCCTCGCCGGGGGCGACAGCCGCACCCCGAACACCACCACCAGTGACGCCACCACCTGGCCGTATCCCGGCGAGTACCGGGACGGCTCCAACCGCGGCTCCAGGCCCGACGCGAAGAGCACCAGCGCCTCCGGTGCTTCCGCCGATCCCAGCTCCACTCCAAGCGACTCGAAGCTCCGTGGGGCGTCCGGCACTCGCAGCGCCCTCGCCAGTTCCTCCGGCGTGGGTGCCCTCAGCCGTGCTTCGCGGTCCGGAAGGTGGATCCTCTCCACCACTTCGTGAAGCCCCACCCCCACCAATGCGTCCGTCACCCCGAGCGCACGCTCACGCTTGTCCAGCACGAAGGTGCGCTCCACGCCCACGGGCGCGGGCAGCACGCGGTAGCCGTCGTGCCGCACGGTGAGGCGATCCAGCTCGGCCCCCGGCTGGAACACCTGCACCCGCGCCCGCGCCGTCTCCGGCAGCGCGAACAGCCGGCCCGGCGACAGCGGCGTCTGCTCCACTCCGTCCACCTGCGGGGTGTTGTGCGCCGCCGTGGAGCGGAACGCGTTACGCATCTCCGGGTCGCGTGTGTACGTGCCCGTGCCTGGATCCACGATGACGGGGCGCCCGTGCAGGTGCAGCTCGAACGACAGCTTGTCGTTGTGGCTGTGTCCCCCCACTCCGCCCTGTCCCTGCGGGCCAGCGCTCACCGTCACCACCGCCCCCGCGCCACGCAGCACGTGGAAGCCTCCTCGCGGGAAGCTCACCGACTCCGCGGGCCGGGCCGGCCGCAGCGCCTGGAAGCGCTCGAGCCCGGGCCGTCCCAGCAGCCACGCCGCCTCGTCCGGGAACTCGCCCTCCGCGAGCTCCGCGGCTCCGAAGAGGGCCGCCCCCAGCGGCACCAGGTACCCCTGCTCGCGCGGCTCCCTCTCCCGGAACGGGAAGACGCGGCCCGAGTCGTTGTCCCCTATCTGTGGCGCCAGCCCGCGCTCGGAGCACCAGGCCCGCGAGGCCGCGTACATGCGGCGCAGCCGCATCTCGTATCTCGGGCCCAGCTCCACGCCCAGGCCCCGCCCCACCACCAGCGCCAGCGTGAACAGCTCCACCGCCAGCCGGTGGTACGGCACGGAGCCCTCGAAGGAGGTGCCTTCCGCGTGCACCTGCGACGCCATCTGCGCCCGCAGCCCCGAGACCGCCCGCGCCACCTGTCTCGGCGCGTCCGGCAGCTCCGGGAAGAGCAGCCCCATCATCAGCAGGCCCACGTAGTTGGAGACGAGGTGGTTGTTCGGCACCGCCCCCTTGTCCTCCAGGTGCGCCTCCACCCACGCGGAGTGCTCGGCCAGCGACTCGAGCACCGGCACGAGGAACTCCGGCCGCCGTGCCTCCGGCGCGTCCGCGAACATCACCAGCGCCTGCGCCAGGTTCGCCCCACGCAGCGCCACCTCCATGGCGCACGTCCAGTGCACCCCCTGCCCCACCGGGTTCGCCTGGAGGAAGTCCAGCGTCCGCGTCACGAAGGCCCGCGCGAAGGCCCTCCGCGGCTCCTCGTGGCGCCCCACCCAGTACCCCTGGCCCAGCGCCACCAGGCAGTCCAACCGGCCCAGCTCCCACGGGTACTTTGGATCCGAGCCCGGGCGCTCCAGCCGCAGCTGCTCCACCGGGATGACCGGGTAGCGGTAGCCACTCACCGGATCCCTCGACCAGTCCACCGGCTGGCCCTCGCCGAAGCACACGTGCGTCCCGAAGACGTCGAACTCGCCCCGCAGCGCCGCTCGGGCCCGCTCCAGCGCCCGTGTCTCCGCTCCCGGGATGGCCGCGAGCGCCTCCTTCACCGAGGCCCGCTGCGCCACCTCGCACCACGCCCCACCGGGACGCGACGACAGCACCCGCTCGGCCAGCGCTTCCGCCGTGGAGACCCCGAAGGCCTCCAGCAGCCTCGGCTCGTCGAGCCGCTCGCGCCTCTTATAGAGGGCCTGCCTCGCCGCCCCCTGGACCCGCCTCGCCATCCCCCTGGCGAACCCCCCGGGCGCGAGCCGCATGATCGTCGAGTAGTAACCCAGCGTCCCCATTCCGCTCCGTCCCATCCCGGGCGGCTTCGATAGCAAGTGCCCGGCCAACACCCTCCGAGGGGAAAACCGGCGCCAGCAACGAGGAAACCCTGTAGGCCAGTAAAAAAGTTGGGTGGACGGGTGAATGGGTGGGAAAGAGTTTTCCTTCCGTCATCCCTTTCGTTCCCAGGCAGGGTTGCGTTGCACCATTCGCCCACCGTGCCCATTCCTCCGTGTGTGCAGGCAGGTGCTTGGAGTGGGCGGCGTGTGGGTAGGAGTGCCAGCGCCTCCGAGGTGGAGCGAACGGTCTCGGCTGTCGCCGAGCTGGCGCTACATCACGGGGCGAGGGCCGGCCTCGATGCGCTCGCGGAGGCGGCTGTATTTCTCACGGGAGTGAGCGGCGCCGCGCTGTACGCGGCCGGCCGCCGCGTGGCCCTCTCCGGCCTCGCTCCCCCAACCCCGGCTCGCGCCCATCCTCTACAGATGCAGAAGGATGGGCACACGGCCCTGGTGCTCGGCGAGCCGTGCGTGGATGCCTCGGATCGGCAGCTCCTCACCCGCCTGGCCGTGCTGGGCAGCGCGCTGCTCGCGTGCCAGGAGCGCGAGGACGCCGCTCGGGCCGAGCGGACCCGCCTGCGCTGGGAGCGGCTCCGGTTGGTCGAGCTGCTCGCCCACTGGGACCGGGCGAGATCCCGGCAAGCGCATGACCTGCGCACTCCGTTGCAGGTCATCCAGGGTTATATCGACATGCTGAACCGCGGCATGGCGGGTGCGCTCACTCCCCCCATGCAGCGGTACCTCGAGCGCATCGGCCGCGCCGCCAGTGAGTTGAACGTGCGTCTCCAGCACCGGCCCTCTCGCGAGAATGTTCCCGCGGAGGATTTCCGCGTCCTGTTGAGCGCCAGCTTCGGGCCTGGACGGCCAGGGGATGTGCGGCTGGAGCTGCCCGCGATGCCTGTGCGCATCCGCGCTTCCCGGAGCCGGTTGGAGTTGATGGTCCGGACCCTGGAACGGATGCTGCGCGGAGTGCGCGCTTCGGAGATCGTGCTGCGCGTGGAGGCTCCGGAGAGCACCGAGGCGTGGCAGTTGACTCTTCAGGCTCGTGCCGAGCGCCCGTTGCCCGAGAAGGCTCGTGCGTCCCTGGAACGGATTGCTCGCGCGATGGAGGCTCGGATCTCCGTGAGGGAGGATCCGGAGCTCGAGGTGTCCCTGGTGCTGCCTCGTATCCTCGGGTAGGGGAGTTGTTGACCCGGGGTGTGCGGCTCGGGATGCGAATACCCTCACCCTGACCCTCTCCCAGAGGGAGAGGGGATGGACACGGGGCTACGGATCAACCTCGGGCGTTTGGATCACTCGCGCGGTTCTCAGCAAGGCGCGTCGTTTCATCCAGCGCACGCAGAGCATCCCCAGACCTGCTCCTACCGCCACGTAGAGCAGCCACCTCAGGCCCCCTCGGACGTCCGCCAGCACCGTCGGGCCGAACCGGTAGCCCAGCCACGTCATCCCCATCGCCGCCACCCAGGCCGCCGCTCCATCCGCCAGCAGGAATCGGCGATAGGGCAGTCCCGTCGCTCCCGCCAGCAGGAACGCCGGCGCCCGCAGTCCCGGTAGGAAGCGCGCCAGGAACACCGTCAATGAGCCTCGCCGCGCGAACATCTTCTTCAGCAGCTCGACGCGTGTTGGCGTCAGCATCTTCGCCATCTTCGGGTGCGAGAACACCCGCGGCCCCAGCGTGCGTCCGAGCCGGTATAGCGCGCTGTCCCCCGCCAGGATGCCCAGATACGCGGTGAGCGCCATCGCCGGCAGGCTGCCTCCGCTCCGAGCCACCACCAGCCCTCCGGTGATGACCACCAGCTCCTCGCTCAACGGCGCTCCCACTCCACAGAGAACGAGGAGCAGGAACACCGCCGGGTAGGAGAATCCCGCGATCCACAGCGCGACCTGCGCCTCCACGCCGCCTCCTGGCAAGAATGCCAAGGTGCTCACGCCCGGCCCTGGCGGGAAGAGACCTCCTCAACGAGGCCCCACTCCCTCGCCTGCTCAGGCGCTCGCGGGGAGCAGCTGGCGCACCAGATCCAACAGCTTGCCGCGCTCCACCTCGCGCTTGACGAGGTAGCCGTCCGCTCCCGCCTCCAGTCCGGCCGCCCTCTCCTGCGGACTGTCCAGCGACGTACAGAGGATGATCGGGATGTGCGACAGCTTGGGGTTCGCGCGGATGCGCCTCGTGAGCCCGATGCCATCCAGCCTCGGCATCTGCCAGTCACTCACCACCATCTGGCAGGGCGTCCGCTCGAGAATGCCCAGCGCCTCCTCACCGTCCCCGGCCGTCACCACCGAGTAGCCGGCGATCTCCAGCAGCGCCTTCATGGCGAAGCGCGTGGTGAGTGCGTCGTCGCATACGAGGATGTGCGGACGGCGCACCTCGGTGGCGGCGCGCAGCACCACCGGCGCCGAGGCGGCCCGCAGCAACTCCGGCGCGTTGAGCACCGGCACCACGCTGCCGTCGTCCAGCACGGCCGCCCCCGCCAGGTGCGCCACGCCCTGCATGTGCCGCCCCAGCGAGCGCACGACGATCTCCTGCTGGCCCACCACCCCGTCGATCGCGAACACCGCTCGCACGCCGCCAAGCACCAGCACCATGGCCGTCTGCGGCTTGCCCGTCTCGAGCGCCAACGGCAGCCGCGGCATGCCGATCGCCACCGACAGCGGGTAGAAGGGCAGGTGCTCGTCCTCCACCCGCGCCATCACGTGTCCGGCCACCGTGCCCACGTCCGACGGCGCCAGCCTCATCACCCGCTCCACCGCGTCCGACGGAATGGCCACCACCGCCGTTCCCGTGCGCACCAGCAGCCCCAGCGCGCCCGCGAGGATCAGCGGCAGATCGATGGTGAAGCGCGTCCCCTTCCCCTTCTCGAAGGAGATGTCCACCGCGCCCTGCAACCGCGTGGCCGTGGTCTGCACCACGTCCAGGCCCACGCCGCGCCCGGACATCTCCGTCACCTGCTCGCGGGTGGAGAAGCCCGGCTCGAACACGAGCCGCGCCGCCTGCATGTCCGTCAGCTTCGCGGCCTCCGCCTCCGTGAGCAGCCCCCGGCGCACCGCAGTGGCCCTCACGTTCTCCGGCGACAGGCCCGCCCCGTCATCCTCCACCACCACCGCCAGGCGCGTGCCCCTCGGCTCCACCCTCACCGTGAGCTGCCCGCGCGGGGACTTGCCCGCCGCCACGCGCTCGTTCACCGCCTCGATGCCGTGGTCCAGTGCGTTGCGCACCAGGTGCAGCAATGGGTCCTTCAGCACGTCCACGATGCGCCGGTCGATGCGCACGTCCCCACCGGCGATCTCCAGCTCCACGTCCTTGCCCAGCCGCGCGCACAGCTCTCGCACCGTGCGCTTGAGCGGCTCCAGCATCTGCGAGGCCGGCACCATCCGCAGATCCCTCAGGTCGTCGCGCACCACCTGCGCCACCAGCGCGAGCTGCTCGCCCTCGCGGTGCACTTCCTTGGACAGCTGCACCAGCCGCTTCTGCACCCCCCGCACCTGCCCCACCCCCGCGCGCAGCGACTCCAGCGCCCCGCCTCCACCGGACAGCGCCAGCTGCTGCGCCGCTCTCTCCAGTTGCAGCAGGGCCTGGTTCGTCTGCTCCAGCAGCTCGCGGTGGGCCTCCGAGCGGCGCATCTGCTGCGCCCGGCCCGCCGCCAGCTGCTCCACCTGGAGCGCCAGCGAGTCGAGCGTGCGCACCGACACCCGCACCGCCCGGTCCATGTCCTGCTGGCGCCGGCCACCCGAGGCCGAGCGCGCCGTCACCACCGGCTCCGCCGGGGCCACTGCGGGCTCGGCGGCGACCTCCTCGGTGAGCGACTCCAGCGCGCCCCTCAGCTGCACCAGCGCGCCCGCGATGTCCGAGGCCGCCACGCTCGCCCCGACGCCCGACTCCTCCATCCGCGCGAAGCCCGCGCGCACGGAGCTCGCCAGCGCCTCCACCGCGGAGATTCCGGCGGTGTTCGCCGCCGCCTTCAACAGCTCGGCCAGGCCCACCGCCTCCCACACCGCTCCGGCCCGGTCATCCAGGCCCGGCGAGCACAGCCGGCCCAGCGACGTCTCCAGCTTCTCCAGCGTCTGCAGGCCCTCGCGCCGGAAGTGCGCCGGCACCTTGGGCTTCGCCTCCGTGGGCAGCTCCACCCCGCCGCGCCCGAGCCCGGACAACAGCTGCGCCAGGTTCTCCACCGCCGGCTGCTCCCCGGCGTCCCCGCGGTTGATCGCGGTCTCGATGGCCGTGAGGCTGCGCAGGGTGCTCTCCACCAGCCCCGGCGGAGGGACGTGCCCCGGCGAGCAGCGCGCCAGTGCGTCCTCGATGGCGTGCACCAGCTGCTCGATGTCCGCCAGGCCCAGGCTGGCCGCGGAACCCTTCAGGCTGTGCACCTCCCGCTTGAGCGCGATGAGCTGCTCCGAGGCCTGCTCGGACGTCCCCTGCTCCAGGCCCATCACGGCCGTACCGATGGTCTGCAGCTGCTCGCGCGTCTCCGCGGCGAAGATGGGCCAGAGGCTCCGGAGTACCCGAGGATCCATGTGCTCCGCCTATCCCCGCCCCACGGCGGCGGGATCGGCCAGCTGCTCGAGGTCGAGCACCATCAGCCGCTCCCGGGTGAGGAACGTGAAGGGCCCCGGTGGCGGATGCGACAGCTCCGCGCGGGCCAGCTCCTGCCGTCCGTCCACCTCCTCCGCCGCCAGCCCGAAGAACTCCTCGGACACCTCCACCACCACCACGCGCGTCAGGTCCGACATGCCGCCCCCCTCCAGGCCGAGCACGTGCCTCAAGTCCAACACCGGCACCACCCGCGAGCGCGACACCAGCGCGCCCAGCACGTACCGGGGCGAGCCCGGCAGCGGGCACAGCCCCCTGGACTCCAGCACGTGGTCCACCGCGTCAATGGGCACCGCGTAACGCTCCCCGCCCACGCGGAAGGCCAGCACCGACATCGTCTCCCGGCGCTCCTCGTGACGTGACTCGGCCAGCGCGCGCGCGCGCTCGGCGAGGACCTCGCGGCGGCGCTCCGGGCTGAGCACCTGCGCGCCCTCGAGCACGGCCTGCGCCTCGTCCAGCTTGCGGCGCAGTGCCGCGTAGTCGATCTTCCCGCTCGACTCGTCGCCGGCCATGGCTGCTCTCGCTCCTCTAGTACTTGCTGGCGGGGAGCTTCAGGATGCTGCGCACCTTCTCGCGCAGATCGTCCACCGCCACCGGCTTGTTGAGAAAGGCGCTCGCCCCCACCAGGCGTCCCCGCTGGCGGCTCGCGTCATCCTTGAGCGAGGTGAGCATCACGAAGGGCGTGGCGAAGAGGATCGGATCCGCCCTCACCGCCGCGCACAGCGCGAAGCCATCCATCTCCGGCATCTGCACGTCGGAAATGATCAGATCCGGCTTGATCTCCCGGGCACGCGCGAGCCCTTGCACGCCATTGCTCGCCTCGAAGAACTCCAGCCCCCACCCCATCAAGTACACCTGGATGAGGTTGGTGATGGTCTTCGTGTCCTCGACGATCAGCACCTTCATTCTTCCACTGCCTCCCGACGCGCCGTGTGCTGTTGTCATAGCTGGTACTTTCCAACGAGGTCCGAGAAGCGCTTGGAGAGGTTGGACAGGTTGCCCGCCACCTGCTCGATGCGCTTGGTGCCCTCGACATTGTCTTGCATGGCGATGGTGAGCTCGTTCATCGCCGCGGCGATCTGCTCCACGCCAATGGTCTGTTGCCGGGTGTTGCCGGCGATCTGCCGCGCCGCCGACGACGACTCGCGGATGAGATCCGACAGGCCGACGATGGCCGAGCCCGCGCTCTGGGCCATTTCCATGGCGGCCAGGGCGCGGCGGCTGCCCTCCTCGGTGGCCGTCACGGCGGCACGGGTGCCCTTCTGCACCTCACCGAGCAGGGCGCGCACCTGATTGGCGGCCATCTTCGACTGCTCCGCCAGGGTGCGCATCTCCATGGCCACCACCGCGAAGCCACGGCCCTGGTCTCCCGCCTTGGCCGCCTCGATGGAGGCGTTGAGCGCCAGCAGGTTGGACTGCTCGGCCACGTCCTTCACCGTGGTGATGATGTCGCCGATCTGCAGCGTCTGCTCGTTGAGGTCGGTGATGGCCAGGGCGATGGCCTTCACCTGCTCGCTGAGCTTCTCCATGGCGGACACGCTCTCGCCGACCACCTTCTGGCCCTCGGCGCTCAGGGACTCCGAGCGCTGGGTGCCGCCGATGACCGTGTCCGCGAAGGAGGTGGCCTGCTTGGACGTCTGGGCGATCTCCGCCACCGTGGCGCCCGTCTCGTGGATGGCGGAGGCCTGCTCGTTGGCCATGGCGGACTGCTGCGAGGAGGTGGCCAGCACGTTGGTGGCCTCGCGCTCCATCTCCGCCGCCGCGCTGCGCAGATCCTTGAGCAGGTCCGTCAGCACCTCCGCCATGGTGCCGAAGCTGCGCGCCAGGTCTCCAATCTCGTCGGTGCCGCTGATGTCGATCTGCTGCCGCAGGTCTCCCGCCGCGATGCCGGCCGCCGCGCGCGCCAGCCGCTCCAGCGGGATGATGAGCACGCGGCACAACGCGGCCACCGCCGCCAGGCACCCGGCCAGCGACAGCAGGGCCAGGCCGAGCGCGCGCCACACCATGCGCGACACGGTCCCATCCAGCACGTCCAGCTCCATGCCCACCTGCACCGTGCCCACCTGCGTCTTCGAGTCCGCCCCGCCATTGGGGGCACGCGGCTCGAAGAAGACGGGGGCGGACGCCTCCTGCACGGCCCGGTTGCTGACCAGCAGGACGCGCTCCTCCTTCTCATCCTGCCCCGGGGCCTTGGGGAGCCGCCCCGCGTCCTCCTGGGGCCGCGCCGAGGCGTGGCCGAGGATCTCTCCCTGGCGATCCCTCACCACCACGTACGCCACGTCCGGGTTGTTCCGGAGGGTGGCGGCCGTGGCGCGCTCGATGCCCGCCTCGTCCCGCGCCCACGTGGCGATGGCCAGGTGGTGCGCCAGCTCGCGGCTGGCCGCGGTGGCACGCTTGGAGAACTCGGCCTCGAGCGACTCGCGCACCTGTAGCGAGAAAGCGGCCACGAGGATGCCCGCCACGAGCGTGCCCGAGACTCCGGTGATGGCCAGAATCTTGGTCCGCAGGCTGAGCCGCCGCATGTCCAGCCGCTGGATCGCGGGCGGCTTCATGCCGTTGCCTTCCACAAGTCCTCCCAGCTCCTACGGGCGCCTCTCATCTCGCCCCCGACTTTCCCTGCATCGTCCCCGGCACGAGCGCCCGCCGCAGTCCACCGGCCGTCATCGTCTCCACGCCTCGCAGCACGTGCTCGTCATCCAAACCTTCCAGCGCCCGGAGGGCGTTGCGCCGGGCCCGCTCTGCCTCTTCGGGGTGTCCCAGCCGTCCATACAGCGCCACGAGCATGGCATGGCCGATGGCCAGTTGTGGCTCCAGATAGAGCGCCTTGCGAACCGCGGCCACGGCCCCCTGCACGTCCCCCCGCCCTTCGGACACCATGGCCAGCAGCAGGTAGGCCTCGGGTGACAGCTCCCGAGCCGCCAGCCGGGCGAGCTCCTCCGCCTGCTCGAAATGTCCCTCGCGCGCCGCGGTCAGCGCCCGCGTCAGCGTCTCCGGTACCGGGGGCGGGGAGGAAGCAGGGGAGGACACGGCCGGTGGGAGGGCCTCGGTCACCAGGGCCCGTGGAGCGGCCGGAGCCTCGGCGGCCCGAGCGGTATGGGAGGGAGCCAGCACCCGCCGCAGCGGGCTCGGCGCCCGCGTCGCGATCCGGAGGGGTCCGGGCCTGGAGGCGCGCAGGGCGACCCGCTCGCCGGGGAGGGGCTTGCGCAGGATGAGCTGCCCCCCCACCTCATGCTCCTCCAACCCCAGGCCCTTGGCGAAGGGCACCTCGGCCGGAGAGAGGAAGAGCCAACCGCCGGGCGCGAGCGCCAGGATGAGCCGCTCGACCACCTCGGGGATGACGTGGGTGGGGAAGTAGATGAGGACGTTGCGGCAGAAGACGGCCTGCGCACCGGCCACGGGCGGCGCATCCGTGACGAGGTTGTGCCGCCGGAGCTCCACCCGGGCGCGCACCTCGGGAGGCACGGAGACGGAGTCCGGCCGGAGGGAGAGGAAACGCCGCTCCAGCTCCGGCTCCATGCGCCGCACGGACCAGGGGGAGTACGTGGCCTGCCGGGCGCGCTCGAGGGCCCGGTTGGATACGTCCGTGCCCACCACGCGGACGTTGTCGGGCTGGACGCCCGCGGCCAGCAGGGACATGGCGATGCTGTAGGGCTCCTCCCCACTGGCGCACCCGGCGCTCCAGACGAGGAAGGGCCCCACGTGCAGGGCGGCCAGGCGCGACAGCTCGCGCAGCTGCTCCGGATGGCGGAAGAAGTACGTCTCGCCAATGACGGCGTAGCCGATGAAGGTCTCCACCGCCGCGGTATCCCGGGCCAGCAGCCGCTGGAGGAAGTCGGCGGCGGGCAGCCCCTGGGACTCGGCGGCGCGCGTCAGGGCGGTACGCAGGGAGCGGCGCACGCTGGGGGCCAGCACCATGCCGCATGCCGCGCGCAGGACGGACTCAAGTCCGCTCAGCGTCTGCTCATCGAGACGCTCCACGCGCGCCGGCTCCTTCACGACCCCTCCGAAATGGCCAGCACGGCCGAGGCGCGCAGCAGCGGCCGGATGCCTTCGGGGGTACGGCACAGGCCCGCCATCAGCCCCGTCCCATCCCAGGACGTGGGGGCATCACCCTCGCCGCCATCCACCAGCAGCGGGGACTCCACCAGATCGCGCACCCGGTCCACCAGCAGCGCCACCGTGCGCGGGCCACTACAGATGACCAGATGTGCGTCCAGGTCGGGTTCCCTGCGCACCCGGAGCATCGCGGCCAGATCCACCACCACCGCGGGGGTCCCCCGGTAGAGCATGGTGCCGAGCACGTGGGGCTGGGCCGCCGGCAGGGGCTCGATGGCCACCAGGCGCACCACCTCCACCACGGCCTCCACGGGCAGCAGCGCCGTGGTGCCCGCAACTTCCACTGTCAGGAAGAGACCCGGCAGCCGTTGGGCCTCGCCGAGCGTGGCCAGCTCCCGCCGGAGCCGGACGACCTCTTCTTCCAGCAACGCCAGGCGTTTCTGTACCGACGCACGCCTCGCCTGGGCTTCAGCCGTCATCGAAGGGGAATCGACCATCGCGAGCCCGCGTGAGTCCATGCACGGGAGAATTGAACGGTAGTCCGACATTGCGGGAAGCGTCAATGCGGGCGGCATGGGGTGAACGAGCGGACGGCTGCCGGGCAGGCACTGATCTCCCAAGTCGCGTGTTTCCAGGAGATGTGGTTTCATGACGCGACAGACGATGGTTCTCTCACCCAGGCCAAGACCGGGGGAGCATGACGAATGGTGACCGGCGACTCGCAGGGTCCGAGTGATACCGGGGCGGATCCTCTCATCGGGCGGACGCTCAACGGCCGCTTCAGCATCCTCGAGCCGATTGGCATCGGGGGGATGGGTCGGGTCTACCGTGCCCAGCAGACGCCCTTGGATCGGGTGGTCGCGCTCAAGGTGCTCAACCCCAATTTCCCCACCAGCAAGGATCCGGGCTTCCAGAAGCGCTTCCTGCGCGAGGCCTCGCTGTCCTCGAAGCTCCGCCACCCCAACACGGTGACGGTGATCGACTACGGGCAGACGGACGACGGCATCTACTACATCGCCATGGAGTACCTGGAGGGGCGCACCCTCGGCCAGGTGCTTTCGGACGTGGGGCCGCTGCCCTGGGCGCGGGCGCTCAACATCGCCCAGCAGGTGTGCCGCTCGCTGCGCGAGGCCCACAACCAGGGCATCGTCCACCGCGACCTGAAGCCCGCCAACATCATGCTCCTCAACGAGGCCGATCAGGATCTCGTGAAGGTGTTGGACTTCGGCCTGGTGAAGTCCATTGCCCCGGGCTCCGAGGAGACGCCCAACCCGGAGATCACCCAGAGTGGCACCTTCCTGGGCTCCCCGGCGTACATGGCGCCGGAGCAGGCGCGCAACGAGTCGGACGTGCGCAGCGACGTGTACTCGCTGGGCGTGGTGCTCTACCAGATGCTGGTGGGGCGGCCGCCGTTCGTCTCGAAGGATCACATCGAGCTCATCTTCGCCCACCACAAGGAGCTGCCCCCGGCGCTCAGCTCCGTGCGGCCGGACATCTCCGTGCCCCAGGAGATCGAGACGCTGGTGCGCCGGTGCCTGGCGAAGGATCCGGCGCAGCGCTTCCAGACGATGGACGAGTTGCTGGAGGCGATGCGCGGGGCCAGCATGGCCGCGGGCGGCCACAGCGGCATCTTCAAGCGTCCGGGTGGGCATACCACCACGGGGCCGCACAAGACGCCGCTCTTCGCGGGCATCGCGGGCGAGCCCCCCTCGGGCGGCGACACGATCGCGGTGGACATCAGCGTGGAGGTGCCGCCGGACATGAAGAAGGCGCGCCGGCGCACGCTGCTGCTGGGAGGGCTGGTGGGCGGAGGCATCGCCGTGGCCCTCACGGGCGGCCTGCTGCTGTCCTCGGGCCTCTTCTCGCCCAAGCCCCCGCCGGCGGAGACGGTGGCACCGGCCGCCCAGGCCGCCGCGCCCGCCGTCGAGAAGGCTCCGGTGGAGGTGGTGCGCTTCCAGCTGATGAGCAAGCCCAACGGCGCGCGCGTCAGCTACAAGGGCCAGGAGCGCGGCACGACGCCGATGGTGCTGGAGATTCCCAAGGAGGCGGGCCAGGACACCGTCACCGCCGAGTTCACCTTCGCGCTCGACGGCTACCAGACGGAGACGGTCATCACCGGCGGCTCGGGCGAGGTCGTCTTCGCCCAGAAGATGCAGCGTGCGCGTGGGGGCTCGTCCGCCTCGGCGCGCAACGCGAACGCCGGGAGCCGGGTGGAGCAGGCCTCGGCCAGGTCGGGCGAGTCCCAAACGGTGGCGGCCATGGGCTCGTCCATCTCGGCGCCCGTGATGCTGGAGTCCGATCCGCCCCCGGCGCCGGTGCCCGCGGGAGCCGCGAAGCCCGGGGCGGAGTCCACGGGTGGCCAGACGGTGGCCGCGTCGGCGCTGGCCAAGAGCGCGATCCCCGTGGGTGACGGCCCCGTGCCCTACCAGGACGGCATGCCGCGCCTGGTGCAGCTCGAGGGCAAGGACATCGTCTACACGCGCGAGGCCCTCGCGGCCCGCGTCGAGGGGCTGATGGTGGTGAAGTGCGTCATCACCAGGCAGGGCCGGGTGGACAACTGCCGCGTCATCAAGGGCCTGCCGCACATGAACGAGGCGGTGGTGGCGTCGCTGCAGTCGCGCCTCTACAAGCCCATTGCCCTCGAGGGCAAGCCGGTGGCGGTGGACTACGTCTTCACCGTCCGGCTGGTGGCGCCGCGCCGCCGCTGAGCCCCCGCCCCGCTCACCGAGAGGAGACGTCCAGCGTCGCGTCTCCTCCGCCGCCCGGCACGCCCCAGTCCACCACGGGCCAGCCACGCCGCAGGGCCTCGCGGCGCAGGCGGCGATCCGGGTGGACGGCCACGGGGCGGCCCACCACCTCCATCACCGGCAGGTCCGAGTACGAGTCCGTGTAGAAGGCACACGCGGACAGCTCGACGCCGGCCTCCGAGGCGAAGGACAGCGCGTAGGTACGCTTGCCCTCGCCGAAGCACACCTCGCCCAGGGGGCGGCCGGTGCACAGCCCCGAGACATCCACCTCGAAGCGGTTGCAGAGCACCGCGTGCAGGCCGAGGTCTCTCGCCACCAGCTCGGACAGGTAGCCCGAGGACGAGGTGAGCAGGACGAGCGTGTCTCCGGCCGAGCGGTGCTCCTCCAGGGCGCGCAGGGCGCCGGGCCGGAACTGCGAGCGGACCCGCTCCTCGTAGAACTGGACGGTGCGCTCACGCAGGTACCGCTCGCCCATGCCCTGGAGGTGGGTGATGGCCTGCACCAGCGCGTCCTGCATGGAGACGAAGCCCAGGTGGTAGCGGGCCAGCCAGTAGCTGGCGCGCAAGGCCTGCACCCGGGTGATGTGACCCTGCTCCAGCTCGCGGCGGATCCACAGGGCCCCCGAGTTGACCGCGAGCAGCGTCTTGTCCAGGTCGAAGAAGGCGATCGCCATGCGCCCTTTCTTCCTACTCACGCGACCCGCGCGGGACACGGCCCTGCTCGCCAGGACGCTCGCGGCGCCGGCCGAGCGCCAGCAGACCCAGCAGCGCCACCGGGGCGAGGAGCGCACCGGGCGCCGCGCCGCAGCCCACGCCCGTGCCGCGCGACACCGCCTGGACGTGGCGGCCCAGATCGGGAATCTCACCGCACTGGGTGGGGGGCAGGCCCCGGGGGTAGGCGTCGCAGAAGCCCGCGGCGCTCCCCACGTCGATGATGCGCTTGTGCGTCTCTCCCGGGGGCGCGGTGGGCTCCATGGTGGAACCGGACACGGACACGTGGTCCAGCCCGACGACGTGGCCCAGCTCGTGGGTGACCGTGTTCTGCACGTCCGTGGCGACGCAGTTGGTGGTCTGTATCCCCCCCTCGCACGGCGGCGAGTCGACGGTGGTGAAGAGGAAGCCCCTGCCCTGGGTGCCCGCGTTGAGCTCGATGTCCGCATCGAGGATGTAGCCGGTGCGGAAGCTGAACGTGGTGGTGGTCAGCCCGATGGTGGCGCCACCGTGCTCCCAGCAGGAGTAGTCGTTGGAGCAGGTATCGGCATCGAGGCACGGATCATCCGGCTCGACGACGTCGTTGCAGTCCCGCTCGCGGAAGGTGATGACGTTCTGGTTGTCCTTGCTGTCCTTGTCGTACCCCACCCTGGGCTTCGCGATGTCCGGGCCGCGGGTGAAGGTGTAGTCGCTGCAGGTGCTGGAGACCGCCCGCCAGGAAGCGATCGCGGCCTCGATGGCCACGAGCTCGGAGTCTCCGGGAGTGCGGCTGCTACCAGTGGGATCCAGGTGGTACAGGTAATCACGCCCGGGCCAGACGACGCAGAAGGGCCGGCCGGGAACCAGGGTGCGCTGGTACGTCTGCGCCTCGGCCCCGGGAGCGGCGAGCGCGAGCGCGGCGAGGGCGAACCACGGAAGGGAGCGCATCACGGGCGGGCGCCTCCCCGGCGGCGGCGCCACGCGAGCAGGGCGAAACCGGTCATCGCGGGCAGCCACGTTCCGGCGCCGGTGCTGGAACAACCGAAGGCCGCGCCTCCCAGCTTCGCCGAGCTGGCGCCCGAGTCCGGCGTGGGAGTGAAGCAGCTCTGACTGGCGAGGCCCCTGGGGTACGTCTGGCACACGAAGTCGCGCGAGCCCTCGTCGATGATGCGCTTGGACGTCTCGCCCACCGGGGCCCGTGGAAACATGACGGAGTTGACCGCCTGGGTGTGGTCCAGGCCGATCAGGTGGCCGATCTCGTGTGTCATGGTGTTCTGCACGTCGGTGCCCACGCAATTGCCGGGGTTGCTGGCGATGGGCTGGGGGCAGATGGGATAGGGCGGGCTGTCCACGGTGGTGAAGACGAAGTGGGCCGCGTTCAGCTGGATGTCCGAGTCGTAGATGATGCCGGACTTCTCGTCGTAGGTGGTGAGCGTGAGGGCGATGGTGCGCTCATCGTCCTCCCAGCAGTCGTAGGTGTTGCCACAGTCCGCGTCCGCGTCGCACCTGACACCGGCGGGAACGACGTCCTCGCATCTGTTGGAGCGGAAGAGGACGAGGTTGCGGTTCGGACCCTTGGGGTCGTAGCCCACCTTGTTGCGCTCGCCGTCGACCAGGGGCCCCTCCTCGAAGCGGAGGTTGCCGCAGTCCTCGAAGACGTCCTGCCAGCTCTGGAAGGAGCGGCGGATGGCCGCGAACTCGTTCTGCTTCTGGGCCTCCGAGCTCTTGGGGTTGCCCACACTGCTGAGCTGCCACCGGATGGTGGACGCCGTCCAGAAGAGGCACTGGGAGCTCGCGTTGCCCTGCTGCACCCGGCTGCGAACGTAGGGGTCCGAGCTCTGTCCGAGGGCGAGCGAGACCAGGAGAGAAGCGACGATCACGGCCGCTTCTCCTGGGCGCGGACCGGGGGCTGTTGGAGCGCGGTGCGGATGGACGCCTTCAGCTCCGGGAGCGACAGGGACTGGAGCGAGGAGGTGGTGGGCTGCCGGGTGTCCGGATCCACCAGGAGCGTGTCACCGATGGGCTCGGGCACGGCCATGGCGCGGGTGCCATCCGCCGAGCGCTGCACCTTGTACTTGCCCTGGGCCATGGCGGCCACGCGGAAGGACTGGGTCCCCCGGCGCTCGAGGAAGAGCACCACCTCCTCCCCCGGGGTGAACGAGGCCAGGCCGCTCACCCGCTGGCCGATGTCGCCTACTCGCCCACCAGGCTGGGTGACGAGCACCGTGCCGCCCGCCTGCCCCTTGAGGGTCTCGGTCACCTGGATTTCCACATCGGTGACGATCCGGCGGCCATCACCGCTCCACCGGCTTTCCATCCGGCGCACCGTCCCGTGGACGATGGTATCGGCCGAGCGGGCGAGCTCCGGCAGGTCCGCCCGCAGCATCGTGGTGGCGCCCGCCGACAGGGAGAGCAGGAGAACGAAGGGGAGGAGCGCGCGGAGCGCGTTGGGAAATTTCATGCAAGGACCCTCGGTGCGCGGCAGTTTAATGCATCGGCCACGCCACGGGCAGTGAACTCGGCCGCTCGTTGACCACCCAAGCCCGCTCCTGCTATCCGCGCCCCTTCTATGGCATCCGTACCCCGCGTCCGTTTCGCGCCGTCCCCCACTGGCTACCTCCACATCGGTGGTGCCCGCACGGCCCTCTTCAACTACCTCTACGCGCGGCGCCACGGCGGCGTCTTCATCCTGCGCATCGAGGACACGGACCAGGAGCGCTCCACCCCCGAGTCCGTGAAGGCCATCCTCGACGGCCTCACCTGGTTGGGCATCGACTGGGACGAGGGCCCGGGCAAGGAGGGCCCCTCGGCGCCCTACTTCCAGACGCAGCGGCTGGAGCTGTACACGAAGTACGCCGAGCAGCTCATCGCCGAGGGCAAGGCGTACCGCTGCTACTGCACACGCGAGGAGATCGACGCGCGCCGCGCCGCCGTGGAGAAGGCCACGGGCAAGCCGGGCACCTACAAGTACGAGGGCACCTGCCGCGACCGCAAGGACATCCCCGAGGGCCGCACCTCCGTGGTGCGCTTCCGGATGCCGGACGGCGAGGGCCAGGTGACGTTCGATGACAAGGTGCTCGGGCCCATCACCAAGGCGTACTCGGACCTGGATGACTGGGTCATGCTGCGCGCCGACGGCATCCCCCTCTACAACTACGGCTGCGTCATCGACGACCACACCATGGACATCACCCTGGTGGGGCGTGGGCAGGAGCACGTCAACTCCACCTTCCCCCAGCTGATGCTCTACCAGGCCTTCGGGTGGAAGCCGCCCGAGTTCGCCCACTTCCCGCTCATCCTCGGGCCGGACCGCGAGAAGCTCTCCAAGCGCAAGCACCCCGAGGCGGACGTGATGCTGCACAAGCGCAACGGCGTGCTGCCCGAGGCGCTGCTCAACTACGTCATCCGCCTGGGCTGGAGCCACGGCAACGACGAGGTCATCAGCCGCGCGCAGATGGTGGAGTGGTTCGACTTCGACCACGTGGGCACCACGTCCGGCGTGTGGAGCCCGGACAAGCTGATGTGGCTCAACCAGCAGTGGCTCAAGATGCTGCCCCCCGCGGTGGTGGCCGAGACGCTGGTGGACTTCCTGGTGGCCAAGGGCGTGCAGGTGAAGAAGGGCGACCCGCGGCTGGAGCGCGTGGTGATGGCCTTCCGCGAGCGCGCCAAGACGCTCCAGGAGATGGCCGACACGGCCCTCAAGTACTTCCAGCATGGCGTGACGCTGGACGAGAAGGCCGCGGCCAAGCACCTCACCGCCGAGTCCAAGCCGCTGCTCACCCAGGTGCGCGAGCAGGTGGCCGCGCTGCCGCAGTGGAGCGCCGCCTCGCTGGACGAGGTGGTGAAGAAGGTGAGCGAGCAGGCCGGAGTGGGCATGGGCAAGGTGGCCCAGCCGGTGCGCGTGGCGGCGACGGGTGGCACGGTCAGCCCGGGTATCGGCGAGACGCTCGAGCTGCTGGGCCGCGAGGAGACCCTCCACCGGCTGGACGCGGCGCTCGCCCGGCCGTAGCCCCTCGACGAGGGCCCGCACACGGGGGTGGACACCTCCGGCGTCGGGCCCTATTCTCCCCCGCGATGACACGAGCGCTTGACAGCCTGAAGGGCCTTTTCTATAAGCCGCGCCCGCTCGGGACGGCGGTGGTCGCGGCGCTCTGGGCGTCGGTGGCGGTGGCGGAGGTGGTGAGTGGGGCACAGATGCCTGATGGCGCTCAGAAAGTGGGCGAGAACAGGTATCGGGCGCCGGGGGACCTCGAGAAGACGATGGAGTACTACAAGATCGTCTACCCGGTGAGCGCCTACCCTCGGAGGGCAGTCGTCAACCAGCCGGGCGTGAAGGCGGTTCACATCGCCAACCCCTCGGGGAAGAATTTCGAGGGTCTGAACATTTACGAAGCGAACGACGAGGTCCGTATCTACGTCGTTCCGCTGCAGGCCGCGCCGGCGAAGTCCACACCGGCCAAGCCCGCGAAGAAGGCTGAACCGAAGGGTGGGAAGAAGTCGCGGTAGCCCGGTGGTTCGGAAAAAAGGCAGTTGAAGTGGTAGGGCAGTTGCGGTAGTCAGGAGCGCAGTTCTTGGGGAATCGTCTAACGGCAGGACAGCAGACTCTGACTCTGCTTATCTAGGTTCGAATCCTAGTTCCCCAGCTCGTTGTACCCGGTAGCAAACCGGCCCTGTCGTCTAGCGGTTAGGACGGTGCCCTCTCACGGCACAAACTCGGGTTCGAATCCCGGCAGGGTCACTCGTAGCAAAGGCACCCACCTTCTTGGGAAGGTGGGTGCTTCGTTTTCCGGCCCTGTCGTCTAGCGGTTAGGACGGTGCCCTCTCACGGCACAAACTCGGGTTCGAATCCCGGCAGGGTCACTGAGGCGCCCGCTTCTCGCAAGGGAAGCGGGCGCTTCGCTTTTGCGGGCACCGCGCCGTGCCCGCCCTCCCCTACCCTCCCTGCTGGAGGCTCTTGCGGAAGGCGGCCAGCGCCGTGGCCAGCCCCGCCTGGGCGCGCTGCAGGTTGCGGCGCATCAGCAGCATGCGCACCCGCTCCGGCAGCACCTGGGGCGACGAGGAGCCGAAGCCCACCAGCTCCAGCCGCAGGGTGATGGCATCCAGCAGGTCCGCCAGGTCCGCGTTCGGGCCCGCCAGCAGCACCAGGTCCGGCGCGGCGGACTGGAGGCGCTCGGCGAGCTCCCACCAGCGGGGCGCGCCCGTCTCCAGCACCACCACGGCCGCGCCCAGCAGCGCCGGCGAGTCCGGGGGCAGCGCCACGGCCTCGAGTCCCTCGCGCAGCAGGGCGTCCAGCGCCTCGGGGCTGCCCACCACCGCCACCTGCCCGCCCGCAGCCATCCGGCTGGCCTGCTCGTACGTGGCCAGCTGGGACTCCAGCAGATCTCGCGCCTCGGGCGAGGCCTGCCCGCCCGCCTCCAGCAGCGAGGCGGCCTCGCGCGCCATGCGCCGCGCCAGCTCACGACCCCGCACCCGCTCGGCCCGGCGCTCCAGCGCGGCGCGCACCTTGGCCCGCACCAGCCGCAGGTCCTCGAAGGGCTTGAGGATGTAGTCGCTCGCTCCCGCCGCGAAGGCGGCGATCACCGACTCCGTGCTGGAATAGCCGGTGATCATCACCGCCTCCAGCGCGGGCTGCAGCGCCCGGGCCTCGGCGATGAGCTCCACGCCGCCCAGGCCGGGCAGGTTCTTGTCGGTGATGAGCACGTCGAAGCGCTGGGCGCGGAGCAGCTCCAGGGCCTCCTCGGCATCCTGGGCCAGGCTCACCACCAGGTCCGGCTCACGCGCCAACAACCGGGCGCACACGTCGCGCACCACGGCTTCGTCGTCCACCACCAGAACGGTCGAGGCGAGGGTTCCCCCACGGCCCTGCTCACTCCCGCCACCCTCATCCGTTTCGAAGGGGAGATCCATGCCTTCGAGAATCGCACAGCTCGCGCCGGACTTCGAGCGAAGCGGAACGGGGCCTATGCTGTGAGACGTGGCGAGCTTCGAGAAAGCACTCGAGGAGAACCCCGCGCCCAAGCGGCTGGGCGATGTCCGCCTGCGCTACGAGCCCGGCCGACTGCTCGGGGAGTCCCTGCCGCCCTCCTTCCTGAGGAGGCAGCTGCCCGGCGCATGCCTGGTGCTGGCGGCCCTGTGCACGGCGGGCGCGGTGGTGGGGGTGTTGCTGGGCGGCACCCACGAGGCAGTGCCCTCCGTGTCCCTGGCGCTGGGCACGGTGGCGCTGGCGCTGGTGGGCTACGCGCTGCGGCTGGAGAGCCAGCTGGGACGGCGCCGCTTCGTGCTGCACTTCCCCACCGAGCGCCTGCGGGTGGAGCAGCTGCGGTGGGCGCCAGGGGCCACGCGCACCCAATGGGTCCCCTTCGACGAGGTGTCCGCCGTGGAGATCGTCGAGCGCGCACCCAAGCGCTACGCGCTGGTGGTGGCGTGGCGCCCGGGTGGCGATCAGGAGACGCGGCGCGCGGTGCTGGTGGAGCACATCGGCGCCACCGAGGAAGAGGCCCTCTTCCGCGTGTGGCGCATGCTCCACAACGCCTTCGGACTCAGGGGAGCTGGCCTCGCTTGAGGGTGAGCTCCACCTCGGTGCCCTCGCCCGGCTTCGACGACAGCCGCACGGAGCCACCGGACTGAACCACCAGCTCCTTGCAGATGGACAGGCCCAGGCCGGTGCCGATGCCCACCGGCTTGGTGGTGAAGAGCGGCTGGAACACCTTCTCCTGAAGCTCCTGGGGGATGCCGCAGCCGTTGTCCGCCACGGTGAGCACCACCTCCTGCTCGCGTGACGTCCACCGCACCTCGATGCGTCCCGAGCGGCCCGTGCCCTCCATGGCCTGCGCGGCGTTGACGATGAGGTTGAGCAGCACCTGGGTCAGCTTCACCGGGCCGAACGTCACCTTCACCGGCTCGCCCATGGTGGTGATGCGGGCGCGATCACGCACCTCGGCGCGCGCCAGCTTCACCGCGAAGGACACCACCTCGGCCACGTCCGCCGAGACCTCCATGTCCTCGCCCCGCGCCTGCGCCCTCAGGCCCAGCGCCACTCCGCGCAGGTGGTCCGCGCCCGAGGCCAGGTCCTGCAGCAGCGACGGCAGATCCTCCAGCACGCTCGCCACTTCCTGCGACGGATCATTCGCCAGGTGCTTGGAGGCGTACTGCACCACGCACTCCAGATCCCTGCGCAGCGAGGCCACGTTCTGCGACAGGTAGCCCACCGGGCCCATCAGCTCGTGCGCGATGCCGGCCGTCACCTGGCCCAGCGTGGCCAGACGCTCGGCCTTCATCATCCGCCCTTCCACCTCGCGGATGCGCAGCTCCAGGCGGGCGATCTTCAGGCCGTCCTCGAGCGCGGCCAGCACCTCGGCGCGGTCCCACGGCTTGACGAAGTAGCGGCTCACCTGGCCGCGGTTCACCGCGTCGATCACCGCCTGCATGTCCGAGTAGGCCGTGACGAGCATGCGCTTGGCGTCCGGCGCCAGCGTGCGCGCGCGCTCCAGCAGCTCCACGCCCGTCATCCCCGGCATGCGCTGGTCCGACAGGATGACGCCAATCTCGTTGCGCTTCTGCTCCAGCAGTGTCAGCGCCTCGGCCGGTGTCGAGCAGCGGAAGATGCGGAACTTCGAACCGAAGTTCGCCTCGAACACCCTCAGGTTGAGCGCGTCGTCGTCGACATAGAGGACGGCGGGGAGGTCAGACGGATTCATGGAATTCCTCTCCGGGCCAGGCCGACCGACACCCTCACCACCCTGCCAACCCACTGCGCCCACGCCCCAAGAGATACCACGTCGCGAGCAAAACCCGATGGGCCGTGTTTCAGGATGTAAGAGAACCCGCACGCGCCGGGGACCCCAGCACGCTCGGCGTCCAGGCCACCTCCCCCACACGAGCGCCGGAGCGACTCAACGAGGAGGCATGGGAGCCATCGAAAGCTCTGTCGCCTGCTCGCCTACCTGGGCCTGGGACTCCAGCGCCTGTTGGACCGCATCCAGCGATTCGAACCACCGCTGGGGAAGGTTGCCCAACAGCGACAGGACGACGGCGGGGGTGTCGTTCTCCCGGGCCAGCCAGACGAGCTGCTCCGTGGAGAGAGGAAACACGGCTCCCAACAAGGCCTCATGGAGCGGCTGGGCCAGGGGCGAGGGGCCCCCCATGCGCGTCTCCAGTTCCTTCACGCCCTCTTCGAGCAGGGTGCGTCTCGTGTCGTCGTCGGTCATCGAGGCCAAAGTTAAGCAGCTCACGAAGGACTTGCGTGTCCTTTTCAGTGCCTACCCAGCAAGCAGGTGTGCAACCCACATGGAGACGACCCCCATGGCCGTCTCCCACCTCGACCCCCACCGTAATCCCGGGACCCTACACACGACCCGAGGAGGGACGAGATGGCTGACAACAAGGACCCGAGCTACGCGGAGCACATCGAGCACGTGCAGGCCACCCATCCGGATCCGTGGCCCGGCATCAAGGGGCGCTCCGAGGAGCGTGAGACGGAGCTGCCCACCGGCACGAAGCGCGAGGACCAGGCCAGCGTCACCGATGCCCAGCGCCGGCTGGAGCACGAGATGCACGAGGAGCAGAAGGAGCCGACCCGCGAGTGACGGGCGGCGAGTCCCGGGCGGGCCGCCGGGGAAGGCGACCCGCCGGGACGGCGGTGGCTAGAACAGCAACCGCATCGGGTGCTCGAGCAGGTTCTTGAGCTCCCGCAGGTACTCGGCGCCGATGGCGCCGTCGATGACGCGGTGGTCGCCCGAGAGCGTCACCGTCATCATCTTGCGCACCACCATCTGCCCATCACGCACCACCACCTTGTCCGAGACGGAGCCCACCGCGAGGATGGCCGCCTGGGGCGGGTTGATGACGGCGATGAACGAGTCGATGCCGTACATGCCCAGGTTGGACACGGTCAGCGAGCCGCCGGTGTACTCGTCCGGCTTGAGGCCGCGCTTGCGGGCCCGCTCGGCCAGGTCGCGCGCTTCGGCGGAGATGGCCGACAACCCCTTCTTGTCCGCGTCGCGGATGATGGGGGTGATGAGGCCGTCCTCGATGGCCACCGCGATGCCCACGTCCACCGTCTCGAAGTGCAGGATGGTGTCACCGTGCAGCGAGACGTTGATCTTCGGGTAGCGGCGCAGCGCCATGGCCGAGGCCTTCACGATGATGTCGTTGACCGACACCTTCGACTCGAGCGCCTTGGCCTCCTCGCGGATCTTCAGCGCGGCGTCCATCTCCACGTCCACCGACAGGTAGAAGTGGGGCACGCCGGGCTTCACCTCGGCCATGCGCTGGCTGATGACCTTGCGCATGGTGGTGACAGGCACCGACTTCGGCTCGGGACGCACGCCCGGAGCCACGGCGGGAGCCTTGCGAGCGGCGGCCGGAGCCGGCGCCTGGGTGAGCGCCTTCTCGATGTCGCTCTTCACGATGCGGCCGTGCGGACCGGAGCCACGCACCTGGCTCAGGTCCAGACCGCGCTCCCGGGCCATGCGCTTCGCGAGCGGACTGGCGCGCAGGCGTCCCCCCGGCGTGGGAGCCGGAGCCGCGGCCTTGGGCGCGGGCGCCGCGGAGGGCGCCGGAGCCGGAGCAGGCGCGGCGGCCTGGGGCGCGGCGGCGGGCGCCGGAGCGGCGGCCTTGGCGCCCCCCTTGCCGGCCAGGAACGCGATGGGCGCTCCCACCTTGGCCATCTGGCCTTCCTGCACGACGATGCGAGCCAGCACACCGTCGTCGTAGGCCTCGACCTCGAGGTTCGACTTGTCCGTCTCCACCTCGGCGATGGCCTGACCGGAGGAGACCTTGTCGCCCTCCTTCTTGAGCCACTTGACGAGCTTGCCCTCCGTCATGGTCGGGGAGAGCGCGGGCATCACCACGGGGATGCCGTCTCCCCCACCGGCGGGAGCGGCCGGCTGCGCGGCGGGCGCGGGAGCCGAAGCGGGCGCGGGAGCCGGAGCGGGCGCGGCGGCCTTCGGGGCCTCGGCCTTCGGAGCGGCGGCGGGCGCGGCGGCCTTGGCGGCACCCGCGTCGACCTTCTCTCCCTTGGCACCGAGGATCGCGATGGGCGAACCCACCTTGGCCATCTCGCCTTCGGGAACGACGATCTTCAGGAGGTAGCCGTCGTCATAGGCTTCGATCTCGAGGTTCGACTTGTCGGTCTCGCACTCGGCGATCGCCTCGCCAGAGGAGACCTTGTCGCCCTCCTTCTTGAGCCACTTGACGATCTTGCCCTCCGTCATCGTCGGAGAGAGGGCAGGCATCTGGATGGGCGTGGCCATACGGTTCTCAGGCTCCCTCGCGGTAGAGGACCTTCTTCACGGCGGCGACGATCTTGGGCGCGTCCGGCTGGATCGCGTTCTCCAGGTTCGCCGCGTAGGACATGTTCACGTCGAGGCCGGTCACGCGCACGACGGGAGCATCCAGGTCATCGAAGCCCTTGGACTGGATGATGTCCACCACCTGCGCGCCCACGCCGGCCAGGGGCCAGCCCTCTTCCACCACCACCGCGCGGTTCGTCTTGCGCACCGTGGCGAGGATGGCCTCCTCGTCCAGCGGCCGCAGCGTGCGCAGGTCGAGGATCTCCACGGAGATGCCCTCGGCCTCCAGCTGCTTCGCGGCCTCCTCGCAGAAGTAGTACATGCGCGACCAGGTGATGAGGCTGACGTCCTTGCCCTCGCGCTTCACGTCCGCCTTGCCGATGGGGACGATGTGCTCGCCCTCGGGCACCTCGCCCTTGAGGGCGTAGAGGCGCTCGCCCTCGATCATGATGACGGGGTTCTCGTCACGGATCGCGGACTTGAGCAGGCCCTTGGCGTCCGCCGGGGTGGCCGGAGCCACGACCTTGAGACCCGGGAAGTGGGCGTAGGTGGACTCCAGCGCCTGGCTGTGCTGGCTGGAGAGCCGGCCGCCCGCGCCACCGGGGCCACGGAACACGATGGGGCAGCGCAGCTGGCCGCCGGACATGTGCCGCAGCTTCGCCGCGTTGTTGACGATCTGGTCCATCGCCAGGATGGCGAAGTTCCAGGTCATCATCTCCACCACCGGGCGCAGGCCCACCATCGCCGCGCCGACACCCAGGCCCGTGAAGCCCAGCTCGGAGATGGGCGCGTCGATGATGCGCGCGCTCCCGAACCGGTCCAGCAGTCCCTGCGACACCTTGAAGGCGCCCTGGTAGCGACCCACTTCCTCACCAATGAGGAACACGTTGGCGTCGCGCTCCATCTCCTCGGCGAGCGCCTGGTTCAGCGCCTCGCGGTACATCAACTCGGCCATCTTTGGCTCCGAATGCGAAATCCGTAGGTTGAGAAGTCAGTGTGATGAGGAAGAACTAGCGCTTGAGGCCCGCGGCCTTGTCCGCCTTCTCGGCCTGCTCGCGCGGCTCGAGGTCCCACGTCACCTTCAGCTCCTGGCCCGACGGGTACTTCGGCCAGTTCGTCACCTTCACGCCCAGCACGCGCTCGCGGGGGCGCACGTCCTCCTCGCCCTCCTCGACGATGGTGTCCTTCCACAGCTCGTCCAGGCTGGGCTCGGGCGACTCGTCGGCGAACTTCACCGCCGCGTCCACCTGCTGCTTCACCTCTTCCTCGATGGCGTCGAACTCCTCCGCCTTCGCCAGCTTCTGGGCGATGGCGTAGTCCTTGAGGCGAGGGATGGGGTCGTTCTTGCGCTCGTCCTCCACCTCCTGCTTGGTGCGGTAGGTGGCGGGGTCGGCCATGGAGTGGCCACGGAAGCGGTAGGTGTTGGCCTCCATCAGCACCGGGCCGTTGCCCGCGCGGATGTACGCGGCCGCGTCCTTCACCGCCTCGTACATCTTCAGCACGTCCATGCCGTCCACGGCCTCGTGGCGCATGCCGTAGGCCTCGCCACGCTTGTGGATCTCCGGCACCGCCGCGACGCGCGCGATGGCCGTGCCCATGCCGTAGCGGTTGTTCTCGCAGATGTAGAGCACCGGCAGCTTCCACTTCACCGCCATGTTGAGCGTCTCGTGGAAGATGCCCTGGTTGGCCGCGGCGTCACCGAAGTAGCACACGGTGATGCGGTCCTCGTTGCGGTAGCGGCTGGCGAAGGCCATGCCCGCCGCCAGGCCGATCTGCGCGCCGACGATGCCGTAGCCACCGTAGAAGTGGTGCTCGATGTCGAAGATGTGCATCGAGCCGCCCTTGCCCTTGCTGTAGCCACCGGTGCGGCCGAAGAGCTCCGCCATCACCATGCCCGCGTCCGAGCCACGCGCCAGCGGCTGGGCGTGATCGCGATAACCCGAGAGCATGTAGTCATCCGGGCGGATGGCCTCCTCGACACCGGCCGCTACCGCCTCCTGGCCGATGTACAGATGGCAGAAACCGGCGATCTTCCCCAGACCGTACTGCTGGCCCGCCCGTTCCTCGAAGCGGCGCATGAGGTACATCTTCCGGTACATCGTCAACAGCAGGTCTTTCGAGTACTTGCTGGCCACCGCCAATGCCTCCGTACGATGAGACCGCCCCCCCAGCGTAGAAGGGCGGCAGACACGCCGTGCGCCTCATAGCGCGCGGCAAGGGGACTGCAAGGGCTTTCGTGCAACAAACAGATGGGTGAGTCCTGAGCCCCACCTTTGGGCGCGTTGCGTCACGGCTCGTGAGAGAAGTGCGGCACCGAGACGATCTCGTCGAGCAGGACCACGGGCCTACCGGAATGGTCGGTCGCCAGGTGGACGACCTTGGCCTCCGGGAAGCGGCGCAGGTAGTCGTTGGCGTGCGTGGGCTCGTTGTCGAAGGCGGCGATCACCCGCCCCAACTCTCCCAGCCGGGCATGGGCCTCGCGCTTGAAGGCATCGTCGTTGTCGCGCTCGGAGGGCTTCATCAGCAGGTGCACCCGCCCCTCTCCAGGCACGGCCAGGCCGTTGCGGCGCATGCACTCCACGGTGCCCGCCCGCATGCCCTCGTGGCGACCCGTGACGTAGGCCAGATGCGCCCCGGTGGCCACCACCGCGTGGGTGAAGGCCGCGGCGCCCTGGGTGGCCACGTCGTCCACGCAATACTCATTGGTGAAGAAGCGCTCCAGCCAGAAGGCACGGACCGAGGGGAAGTGGGCCTCCACCTCCTCCTCCGTCAGGCCGCACCTGCGCATGGCGCCCCGCATGTCGAAGCCACTCTCCCAGTGGTGCGGCTCGCAGGAGCCCAGCTTCTCCACCGCCCGGGCCAGGCCGAACTCCCGGAGGATGCGCGCCTGGCGGGGACGGTTGTCGAAGAGGGTCGAGTCCAGGTCGAAGGCGAGCACCGCCTGGGCACCGAGCGAACGCGCCTCGTCCAGGATGGAGCGCAGCGTGCTCTGCCAGCCCTCCCGGACGCGGGTCTTGAGATCCGAAGCCATGGACCTCTCTATAGGGCACCCCGCGCCCGGATTGCGCGGAATTCGGACGATCAGGCGGCCGAGCGCAGGGGCTCGGGCCGGAAGGGCTGCTCCGGGGGAGACAGGCGCAGCATCCGCTTGATGCCATTGCGGTCCATCACCAGCCGGACGAGCTGCAAGGAGACCCGCTCCTGCCCCGCCTCCTGGACGATGAAGCGGAAGGCCAGGTCCACCTGGTAGCTCTTGGCCCCGCGCACGCGCCCCACGGAGAAGTCCTCCAGGTCCACGTACTCCAGCGCGTACTCGGGCTCGTCCATGTCGCGCAGGAAGCGCTCCACGTTGAGCCGGATGATGTCGGTGATCCCACTCACCCCCCGCTCGGTGCGCGGCAGCAGCTCCACGTCCAGCACCACCTGCTTCTGGTAGCGGATGACCGTCTCCGTCAGCTCGCCCTGGGACACGGTGATGAAGTCGTCCCGGGACCGCAACGCGGCCACCTCGGGAGGCACCCGCACCGCGCGCCCGTAGTCCACCTTCTCCTCGCACGTGCCCAGGCACTTCTCCGTCACCGGGTCCACGATGCCCGCCGTCCTGTCGTACAGGTGCCGCGACGCCACCTGGCTGAAGATGCGGCGCATGCCCTCCTTGATGCGGTCCTTCATCATGTAGCCCACCACCATGATGAGGAAGAAGTTGAGGCTGGCCTGGGTGAAGCGGACCTGCGCCCAGAAGGCCACCGACGTCGCGAAGGCCATGGCCACGCCCGCCGCGAGCGCGAACAGCACCTCCTCCCAGCCCTGGCGCTTCTGGTTCCGCCGCGCCGACAGGAAGAGGATGTTCATGCAGAACTTCTTCAGGAAGCCGAACCGGTGCATGTACTCCTCGTTGTCACCGGTGGGGCTGATGACCGAGCGCAGCTGGTTCGCCTTGCGGTACTGCTCCTCGCGCAGCACCTCGTCCATCAGCGCCTTGCGCAGCTCGATGTAGACGCCCGAGCGCGGCAGCGCGTCCATGTCCGCCACGGCCTTGCGGAAGAACTGCTCCACCGTGAGGCTCATGTACTCGTCCACCAGACGGATGGAGGCGCGCGTCTTCTCCTGCAACCGGTAGCGGTTGGCCGAGCGTGCCCACGCACGGAAGCGCTCCAACACCCGCCGCGCGCCATCGCTCACCGTATGCGACTCGGCCTCCAGCCGCGCGCACGTGGCCTCTCCCGAGCCTCGCGCCAGTCCCTCGCACTGCTCGTCCACACCGTTGGCGAAGCGCCGCAGCGCCCCACGGAAGATGCAGGACAGCAGCTTCGCCTGGTAGACGAGATCCGACTCGCTCACGAGCCCCGTGAGCAGCCCCGCCTCCAGCCGCGCCAGGGGCGTGCCGTCCGAGGACAACAGCTCCGCCAGGCTCATCACCGGCGTCTTGAAACGCACGTAGTTGTGGATGTCCGCGTAGAAGGCCGCCCGCGGGTACGTCTCCGCGTCGATGTTCAGGCTCGTCGGCAGGAAGATGTACGTCTCCACGAGATAACGCGTCTCGTCGTCCGCGCCGGAAGGCTGGTACTCGAGCTTGATTTCGAACTGCTTCCGGTCGTGGACGTCCAGCCGGTTCTGCAACAGAGGTGCGGGAGACGGGGACACACCCGCACTCTAGGTCACGAGTCTGTCACGTCCTAGTGACCCCCAGGCCAGGGCCGCTGGTCTGTTGATGGGACTCCAGATCGGCTCCGCCCGATGGACACACACATCCACCCACCAGGGAGCTACCGGGCCCAGCCTTCCCGGGCCAGCAGGGCCGACACGCGGGAGCGCACCTCGTCGCGAATCTCCCGGACCCGCTCCACGGGCTTGCCCTTGGGATCCTCCAGGGGCCAGTCATCGCGCACGAGCCCCGGCACGTAGGGGCAGGCTTCACCGCAGCCCATGGTGATGAGCATGGAGGCCCCCCGCGCCAGCTCATCGGTGAGCCGCTGGGGCTTCGCACCCGACAGGTCGATGCCCACCTCGGCCATGGCCGCCCGCACCTCCGGGTGGACACGCTCCCCGGGCTGGGTGCCAGCGGAGATGGCCCGGGCGCTGGCGGGGTTGGCCAGCGCGTTGAAGAAGGCGGCGGCCATCTGCGAGCGCCCGGCGTTGTGGACACAGGCGAAGATGACGGTCTTCATGACTACCCCTGGGTGCCCGTCCGGGAGCCCTGCTTCTGGCTGTCGGAGGGCGCCTCGGGGGCCGCGGCCGCGGGGGCCGTCTGGGACGCGTGCGCCTTGGGCCGGGCGTTCCACAGGGTGAGCATGAGGAGGCCGCCAACGGCCGAGAAGCCGATCATGCTCGGGCCCCAGGCGCCCCAACCGAAGTTGTCCAGCATCCAGCCCATGCCCACGCCCACCACGGAGCCACCGACGTACTGCATGCCGTCGAACATGCCCGCCGCCGTGGCCGCGGCCTTCTTCCCGCCGAAGTCCATGGACGAGGTGCCCGACAGCATCGAGTGCACGATGCTGATGGAGAAGGAGTTCACCACGAAGGCGGCGATGACCAGGTTGAGGCTCGGCGCCTTCCAGATGATGGCCATGCACACCACCTGGAGCACGTAGCCGATGAAGGCCACGGGCGGCCGGCGCGCCTTGAAGAGCAGGTCGGACATGATGCCCGCGCAGAACGCGCCCGCGATGCCCGCCAGCACCACGCCCGTGGCGCCCTTCTGGAAGATGGGGCTGTCGAGCGACAGCTTCTGCGCCTCCTGCATGTAGCGGGGGAACCACTGCTCGAAGCCGTGGCGCACGAAGCCGGTGCAGAACTCGGCCGCCGCGATGGTCAGCGTGACGGGGTTGGTGAAGACCACCTTCGCCACGTACTTGAAGTCCACCTTGCCGGTGTACCCGCTGGAGGCATCCGCCGTGTCCAGCGCGGGCAGGCCCGCCTCGTCCGGCGCGTCACGCACCCAGAGGAAGGTGAGGAAGCCCAGCGTCGCCATCACCAGCGCGGGCACGAAGAAGACGAACTGCCAGGGCAGCGCCAGCACCAGCAGCGGCCCGATGAAGTAGATGAGCGCCCGGCCACCTTGGATCATCGAGCCGAAGATGGCGGAGAACACGCCGCGCTCGCTGATGTGGAACCAGCCCGAGTTCACCTTGATGAGCGCCAGGGCCGAGTAGGACTGGAAGTACATGTTCAGCGACCAGACCGTGGCCAGGTAGCCGAGCAGCACCGTCCCCGTGCCCAGGAAGCCCAGGTACGCCCCCAGACCGAAGGCGAGGTTGAACACCACCGCGCCGCCCGCGCCCACCAGCATGGCCTTGCGCCCGCCGATGCGGTCCGCCAGCGGCCCGTTGAAGATGGCGGACAGGCCGTAGATGAAGGTGGCCGCGCTGATGATCGCGCCCACCTGCGTCTTGTTCCAACCATACGTCTCCGACAGCCGGGCGTTGGCGAAGGAGAAGTTGTAGCGGCCCATGTACATGGCCGCGTACATGGTTCCAAGCGTGAGCCAGTTCTGCGCGCGGCGAAGGCGGAAGGCCCGCGAATACTCCGGCCGCGGCGTCGAGGACGAGGGGGCTGCGTCGTGCATGTCGCCGGGCACCCTACCCGCCCGGCGGGCTCCCGACAATCGCACCCGCCTGGATCAGGGCTGCTCGGCCAGCAGCCGCAGGATGGCGATCTCCGTCTTCGCGTCCGGCACCTCGCCGCGCCGGCACATCGCCAGCAGCTCGCGGATGGGCCTCCACTGCAGGTGCGTGCCCTCCTCCAAGGGGGAGCCGTCCCCCTGGGGCACCCCGGGCTCCTTGCCCGTCACGTCCACCGCCGCCGGGAACACCTTCTCCGACAGGATGCCCGGCGCCAGGAAGAAGCCCGCCCCCAGCAGCTGGATTTCCTCCGGCTTCACCTCGAACCCGGCTTCCTCGAGCACCTCCTCCGCCGCCCGGTGCCTCAGGCCCGCCTCGCCCTTGTCCTCCGGCTCCAGCAGCCCCGCGACGATCTCCTCCACCCGCAGGTACGAGGCCCCGTCCGGCACCGTCATCTCCTTGCCCCGCCGGAAGTAGGCAGCCGGCCTCAGGTTCATCCGCGTCAGCACCTCCAGCCCCGACGCACCGCGGCGGTAGACCAGCACCGCCACCGCGTCCAACCTCGGCCGGTCCACCACGTCCACCCGGTACACCTTGGACGCCGTTCCGTCCGCGCGCCGGTTCTGACACCTCAGCCGCCGCACTCGCAGAAAACCCTCGTCGCACTTCGCGGTCGACGTGAAATCCTCGATGATCTCGATATCGGTCACAGCAGAATGACTGCTTGGTCGCATGGCCGTTCCCTTAACGGAGAAGCCTGACGTAGGGGCGTTGCTTGCCCACCCAGGGATCATCTCGTACCTTGGGCCGTCGTCTACGCTCAATTTCTTCAATCCCCCCGGATCCGCCCTCGAATGCGACGTCTCCCGCTCGGCCTCTTGTGCGCCCTGCTCTCGGCCTCCTGCATGCCCGTCATGGAGGGACAGGACATTGATCTCAGCGGACAGGAAGTCCGGCTCACCTTCCTCCATACGGCGGACATCCACTCACGGCTCGTCCCCTATGACTTCGCGCCGCTGAAGACGGATACGGACCTGGGCCTCATCCCCGAGGCGGGCCCCTTCGGTGGGGCCACCCGGCTGGGCGCCATCCTCAAGCGCGAGCGCTCGCGCGCCGAGCGTGTGCTGCACCTGGACTCGGGGGACTGCTTCCAGGGCGCCCCCATCTTCAACGTCAACAGCGGCGAGGCCGAGTTCCGCTTCCTGTCCAGGATGCGGATGGACGCGGCCGTGATCGGCAACCACGAGTTCGACGCGGGCCTGGCCAACTTCGTCCAGAAGGCGCGCGACTTCGCCACCTTCCCGCTGATGGCGGCCAACTACTACTGGGACAGCCCGAAGGATCCCGGCAACGAGCAGGCCGCGCTCAACACCGAGCCCTACATCATCCGCAACGTGCAGGGCCTGAAGGTGGGCATCATCGGCATGGCCAACATCTCCTCGCTCAACTCGCTGGTGGAGGGCGGCAACTCGCTGCAGGCCACCCCGCTGGAGCAGAACGAGGCGGCGCGTGCCTACGTGGAGATGCTGCGCCCGGTGGTGGATCTCATCGTGGTGGTCAGCCACCTGGGCCTCACCGAGGACCAGGATCTCATCCGCGGCTACGAGGCCTACTACGAGTACGAGCGCGCCCGGCCCTTCATCGAGCGGGACCACGATCAGTGGAAGGTGCTCGAGTGGGCGGACCCGGAGCTGGAGGGCAACCCCAAGGCGGTGGTGAAGGTGTTCATCCCCGGCGTGTCCGGCCTGGACGTCATCCTGGGCGGCCACCTGCACGTGGTGCTCAACCCGCCGCAGGAGCTCACGGATCCCAGCGGCCGCAAGGTGGTGGTGGTGCACTCGGGCGCCTTCGCCAAGTACGTGGGGCGCGCGGACCTGGTGGTGAAGGTCCCCAAGGCCGAGGAGCGCACGCCGGATGGCGCCGAGGTGAGCAGCCACTCCTACCGCGCCTTCCCGCTGGACGGCCTGTGGTGCAACGAGCCCATGCGCGCCTGGTACATCGACAACTTCTGGAACCCCGGAGAGTTCATCAACGCCGAGGGCGTGCGCGAGGCCATCGCGGAGTGCCAGCAGCAGGAAGACCGGGAGACGACGGACCTGCTCCAGCCCTACCTGCTGGGCATGGACTTCAACCTCCAGCTCACCTCCATCTTCTCCTACGCGCCGACCGACGTGGCCCGCCGCAACACCTCCTCGGGCGGTGACTCGCCGCTGGGCAACATCACCGCGGACTCCATGCGCAAGCGCCGCGCGGTGGAGGCGGAGATGGCCCTCACCAACTCGCTGGGCATCCGCGACAACCTCTACGCGGGCGTGGTGACCCAGGAGTCCATGTTCAACGTGTTCCCGTTCGAGAACACCATCAACATCATGTACCTGTCGGGCACGGAGATTCAGGAGATGTTCGACTTCGTGGCCGAACGCTCCGCCAGCCGCGGCTGCGTCAGCCAGGCGCAGATCTCCGGCGCGCGTTTCACCATGGACTGCGCCCAGGTGCAGCTCAACGACCTGCGCATTCCGTGCGACCCCGCGAAGAACGCCACGGACTGCCCCCAGGAGAACCGCGAGAACCACGCCCCCTGGCAGTGCATCGCGGACCAGGACGGCGAGCGCTGCTACGCCCACCCCGCCACGGACATCTCCATCAACGGCAGCCCCATCAACCCCAACGGCATGTACCGCGTGGCGGTGAACGACTACATCGCCAAGGGGGGCTCGGGCTTCAACGTCCTCAAACGCAACACCACGCGCCAGGAGACGGGCATCTCCCTGCGCGACTCGCTCATCGGCTACATGCAGAACTTCTGCACCTGCGATGACATCAACGCGGGCCGCGAGACGTCCAAGACGGGCGAGCGCTGCGGCACGCTCATCAAGGGCCAGTGGGTGGTGGATGACAAGACGCGCAACTTCTGCGTCAAGGCCCAGGAGTTCGAGGACGCGCTGGCGCGCACGGTGGGTGACTGCACGTGCCGCCAGTTGCTGAACATCCCCCCCGAGGAAGCCGCCGCGCGCTGCCACGTGGAGAACCTGGATGCGGAGACGATCCAGAGCACGTGCAACGTGCCCACGGGCCCGTACACCGGACGCTGCAGCTGCCGCGACGCGCTGTCGGGTGCCCAGGAGTGTGGTTCGGTCACCCGGCAGCTCGAGACCTTCTGTGAGAACCCAACCGAGATGCCCATCGCCACCGCCATCGAGGATGGCCGTATCGGACGGAGGGTGAAGTGATGAAGAAGCGTTTCCTGCTCCTCGCGGCGAGCGCCGCCGCCGCGTCCGGCTGCTACGACGTGGAGTCTCCCACTCCGCCGGGGATCGGCTCGTTCCGGGTGGTGGTGCAGAGCGTCACCGCGGTGACCCCCAGCGGCGGCACCCTGCCGCTCGACGTGGTCCCCGCCTGCATCTCCCGCTTCGGCGGCACCAGGACGGAGCACGTGCCCCTCGAGGCGCGCGGCAAGGAGGACTGCCGCTACGTCATCCCCCGGGGCCCGGTGGAGATGCTGGTGGACGTCACCGCCCTGGACAAGGCCGGCAAGCCGCTCGACTTCAACGGGCCGGTGAGCTTCAAGGTGGTGCCGGGCGATCTCTCCGGCGACGACTACAGCTACTACTGGATGACGCTGTCGCGCGGCCGTGGCCTCGGGAAGATGCGCGCCCAGCACATCTACGGCGACGTGCGCGTCTGGGCCATGGACGAGCCCGTGAAGCTCAACTACGCCAACGGCGCCATCAAGGGTGACCAGACGAAGCTCCCCAAGGAGCCCGCGTCGCGCACCTACGCCGCCGGCGCCTCCTCGCCCCTGCTGTTCGCCGAGCCCACGCTGGCCTCCGTCCAGACGCCGCAGCTCTACGACAACACCACCTCGCCCTTCGTGACGAAGTTCGTCACCGTGGGCCGGGCCCCAGAGTCCGGCTCCATCCTGTACCAGAACTGCCCCGCCGTGGACCTGGACAAGGACGGCAAGCCGGATCCGCAGCCGCCCGTCACCCTGCTGGTGACGGGGACGGATCCCTCGGGCTTCTTCGTCACGGACATCACCGCCTGCCGCGTCCCCGAGGACGTCAGCGCGGCCGCGCAGGTGGCCGTCCCCGAGCCCAGCGGCTACCTGCCCGGCAGCTACGCCTCGATGTTCGTCTACAACTACAGCTACCCCGAGGGGCTCGACCCGGGGGATCTGCTGTGGACGCTCTCCGGCTCCATCCAGGAGTTCACCTCCACCACGCAGCTCACCTTCCCCTCGTGGACGGTGCGCGAGCACGTGCGCCAGCTGCCGCTCGACCAGTGGGACAAGTACCTGAAGCTCAACCCGCCGGTGGAGATCAACCTGCGCCACTGCGGGCTGAAGAACGAGCTGGCGTACACCAACGTCGACGGGCTCTGCGGCTACTACACGAGCAACCTGAAGATGGAGAGCCTGGAGTCGGGGCTGGTGAAGGTGCGCCACGTGCGCTTCCCGCAGGTCTTCAAGGACTGCGACTTCAACGGCGATGGCGAGGTCCCCTTCTTCTGCAGCAAACGGGGCGCGTGGAGCTTCTGCGGCGACGTGGAGCCCGAGGACATGGACGAGATCCAGTGCAACATCGACTGCACCATCGGCACCGGCGCCTACCAGCGCACCGTCTGCGCCGAGCGCAGCCAGCACACCGGCTACGGCCAGTTCGTGGTGGAGATGACGGGCCCGGGTCCGTACGCGGCCGGCCTGGATGACTCGCTGCCCCTGCGCGGGCAGGAGGTCGTCCTCTCCAACACCCAGTCCAGGCCCATCGCCAAGGGCTACCCCGAGGGCGAGCCGATCACCGTCTGGTGCGACCTCGACACGTACGTGCGTTTCGGCCCCAGCACCGCCACCACCGCCACCGACAAGGACACGCTGCTGCCGGCGAAGACGCGGCGGGACGTCACCGTGCGCGCCGGCGAGGGCTACGTGGCCTTCCTGGCCAAGGAGGCCCCGTCCACTCCTCCTCCGGGGTCCGCGCCGCCCAGGTGCTTCGTGGGCAGCAGCACGCGCACGCGTCTGATGCTCGTCACCCAGGACGCGGTGCCGGACCTGAAGGTGGACTGCGACGAGAACGACGCGGACGCGGACAGCGCCCAGCAGTGCCGCTTCCTGCGCGGAGCCACCTATGACGTGGTGGGCCACCTGCGCCAGGTCCAGCCGGCCCGGCCGCGCTGGATGGTGATGCCGCGCGACGCGGACGACCTGTGCTGCCATCCGGGTGAGGGCATGGAGTGCCCGCGCCCGCTGAAGTCTTGTGAGTGAAGTAGTGCCATGACGAAGTGAAGCGCCCCGTTCCCAGCGGGGCGCAGGGAGGGGCGGCACCCCCCGCCGCCCCTTGGAGGGACTTTGAAGAAGACGCTGCGCACGCTGGCCCTGACCGGGCTGATGACCCTCTCCATGCCCGCATGGGCTGGAGACTTCGTCGACACCCGTCTGTCGTTCGCCTTCGCGGACGACAACGTATTCGCCAACGCGGGCGAGACGACGCCCAACAGCCCCACGGCCCGCTTCGGCGCGGGCATCCAGAACACCCAGTTCTACGACAACTTCAACACCCGGTTCTCCGGCTTCGAGACGCTGTCCAACATCGTCCTCTACAAGAAGATGCCGGCGTTCTTCGAGGGCCTCACCACCGAGGCGGCCCTCACGGTGCTGTTGCTGGAGCGGCCCTCGGGCGGAATCGACCTGAGGGACAACTCCAGCTACATCCGCCTCAACTACCGGCCGCCGGGCTGGGGCGAGAACGAGGGCCTGTCCCTCACCGGCTTCCCCGTGTCCGCGGACCGCTTCCGGCTGGGCTATGCCTACCGCATCTCCTGGGGCGGCAGCGGCATCTTCACCACCCGCGCCACCGCGGCGGGCGTGCCGGGCGCCAAGCTGCAGCTCACCCGCGACAAGTGGTACGCCTTCGCGGGCGCCAAGACGGCGCTGGTGCTCAACGATCTCATCAAGGAGCAGGAGACGCTCTACGGCTTCATGGCCGGCGCCGGATGGGATCCCTTCGAGACGCTGCGCGTGGAGGCCGGTGGCGGCTACTTCCAGAAGGGCATCGTCCCGGGCCTGGCCGCGCTGGGCGTGGAGGCGCCGGTGAACTCGGCGGGCGTGTCCGCGCAGATCGTCCACCACGTGGGCGTGCCGGTGGGCACCAGCGTGGACTTCCGGCTGTACCGGAACGATCCGGACGTCTACCAGCGCTTCTTCGCCCCGGAGCAGTACCCGGGTGGGCTCTCGTACTCGGTGTCCCTCGAGGGCAGCTACCTGGTGCAGACGCTGTCGGATCCGGACGTGTTCGGCCGCACGGTGCCGCAGGAGGCCACCGCGGTGGCGCTGCAGGCGCGCGCCAAGTGGAACTACTGGCGCTTCCACGTGCTGGGCCTGTACCGCGACCTGTCCTTCATCCAGTTCGAGGTGCCCGGCCTGCCGCCCTTCACCGACTTCCCGAACGGCACGGAGCTCAAGCCGGAGATGTTCATCGCCGCGGGCGCGGACTTCCACATCCCCGCGCTGCACTTCACCCCGGGCTTCATCCTGGGCGTGCAGCAGCCGGCGACGTTCCGCAGCCCCGAGCCGCTCTTCGGCGGCAACAACCCGCCCCCGGGCCTCACGGGCACGCGCACCGTGGTGGTGCGTGACGTCAACGTGCTGAGCATCCTCCCCACCACGTGCGGCAGCGACAACAGCACCTGCGAGGCCGAGCCCATCATCTCCGCCAAGGGCACCTTCCGGTGGGACCTGTCGGAGATCGTCTCCGCGGTGGGCGAGGTCTATTACACCTACGACGCCAACCGGACGACCTTCCGGGACGACGTCTTCGGCGTGGCGCAGCCCAGCTTCGAGAAGCCCCACGCGCTGGGCTTCAACATGCTGCTGCAGGCGCGCTTCTAGGCGGCCCGCGTCGAGCCGCTCCACCGAGGCCTCGGGTTCCGCGGAACCCGGGGCCTTTTCATGTTCACGACGGCGGAACTGGCCTCCGGAACGTGAGCGCCCGGAGCAGACGCCGTGTTACAGACGGCTGGCATGGATAGCGATCAGCTGTTGTCGTCCTTCGTGAAGTTGCTCGTGTCGGACGCCGAGCGCTCCGCGCGGTTCTACGAGGCGCTCGGGTTCAAGCGCATGCACGCGGAGCCCCCCTTCATCCACCTGCGCTGGGAGAACCAGGCGGAGGTGTACCTGGTCGCCGTGCCCTCGGCGGTGGCGCTGGAGGGCCGGCGGGGCGTGGGCGTGCTGCTGGGCTTCCGCATCGGCGCCACGGGCCTGAACGAGGTGGCCGAACGGGCCCGGGCGCACGGCGCGGGCGTCGAGGGCCCCACCGTGCAGCCCTGGTACACGCGGGAGATCATCGTCACGGATCCCGACGGCTACCGGCTGAACTTCATCGAGCCCGTGTAACCACCGCGGCCCTGCCTCACGGAGAAGGTGGTGGGGTGGGGTTGCAGGAGTTCGTGCCGCCGATCGCCACCACCTCGCAGCCGTGCGAGTCGACCGTCCGAGTGTAGGGCGGAGCCCCATCGCAGATGCCGTCGCATTTCGAGATGTCGTCCGTGGCGACCCAGCCGCCGGTCCGGAAACAACTGCAGGACGGTGTCTCGATCGGGCAGCAGAAGCCGCCCCCCATGGGGGCGGCCTGGAGCGTGGAGCCACCATCCCCCATTCCGCCATCCCCACGGATTCCACCATCCACCGGGACCTCATCCGGCGGCGTGAGGTCATTGCAGGACACCAACAGGACGAAACCGAGCAGGAGCGCTCTCCTCATCACTTCCTCCAGTGCGGCCTCCCCGGCCGGGGGCCGGGACGAACCATGACAGCACTGCTCCTGCCCGGACCAGGACTTCCCGGCTCAGACGCCCGCGAACTGCACACCCTCGAAGACGAGGGTCGGCGTGCGCATCGCGCTGTAGGCGAACGGATCATTGCCCACGGCCACCAGGCGCTTCCAGAGGTCCATCTGGTTGCCGGAGATGTTCATCTCGCTGATGGGCTCGGCGAGCTTCCCGCCGCGCACGCGGAACCCCTGGACGCCGAGGGAGAAGTCCCCCGTCACGGCGTTCGAGTTGCCGCCGAGGAAGCCCGTCACCAGGATGCCCTCCTTCAGGTCCGCCAGGAGCGCGGCCTGTCCCTTCTCGCCGAGCTTCCAGGAGAGGTTCGAGGCGCCGCCGGTCGTCGGGCGGGTCTTCAGCTTGCGGCCGTAGTAGCTGTCGATGAAGTAGGAGCGGAGCACGCCCGCCTCGAACAGCGGCAGGGGCTTCGCGGCGATGCCCTCGCCGTCGAACAGGCGTGAGCCGAGACCCCGCTGGATGTGCGGATCGTCCGTGAGCACCAGGCGATCGCTGCCCACCTTCTGGCCCTGCTTCCCGTCGAGGAACGAGCGCTTCTGCTGGAGGGCCATGCCCGTCATGGGCCCGAGCAGCATCGACACGAGCCGGCCCGCGGCGCGGTTGTCGACGGCCATCGTCAGCACGGCCGACGCGCCCTTCGCCGCACCGAGGCGGCCCAGGGCGCGCTCTCCGGCCCGGCGGCCCAGGGTGGTCGCGTCGGGCAGGTCCGCGAAGAAGCGCGCGACGGCGAAGTCGCTCTCCTCCGGCCGGCGCCCGTCCGAGTCCTTGGCGCTCACGTCGGCGGAGGCGAAGAACTGGGTTCCGCGGATGCCTCCCTCGAAGCCGTTCGAGCTGACACGGTACGTCTCCCGCAGGACGTCTCCGAAGGCGGTGGTGACGGACAGGATGGCGCCCTTCGTGTCGACCGCGCGGGCGGCCGCCTCCAACTCCCGGACGATGCGCTGGCGCTCCTCGGCGCTGAGCTTCGCCTGATTCGGATCCTCGATCGCCAGGTCCACCTCCATGCGGCCCGCGTACAGCTCGGGCTCCGGCAGCCGGCGGTGCTCGTCACGCGCCAGGGCGCGCGTCATCGTGACGGAGTCGGAGATGAAGCGCTCCAGCGCCTCCGGACGCAGGTCGCTCGTGGACACCGCGGAGTAGCGCCCGTCGACGTAGAGCTGCACCGACAGCCCCCGCGTCGTGGCCTCGGAGATCTTGTCCAACCGGCCGTCGCGCCACTGCACCTCGACCTCGCGGGTGCGGCCGGCGTTGGCCGCCACCTCGGAGGCTCCCTGCTTCTTCGCGAGGTCGACCGCCTGCCGCGCGACTTCCGCCAGATTCGTGTTGTTCGTCGTGCTCATGTCGGCCCCCTTCACGCGTTGCGTCCGCCCACGGTGATCGACGAGACCCGGACCGTGGGGAGGCCCTGGGACACCGGCACGCCCTGGCCGTCCTTGCCGCACGTCCAGCCGCCCTCGTCGATGACGAGGTTGTCGGCCACCATGTCCACCTTCTCGAGCACCCGCGGCCCGTTGCCGATGATGTTCACGTCCTTGATCGGCCGGGTCAGCTTCCCGTCCTCGATGAGGTAGCCGTTCTTCACGTAGAAGGTGAAGTCGCCACCGCCGATGTTCACCTGCCCGTTGGTGAAGTTCGAGCAGTAGATGCCCTTCTTCACCGACGCGATGATCTCCTCGTGCTTGTGCGGGCCCGGGAGCATGTACGTGGAGCGCATGCGCGGCAGGGGCGCGTGGCGGTAGCTCTCGCGGCGGCCGTTGCCGGTGGGCTTCACCTTGTAGTGCTTCGCGGAGATGGAGTCGTGGAGGTACGTGGTGAGCACGCCGTTCTCCACGAGCATCGTCTTGCCCGGCACGTTGCCCTCGTCGTCCACGTTGATGGCGCCGCGCGCGTACTCGTTCGTGCCGTCGTCGACGATGTTCACGAAGGGGTGCGCGATGGGCTTGTTGATCTTGTCCGAGTAGATGGACGTGCCCTTGCGGTTGAAGTCGGCCTCCATGCCGTGGCCGATCGCCTCGTGCAGGAGGATGCCCGACGAGCCCGCCGCGAGCACCACCGGCAGCTCGCCCGCCGGAGGCTGCACCGCCTCGAAGAGGATGGTGGTGCGGCTCACCGCCTCGCGCACGATGCGGTCGAGCCGCTCGGGCGAGTAGAAGTCGAACCCGGCGCGGCCCGCGACGTTGTAGCCGTTCTGCTCGCGCTTGCCGTTCTGCTCGGCCACGCACGAGAGGCCCAGCAGCGTCATGGGCTGGAGGTCCTCCACGAGCCGCCCGTTGCTGTCGGCCACGAGGACGGCGCCGTACTCATTGGAGAACGAGAGGCTCACCTTGACGATGCGCGGGTCCGCCTTGAACGCCGCCGCGTTCAACCCCTCGAGGAGGGGCAGCTTCTGCTCGGGACGCACGGCATCCCAGCCCACCTTGAGCGCGTAGCGCTGCGGCAGCTCCTTGAAGAGGTGGAAGCTCTGGGGGCCGGGCCGGGAGGGGCCATCGGCGATCGCCGCGGCCGTCCGGGCGGCGCTACGCATCGCGTCGAGGGTGAGCTCCTCGGTGTAGGCATAGCCCGTCTGGTCGCCCTTGACGACGCGCACGCCCACGCCGAGCTCGACGGAGGTGAACGCCTTGTTCACCGAGCCGTCCTCGAGCGCCATGGAGGTGGAGATGCGGTGCTGGAAGAACAGGTCGCTGTAGTCCCCGCCCCGTGACAGGGCGGCGGCCAGCGTCTCGCGGATGAGGTTCTCGGTGACGCCGAAGCGGGCGAAGTACCCGATCGAATTCGAAGGTCCGTCCGAGCCACCGCCCAGGCCACCCGGGCCCGCCTGCTGGGTGGTCGCACAGCCGATCAACAACTCGCCCGCTCCCGCCATGGCCATTGCCGCGGTACCGAGGCCCACGAAGTCACGTCGCGTCATTCCGGTTTTTCCTCTCGCCATGGCTCTCCTCTAGGGAAGTGCACCACGCACTCGGAGCGTAACCCCCCAGGCGTGGGAGTATTCCGGAAATCCGCCGCGCCTCATCGGGCGTGAGTTACACGACAGAGAACGGACCGGGCGACAGCGGGTCGCACCGGTCCGTTCGGGTGCCGCTCACGACGCGGAGGTCATGCGCACCACCTCGTCGAAGGAGGTGAGGCCCATGGCCAGCTTGCGCACCGCCGCCTCGCGCAGGGTGCGCGTGCCACCCCGGCGCGCCGCCTCCAACATGTCGTGGTGCCCGGCGCCGCGGGAGACGAACTCGCGCAGCTCGTTGGACATGTTGACGATCTCGAAGGCGCCCGTGCGGCCCCAGTACCCGGTGCCGCGGCAGCGGATGCACCCGGCGCCCTTGACGATGCGCACCCCACCCGGCAGCAGCGGGATGGGCGCGCCCAGCATGCTCAGCTCGTCCGGCGTGAGCGTCGTCGGCTGCGCGCAGTGCGGGCACACCCGCCGCATCAGACGCTGGGCCATGATGCCGATGAGGCTCTGGGCCAGCAGGAAGGGCGGCACCCCCAGGTCCTTCAAGCGCGCCACCGCGCCGATGGAGTCGTTGGTGTGCAGCGTGGAGAGCACCAGGTGGCCCGTGAGCGCGGCCTGGATGGCGTTCTCCGCCGTCTCCGCGTCGCGGATCTCTCCCACCATGATGACGTCCGGGTCCTGACGCAGGATGTGGCGCAGCGCGTTGGCGAAGTCGAGCCCCACCTTGGGCTGCACCTGCACCTGGTTGAAGCCGTCCCACACCATCTCGATGGGGTCTTCGATGGTGGTGACGTTCACGTCCGGACCGGCCACCGCCTTGAGCGCCGAGTAGAGCGTGGTCGTCTTGCCGCTGCCCGTGGGGCCGGTGACGAGGATGAGGCCGTGGGGCTGGTCGATCCAGTTCTCGAAGACGCTCTTCTCCTCCGGATCGAAGCCGAGCTGGGCGATGTCCTGCACCAGCGTCTCCGGATCGAAGACACGGATGACCACCTTCTCGCCGAAGGCGGTGGGCAGGGTGGAGACGCGGAGCTCCACCTCGCGGCCATCGCGCTCGGTCTTGATGCGGCCGTCCTGCGGCTTGCGCTTCTCGGAGATGTCGATGCGCGAGAGCGTCTTGATGCGCGAGATGATGGGCGCGTGCACGCCCGCCGGCAGCGTGTACACGGGGTGCAGCACGCCGTCGATGCGCAGGCGCACCAGCGAGGTGGTGCGCTTGGGCTCGACGTGGATGTCCGACGCGCGGTTGTCGAACGCGTAGCGCATCAGGTAGTCCACCGCCTGCACCACGGGCTGGTCCGCCGCGTCCAGTTCCTGCCGGCCGCTGAGCGAGACGAGCTGCTCGAAGTTGCCGATCTGCGACACGTTCTGGGGGTTGGCGCCGAAGTCATCCGCGGCGCGAGCCAGCGTGCGCTTGAAGCCGTAGATGTCCGCGATGGCCTTGAGGATGTCCCCCTTCGCCGAGAGCACCGGCTCGATGGGCATGCCGGTGAGCACGTGGAGCCCCTCGAAGAGCTCCTTGTCGAAGGGGTTGGCCACCGCCACCAGCAGCCGGCCATCCTGGCCCTTCTCCAGGGGCAGGATGAAGTGCTTCTGCGCGAAGGGCCGCGACACGGTGCGGGTGGCCAGCGCCATGTCCAGCTTGAGCGGGTCGATCTTCCGGTGGGCGAGGCCGGCGGCGCGGGCCACCAGCTCGCTGATGCGGTCCTCGTCGAGCACCCCGCGGTTGTCCGCCAGGGGCACCTGGAAGGCGGCGACGATCTCCACCGGCGACACCTCGTAGCGCGCCGCGTCCTTGCCCACCACGCCCTGATTCTTGAGGACGCGGGCGCGAGCGGCCTGCTCACGCGCCAGGATGTTCTGCGCCTGGTCGGACGTGAGCACCCGCTGCGCGACGAGCGCGTCGAGGACGAAGGAAAGGGTGAAGTCTGTCTTGCTCCGGGAGGGAGCGGGCGAGGTCACAGGCGCTGGCAACGGCGTCTCCTGGCGGCCACGAGGAACAAAGCAAGGGCGCCGAGGAATCCCGGCGCGTTCACGGCGGAGCCCTGGCAGCCACACCCGGGGCCCGCCGGCCCACCCGGGCCCGTCCCACTGTCGGAGGGAGACGGGATGGGACCCGTCCCGGCATCGGGGCTCCCCGGACCCGGGCAGAGCGGGCAGGAGCCACCGTCATACGAGCCGGTCCCCACGCACTGGCCAGCGTTGCAGGTGGAGCCACCCGGGCAGTCATCCTGGGTGCGGCACGAGGGCAGGCATCCGCTGGTGCCATCGGGGAAGGGAGCGCACTGGAGTCCCGAGGCACAGGTCCCCGCGGTGCAGCTGCGCACGCACAGGGTGGTGTGATTGGGGCCCACCGTCTGGCAGGAGGAGCCCTCGGGGCAGGAGCACGTGGTCGTCCCCGCGCAGGTCTGCGAGCAGAAGCCCTGCGGATGGCCGTTCACCTTCAGGCACAGCTGGCCCGTGCCGCACTGCGCGCTGTCGTCACAGGGCTCGCCGATGACCACGCCGGAGTTGCGCACGGGGGCGCACACGCCCTCGCAGACGCGGCAGGCGGAGCCGGCACCGCAGTCCGCGTCGCTGTAGCACTTCGGGATGCAGAGGTTGCCTCCGGGCTGGCTCGCGCAGACGTAGCCCTCGCGGCAGTCCGCGAGGGTGTTGCACTGGTCGAGGCACATGTTCGAGGTGGCGTTCACCTGGGTGCAGACCGAGCCCGTGGGGCAGGCACCGACGCCGGAACCACAGTTCTCCGAGCAGTAGCCGCCGTACCAGGCCGTCCCCGTCGAGGGCAGCACCACCGGCTGCTGGCAGTAGCCGTACGCGGAGCCGCAGTTCTGGTTCTGGGTACAGGCGTTGCCCACCTGCGTGGCGTAGTCCTTGTCCGCCGGCAGGCACGCGTACCGGAAGCCCGGCACCGCGGTGGACGACTTGCACACGAAGGGCTCCGGGCACTCACCGGGGGTGGTGTTCGTGCAGCCCTTGGTGCAGAAGTTGTAGGCCACCTGGCCGCCCGTGTTCTGCGGCGTCACGCAGGTGAACCCGGTACAGGTGCCGGCCGCCGAGCACGGCGCGGACACGTAGTTCGGCGTCGTCGGATAGCGTTTGCACAGCAGGTCGAGGTCGTACTGGCTGAGCGCGCGCCGGTTGCCGCCCACCGGCAGCTCGTTGGACATCACCGCGTTCGTCACCTCGTACGAGAGGCCCAGGCCCTGGCAGAACCCCACCGCCTGAAGCAGGTACGTCTGCAAGTCGTAGAAGCCCGCCTGCGTGGGGGTGGTGGTGGACCATTTGATGTCCCCCGTCCCGTTGATGAGGATGTCGCACTGGTACAGGTAGCCGCCGTAGTCGAGCGGCACGGTGATGAAGGGCCGGGTGCCGAGCAGGTCGCGGTAGAGGGGATCATTCTTGTCGGTGATCCACACGGCGGCCACGCTGTAGCGGTCGTTCAGGTTGCGCGGCTCGGCGACGGTGGGCTGGCTCAGCCCCGCGTATCTGAAGGCAGTGGTCGCACAGGTGGCGTTGTCCCAGGTCTGGAACGCGTTCTTGACGGCCGTCTCCACCAGCGACAGTTGGATGCCCGCCGGCTGCGCGTACCGCGAGTCCACGTAGTACTCGAAGGGGTTGTCCTTCGTGTTGAGCATCCGGAAGTTGGAATAGTTGTAGGCCTGGGCCAGAGCCACCTGGCTCCAGACCAGCACCCCGAGCAGCACCACGCCGCGCAAAAGCCCGTGCCTCATCTTGAGGACTCCTCGGTCCACCCGGAGCGCCAGGGGACGCACGCGTGCTCCCCTCCCCCTCCGGCATTCAGTGGACGGCAGTCTACTCGCGAATCGCCCGGATGGTGGCGTCGACCAGGGCCTCGGGGGTGGGACGCTCGGCCACGGCGGCCACCGGGAGCCCCAGCTGCGTCAGCGCCGCCGCGGTGGTGGGGCCGATGGCCACCAGCCGGGCCGCGCCGATCCGCTCGCGCCCCACCGCCTCCAGGAACGCCTCCGCGGTGCGCGGCGAGGCGAACAGGGCCACGTGCGGGGGCGAGGACTCGAGCAGCTCATGGGCCTCGGGCGGCAGCGGCGCGGCCCTCGAGCGGTACGCCGTCACCCGCGTCACCCTCGCGCCGTGCTCGCGCAGCGCGTCCTCTATCTCCCGCCGCCCCTCCTCCGCGGCCGGTAGCAGCACCTCGTCCTCCGGATCCAGCCCGGGACGCATGACCTCGTAGAGCGCCGCGCCCGTGCCCTCGGGAGACTCGACGGACACCGTCAGCCCGTAGCCCTCCACGGCGCGCGCGGTCCGCGGACCCACCACGGCGAAGCGCACCCGCGACAGCAGCGCCGTCGTGCCGGCCTCGCGCACCGCCTCCATCAGCGCCTCCACCGCCGAGGCGCTGGCGAACACCACCCACTTGTAGCGCTGGATGGACTCCGCGGCCGCCATCAGCGGGCGCGGATCCTCCGGGGGCAGCAGCTCCAACAACGGGACATGCAGCACTTCCGCGCCCTCGTCCTCGAGGAGGAAGCACAGCTCCTCCGAGCGTTCACGGGGGCGCGTCACCAGGACGCGGATGCCTTCGAGTCGCTTTTGCACGGGCGCGCACTGTAGGCCATCTGGGCGCGGTCCATAGTTCCTCTTCGCGTCTCGCTTCCGAGATGGAGGTAGGACCGCGCGGGGAGACTTCCAGGGTTCTCCCGGTTCCCCGTCAGGACTCCGGCACGGGCCTGGCGCGGCCAAAATCGCGGAGGATCTCCGCCGCGCCCCGCGACAGCAGCTCCTCGGCGAGCGCCTCTCCCACGGCGTGCGCCGCCTCCACCGGGCCGCTGCGGGCGCCCTCCACCACCTTCGAGCCGTCAGGCCGCCCCACCAGTCCGCGCAGGTGGACGATGCCCCCGTCCACGGTGGCGTGTCCGGCCAGAGGGACGGTGCAGCCGCCCTCCAACCGGGCCATGAGGGCGCGCTCGGCCGTCACGGCCACGCGCGTGGTGGCGTCCTCCAGCGGCGCCAGCAGGCGGCGCACCTCGGCGTCCTCGGTGCGGCACTGGATGGCGAGCACCCCCTGCCCCACCGCCGGCAGGCTCAGGGTGGTGGGCAGCACCTCGGAGATCTCCGTCTCCAGCCCCAGGCGCTTGAGGCCCGCGTAGGCGAGCACCGCGCCGTGCAGATCCATCTCGCGCATGCGCGCCAGCCGCGTCTGCACGTTGCCGCGCAGGCTGACGATCTCCAGGTCCGGCCGCCGCGATCGCAGGATGCAGCTGCGCCGCAGCGAGGACGTCCCCACCCTCGCGCCCATGGGCAACGACTCCAGCATGAGCCCACCCGGGCTGCAGAAGGCGTCGCGCGGATCCTCGCGCCTGGGCACCGCCGCGAGCAGCAGGCCCGCGGGCAGCACGGACGTCATGTCCTTGAGGCTGTGCACGGCCAGGTCCGCGCGGCCATCGAGCAGCGACTGCTCGATCTCCTTCACGAACAGCCCCTTGCCGCCCACGGTGGACAGGGGCGCGGAGAGGAAGCGGTCCCCGGCGGTGGTCATCTCCACCAGGGAGACCTCGAGCCCCGGGTGCTGCTGGGTGAGCAACCCCGCCACGTGCCGGGCCTGCCAGAGCGCGAGCGGGCTCTGCCGCGTGGCGATGCGTACTGCCTTCATCCCTTGCCTCCGTTGGCCACCACGTTGGGGCCGTTCACCTGCCCGCCGGACACGGGCACCTCATCGAGCCCGAAGAGCTCGGCGGCGGCTCCCGCCAGCCGGTTGCCCTCGTGCTCGGGACCCACCGCCCGCAACCGGGCCGTGGGCTCGTGCAACAGCTTGTTGACGATGGCGCGGGCCATGGCCTCGATGCTCTTGCGTTGCTTGTCGGAGAGGCCCTCGCCGATGGTGGACAGGGTGCGCTCCACCTCCGCGCGGGCGATGGCCTCGCCCCGCTGGCGCAGCTGGGCGAGCACCGGCACGCCGTTGCGCACCGCCCGGTCCCGCGCGAAGCGCGCCACCTCCTGGGCCACCAGCACGCCGGCCTTCTGCGCCTCCTCGGCGCGGGCGGCGGCGTTCTCCGCGACGAACTTCTGGATGTCGTCCACGTCGTAGGCGTGCACCCAGTCCAGCTCCCCCACCTCGGGGGCGATGTCGCGGGGCACCGCCAGGTCCACCATGAAGAGCGTCCGGTGCTTGCGGGCCCTGGCCACCGCGGCCACGTTCTCCTTGGTGAAGATGGGCACGGGCGAGGCCGTGCTGCACACCACCACGTCCGCCGCGGTGAGCAGCGAGAACAGCTCCTCGAAGGGACGCGCCGTGGCTCCCACCTCGGCCGCGAGCGCCTCGGCGCGCGCCAGGGTGCGGTTGGCCACGAAGACGCGGGTGGCGCCCGCCTGCTTCAGGTGCCGCGCGGCCAGCTCCGCCATCTCGCCCGCGCCCACCAGCAGCACCGTCTTGTCTCCCAGCCCGTCGAACACCTTGCTCGCGAGCGCCACGGCGGCGCTGGCCATGGAGGTGGCGGCCCGGCCGATGGCCGTCTCGGTGCGCACCCGCTTGGCGCAGCCAAAGGCCGCGCCGCACACGCGTGTCAGCTCGCCGCGCACCGCGCCCGCCCCCTGGCCCCGCTCGAAGGCGTCCTTCACCTGGCCGAGGATCTGCGCCTCTCCCAACACCATGGAGTCCAGGCTGGCCGCCACCCGGAAGAGGTGGACCAGCGCGGCCTCGCCGCGGTGCTCGTAGAGGTGCTCCAGCGCCTCCGGACCCCCGAGCGACTGCAGCTCGTTCAAGGCGCTCTCGCGGGCCCGGTTCACATCCGGCGCCGCCAGGTACAGCTCCACCCGGTTGCAGGTGGAGACGAGCAGCGCCTCGTTGGGCGACTGGGCCAGCCGCTGTAGCAGATCCACCTGCTGGGACTCCGGCAGCGCGAGCCGCTCACGGACGGACAGCGGCGCGGTCCGGTGCGATAGACCGATGCACAGGAAGTCCATGGCTAGCGCAGACCTCCGCCGACATGGGTGAAGTCATACGACGTGAGGAAGCACACCAGCAGCAAACCGAACCCCGTCATGGTCAACAGCGCGACCCGCCGGCCCCGCCATCCACCGAAAGAGCGGGCACCCACGAGCGCGGCGAATACTCCCCACGCCACCAGCGTGGCGATCTGCTTGGACTCCCAGGCCCAGAAGAAGCCCGGCGCCGCGCTGGAGAAGAAGGCTCCGGTGACGAGCGTCACCGACAACGCGATGAACCCTACCACCCCGAGCTGACGGTTGAGGGTGTCGAGGAACTCCAGCGACGGCAGGCGCGCGAAGAGCAGGCCGAAGCGCTTGCCCTTCACCTGCCGCTCCATCAGCAGGTACATCGTCGCCACCCCGGCGGCCACCGCCGAGGCGGCCACGCCCAGCAGGGCGATGGTGATGTGCAGGGGCAACAGGGGCCTGCGGATGTCCGGGCTCAGCGGCTGTCCCCCGTCCAGCAGCAGGCCCGGCATCAGCACCGCCACCGCCAGGGGGGTGATGAAGGCGCCGATCACCGGCCTGCGGTAGCGCACATCCACCACCAGGAAGATGGCCAGCAGCAGGAAGGCGAACGTGGAGAAGCCCTGGGCGACGCCCACCGGACGCCCGCCCTGGGCACCGAAGAGCCCGAAGAGGGCCACTCCGTGCAGGGCCAGCCCCGTGCCCACCAGCACCCGGCCCGTGGTGGCGAGCGCCCCCATCTGCCGGACGAGGTAGGCGAGGTAGACCAACGCCGCGACGACGTAGGCGTGGCAGGCGAGGGAGACCAACGCATGGTTCATGGCGGATACAACCCACTGGACTGAGTGAGTCAGCCCATCTTGTTCAGGAGGAAGGCGGCGAGAAGATCGGCTTCGGAACCCGTCTTCCCCTCCCCCGAGGAGGCATCCGAGGGAGGGACGGGCACTTCGGCCACATAACCCGGAACCACTTCGTATGCCGTATCTCCGAGCAGCACCGAGTCGGCCATCTGCTCGGCCCCCAGGCGCTCGAGCTGTTCCTCGGTCTTCACCTTGGACACCAGACCGTTGGCGTCCTCGCCGGTGACGAGTTGCACGATGTGGACCGCGGGTACCACCGGGTACACCCCTTCCTCACCGGCCACCACCAGTACCCCGTCCTTGACGTCCGCTTTGTCCTCCAGTGCCCACTCCTCGAGCAGGGTCTGGGGAAGGAAGAGCCTCATCACACCGCTAGCTTACACCTCCACGCCCCGGGCCGAAGCGCCATCTGACAGGGGAGCGTGAACGGGTTGCGACACTCCCGCCCCGTCCGCATCTAAGCAGGCAAAGGACCAGGAAGCCGGACCTTGCAGGCCCGACGGGCGCGTACTAGAGCACGCGCCGCCTTGCTTACCTGCACGCCGACGAGGAGACACCATGGCAGGCGATGACGTGATGAACATCGGGGACGGGGATTTCGAGAAGGAAGTGCTGAAGTCCGACCAGCCCGTGCTGGTCGACTTCTGGGCCACGTGGTGCGCCCCGTGCCGCGCCATTGCCCCCGCCGTGGCGGAGCTCGCCACCCAGTACAAGGGGAAGGTGAAGGTCGCCAAGGTCAACATCGACGACAACCAGGACACGCCGCAGCAGTACGGCATCCGCTCCATCCCCACCCTGCTCGTCTTCAAGGGCGGCAAGGTGGTGGAGCAGATCGTCGGCGCCGTGCCCAAGGCCAAGCTCGAGGCCGCGCTGCAGAAGGTCATCTGAGGCCCACCGCCCGGCGCGGAGCTCCTCTCCGGGGCTCCGCGCGGGCGTTCACCGCCGGCTCACTCGCCCCGCCACGTATCGGTGGGGTTGTTGGCCTTGAGCAGCTCCCACGCGGCGAGCGCGTCCACCACCCGCTCCAACTCATTGGGCAGGCCCCGGGCGCGATTGGAGCGCAGGTACTCCTCGGCGAAGGTGCGCAGCCTCATGTCGAGGAAGAGCCGCGCCAGCGACACCTCCGTCTGTCCGTAGAACTCCTCGAAGCGGATGCCGAAGCCGGACGGCTCGTCCTCCCGGCGGGGCCGCTGCTCGCGCACGATGCGGGCACGGGCCTCCACGGGGGCCGCGCCCTCCTCCAGCGAGAAGCGCACCCGTAGCTCGGTGTCCAGGGGCAGGAAGAAGGTGCTCTCCAGGAAGGCCCCACCCACGCTCACGTTGGCCGAGCGCAACGTGGCGGTGAAGCGCCGGGCGCCCTCCTCGTCGATCCACAGCTCGAAGCTCGTGGCGAGCCGCGCGCGGGGGAAGTGCCGGTGCTCCACCTCCTCCTGGGTGCCCACCTCGATGATGGGGGAGTAGAAGCTCTTGGAGCCCGGGGGACGGGGGGGAAGAGCCGGCCGCGTGGCCAGGGGCGCGGGGGCTGGTGGGCGGCGGAACGGATCCACCCGGGGAGCGGGCGCCGGGGGAGGCTCCACCCGCCGGGCCGGCTCGGGCCTCGGGGCCGGTGGACGAGGACTCTCCGCTGCCACCGGGGCCGCCTCCTTGGGAGGGGCCGTGGGAGGAGCCGCCTCCGGGCGCTGGGTGTCCGCTTCCTGGGTGGGAGCCTTCTTCCGGGAGCCCTTCCTGTCCATCTTCTCCTCCGGTGGCACGGCAGATTGCCGTACCCCAACCGGCGCGTTTCATACACCATGCGCCATGCGCGTGTCCGTCCACGCGCGGAGATCGCAATGCTGGGAAACCTCCTGAAGCCGGAGTTCGAAGCGCTCATCGCAGCCAAGGACTGGAACGCGCTGCGCGATGCCTTCTCGGGCATGGATCCGACAGACGTGGCCGAGGTCCTCGAGGACCTGCCCGCGGATGAGAGCGGCATCCTGTTCCGGCTGCTGCCGCGAGACACGGCGGCGCTCGTCTTCGAGTACCTGCCGCTGCACCAGCAGACGGAGCTCCTGGAGACGTTGGGGACCGGGCAGCTCAAGAACCTGCTGGACGAGATGGCGCCGGACGATCGCACGCGACTGCTCGAGGAGCTGCCGGCCGAGGTGACGAAGCGGCTGCTCACCACGCTGTCCCCCGAGCAGCTGAAGGTGGCCCGCAACCTGCTGGGCTACCCGGAGAAGAGCGCCGGCCGGTACATGACGCCGGAGTACCTCACGCTGCCGGGCAATCTCACGGCGGGCGAGGCCCTCGCGTACGTGCGCGCCCACGGCCAGGGCCGCGAGACGCTGCACGTGCTCTACATCGTGGACGAGAAGGGCCGGCTGCTGGACGACGTGCGGCTGGCCTCGCTGGTGCTGGCGGATCCGGGCACGCGGGTGACGGACATCCACGACCGGCAGCTGGTGAGCATCCCGGCCACGGCGGACCGCGAGGAGTTCATCAGCATGTTCGAGAAGTACGACCGGGTGGCGCTGCCGGTGACGGACTCCCAGGGCGTGCTGGTGGGCATCATCACCGTGGACGACGTGCTGGACGCGGCCGAGGAGGAGGCCACCGAGGACATCCAGCGCATCGGCGGTATGGAGGCCCTGGAGGCGCCGTACCTGGACATCGGCATCACCGGCATGCTGCGCAAGCGCGTGGGGTGGCTCACGGTGCTCTTCGTGGGGCAGATGTTCACCGCCACGGCCATGGCCCACTACCAGGACGCCATCGCCCAGGCGGTATTCCTCAGCGCCTTCGTGCCGCTCATCATCTCCTCGGGAGGCAACTCGGGCTCGCAGGCCACCTCGCTCATCATCCGCGCGCTGGCGGTGCGCGACGTGCACCTGAGCGACTGGTGGCGCGTGGCGGCGCGCGAGGTCGTCAGCGGCGTGGCGCTGGGTATCTTCCTGGGGCTGCTGGGCCTGCTGCGCATCCTGCTGTGGCCCCAGCACGAGGTCATCTACGGTCCCCACTTCGTCTGGGTGGGCGTGGCGGTGGGGCTGAGCGTGGTGGGAGTGGTGACGTTCGGCACGCTGTGCGGCTCGATGCTGCCCTTCCTGTTGCGGCGCTTCGGGTTGGATCCCGCCACCGCCTCGGCGCCCTTCGTATCCACGCTGGTGGACGTCACCGGCGTGGTCATCTACTTCACCGTGGTGACCCTCATGCTCACGGGCCGCGGGCTCTGACCCGCCGGGGCAGGCGCACGGTGAAACAGGTGCCCTCCCTGGCGGTGGAGCGCACCTCGATGGTGCCCCCATGCCCGAGGATGATCTGCCGGGTGATGAAGAGGCCCAGTCCGAGACTGCCCCGGCCCGCGCTCCCCTCCGTGCCGCGCCGGTAGGGCTCGAACAGCAGGGGCAACAGGTCCTCGGGGATGGGCGGGCCTTCGTTGTGCACTTCCAACGTGACGCCCTCCTCCTCTCCCCGTGTGGACACGCGGACGGGGGTCTGCGGGGGGCCATGCTGGAGGGCATTGCCCACCAGGTTGGTGATGACCTGGGCCAGCCGGCCCTCGTCCCACTCGCCCCGGCCGTCGCCACTGGCGTGCAGGACGATGTGGCGTCCGGGGTTCGCCAGCCGCACCTCCTCGACCACCCTCCGCACGTTCTCGTGCAGATCCAGGGCCCTGGGCTGCACGGGGATACCGCCCACCCGCGCCTGGGTGAAGTCGAGCAGCTCCCCGATCATCCGCGTGCCCCGGTCCGCCGCCGCGGAGATGCGGCTGATCATGCTCAGGGTGCGCGCGTCCACGTCCCCGCGCTGAAGCAGGGAGGTGGCCGCCAGGGAGATGGCACCGAGGGGATTGCGCAGATCATGGCTGACGATGGCCACCACGTCCTCACGCACCCGGACGGCCGCCTGGGCCTCCTGGTAGAGCCGGGCGTTGTCGATGGCCACGGCCGCGCGATCGGCCAGACCCCGGGCCACCTCCAGATCCCTCGCCAGTGACGAGGCCCGGGAGTGGGTCCAGGCGAGATTGATGAGGCCGAGCTTCCGGCCCCGGGCCACCAGCGGCAAGAGGACGGTGGACTTCGGAGCGAGCTCCTCCAGGATGGCCCGGTGCTCCGCGTTCCGGGCGGCGGCATCCATCCACGCGGGAGTGATCTCCGGCACGGCCGCGATCTCCCCACGCTCCAGGATGCGGGTCATGGGACTGCCGCCTCCCATCAGGGGTGGATACGCCATCGACCGGCGGAGGAGCTGCTGCCGCTCCGGATCTCGCGCCGCCACCTCGAGCCGGTGCAACTGCCCGTCCTCGCCCAGCAGATCCACCATGCAGTAGTCGGCCAGGTGCATCGCGCTCAACGCGGCGAGGCTCTTGAGAGTGGTGGGCACGTCCAGCGACTGGGACAGCAGCCTGCCCGCCTCGACGAGGAGGGCCTGCGTCCGCTCGAAGTGTTTGCGCTCGGTGACGTCGAGCACCAGGCTGCCCACGAGGAACACCTGCCCGGCGCGGTTGCGCACGGGGTAGGAGCTGACGAGCCAGTGGCGCACCTCGCCAGGGGTGCCCGGAGTAGCGCCCGTCATCTCCAGGTCGAACCAGGCCCGCCCCGTCTCGAAGACCTCGCGCAGCACGGGAGCCAGCCGCGGAGCCAGCTCCGGAACGACCTCGTGGAGCGTGTGGCCCAGGATCTGCCCGATGGAGCGGCCGTTGATGTCCGCCAGCCGTTGGTTGATGCGCGCGTAGCGCAGCTCCCGATCGAAGAAGCACAGACCCACCGGCACGGTGGTGAGCAGCATCTCCAGCAGCGCGAGGGCCTCCTCCACCTCCTGACGCGCGCGCTGCTCCCGGATGAGCAGCTCCGCCCGCTCGGCCTCGGCTCGCTTCTGCTCGGTGATGTCGACCGTCGACCCCGTGATGTGCAGCGGCACACCGGACGCGTCGGTGAAGATCCGCCCCTTCTGGCGCAGCCAGCGCACCGTGCCATCCGTCCACCAGGTGCCCACGCCCGCGGCGGAGGTGGACTCCCCCAGACGCTCCTCCGCCTCTCGCAGCCGGACGGCCAGCTGGCGCTCGAACGCGTCCGTGGCCTCGGCGATGCCGGTGGAGAAGAAGGCCGTCAGGGCACGCACCTCGGACAGGGAGACGCGCACGCCCGTCTCCTCCGCCAGGTCGAGGAGGCACTCGCGCAGCACGTCGCACTCGTGCATCAGCGCCTTCAGGTCGAAGCCGGTGCGCAAGCGCCACGGGCTCCGCGGCCGGCCCGCCCCGCGCAGCACGGCCACCACCGCCCCCAGGAGGTCGTCGAAGGACTCCTCCAGCTCGGCCCTCCCGCCCAACCGGCCGCTCCAGCGCTGGCGGAGCTCCTGCCTCCGGGCCTCCAGCACCTCCGCCAGCGTGAGGGACGGTGTCTCAAGGCCCATGAGCGCCTCCCTCCGCGACCACTCGGGAGCCCCATTGGAAGACAGAGGCCCCACGGACAGGTGGCGGACGGGTCGGGCACAACGCGGGAGTGGAGGACTTCCACTTCGGCATGGAGGCGGCCACCAGGCTCGCGGAGAAGCCGCGAAACACCTGAAGAGCCTGCTTACCACGCTCTTCACCGTGCGTCAGGTGGTCTTCACAGGCGGAGTCACCCGCCCCTGTGCGAGGGAGGACTCAGAACATGTGACGGCGCATGCTGATGTTCACCAGCAGTCCGATGCTGAGCATCACGCTCACCAACGAGGAGCCGCCGTAGCTCAACAGCGGCAGGGTGATGCCCGTCACTGGCAGCAGGCCGATGACCATCCCGATGTTCTCGAATACCTGCCAGAAGATCATCGCCACCACGCCCACCGCCACGAAGGCGCCGAACCTGTCCCGGGCGTTGAAGCCCACCCCCAACCCCAGGGTGAAGATGAGGCCGTAGAGCACCAGCAGCAGCACGCACATGACGTAGCCGTGCTCCTCCGCCCACACGGAGAAGATGAAGTCCGTGTGCTGCTCGGGGAGGAAGGACAGACCGGTCTGGGTGCCCTCCTTCCAGCCCTTGCCGGAGAGGCCGCCGGAGCCCACGGCGATCTTCGACTGCGCCGCGTGGTAGCCGCTGCCGCGCAGGTCCGACTCCGGATCCAACCACCCGGAGATGCGCTTGCTCTGGTGCGCCTTCAGCATGTGCCGGACGATGGTGGTGCGCGGCTCGGGCACGTCCCGCACGTAGTCGTTCCAGATGATGATCGCCCCGGCGAGGATGCCCGCCACCATCACCGCCACCAGGTACCAGCGCACCTTGCCGAACAGGATGACCGTCAGCGAGGACAGGAAGATCATCAGCGCGGTGCCCAGGTCCGGCTGCACCAGCACCAGCACGAAGGGCACCATGACGATCAGCACCGGCTTGATCAGGCGCTTGAGGCCATAGGAGCCATCTCCGGGCTTGAAGTCGTCGTGGTAGATCTTGGCCAGCATCAGCACCACGCCGATCTTCATGAACTCGGCGGGCTGGATGCGGATGGGGCCCAGCACGAACCAGCTCTCGGCGCCCTTGGCCTTGTGACCGATGACACGCAGCGCGAGCAGCGCCACGATGTTGAGGATGTAGATGGGCAGCGCCATGCGCTGGATGACGCGGTAGTCCACCAGACACACCGCGAGCCCGATCAGCAGGCTGATGCCCAGGTACGCCGCCTGGCTCGTCCACACGGGCGAGCTCTGGGCGCGCGAGGCCGAGACGAGGTTGAAGAGCCCCAACCCCGACACCGCCAGCACACTGAGAATGAGCCCCCACGGAATGTGGGGCACCATCCGTCGCTCAATCCGCAACTGCATCGTCGTCTCCAGCGGCCCGGGCACCCCGGGTGAGCGCCACATCGTCCAGGCCCGGCGCGTTCGGCAGCGTCGAGACGTAGGGCGTGTTCTGACGCGGCGGAGGGTTGGCCGCGTCCTCCTTCTTCAGATCGAAATACTTCTGGATGACCGCCATGCCGGCGGGCGCAGCATCCACACCACCGTGGCCACCGTGCTCGTTGATCACCACCACGGCGATCTCCGGATCATGCGCGGGCGCGATCGCCGCGAACCACGCGTGGTCACGCTGGAAGAAGTCCATCTGGTGCGTCTTGAGACGCACCGCGCCGATCGTCGCCACCTGCGCGGTCCCCGTCTTGCCCGCCACCACGATGTCCTTCAGCCGCTGCCTGTAGGCGGTACCGCCCGGCTCGTTCACCGTGGCGATCAGCCCCTCCATCACCGCCTTGCGGTGCGCCTCGGGGATCTGCACCCTGTTCACCACCTGCGGCTCGAAGCTCTTCACGACCTCGCCGTCCAGGCCCTCGATGCGCTCCACGAGCTGCGGCTTGAGCAGCGAGCCGCCATTGGCGATGGCCGCGTACACCATGGCCAGCTGCAACGGCGTGACGTTGTCATCGCCCTGGCCGATGGCGCTGTTGAGCGCCATGCCCTTGGTGTAGCCGCCCGGCGACAGCTTGTTGTGGTACTCGCTGGACGGCATGATGCCCGGCACCTCGGCGAGCACGCCGATGCCCGTCGGCTGGCCCAGTCCCAGGGCCTTGCCCATCTCGGCGATGGGATCCAGGCCCAGGGTGTCGGCCACCTTGTAGAACCAGGTGTCACACGAGTACTGCATCGCCGTCTTGCCGTTCACCGGCCCGTGGCCGCTTTCCTTGTGGCAGCGCCAGGTGCGCGCGCCCAGCCGGTAGCCGCCCGGGCAGTTCACGACCGTCTCGGGCCGGAAGAGACCCGACTTGTAGGCCGCCAGCGCGGTAATCACCTTGAAGGTGGAGCCCGGGCTGAAGTGGTCCGCGGACAGGCGGTTGATCATCGGCTGGAGCGGATCCTTCGCCAGCGAGGCCATCTGCGCCGGGGTGATGCGGCCGGTGAGCAGGTTGGGATCGAACCCCGGGCGCGACACCACCGCGCGGATGAAGCCCGTCTTCACGTCCACCACCACCACCGTGCCCGCCGCGCCCGGGAAGGCCCGCTCGGCCTCCTCCTGCAGACGCATGTCGATGGACAGCACCAGGTTGTTGCCCGGCCGCGACGGCACCACCGAGTCCTTGCCCAGCTTGTCCTGAAGCTCCTCGATGACCTTGCCGCGCGCGTTCACCACTTCCTTGCGCACGCCGTCCGTCCCGCGCAGCGTCGTCTCGAAGTAGCGCTCCAGGCCGCGCCGGCCGATGTAGTCCCCCAGCGCGTAGTGACCGCCCTCGGAGTTGAGCTTCTCCAGCTCATCGAGGTTGATCTCGTTCATGTACCCGAGCACGTGGGAGATGACGCTCCCGGTGCGGTAGTTGCGGTGAGGCACGGGCACCACTTCCACGCCGTCCAGCATGTCGCGGCGGGCGTTGATGCGGTCGTACTCGTCGCGCGTCAGGTCGATGCGCACCGGCAACGGCTGGAAGGGCGCGGTGCGGCGCGCCTGCTTCACCTGATCCTCCACCCGCTTGCGCGTGGCATCGTCCCAGCCGAGCAGCTCGCCCAGCCGGGGAAGCACCTCCACGGCGCAGTTGGTGCAGAAGGCCGGAGTGACGAAGGCATCGAAGGAGGGACGGCTGTCCACCAGGATGGTGCCGCGCCGGTCCTTGATGAGGCCGCGGTCCGCGCGCAGGCGCACCTCCTTCACGAAGTTCGCCACGCTCTTGGCGGCGTACTCCTCGCCCTGGGTGATCTGCAGGCGGTAGAGCTGCACGGAGAGCGCCACCAGCCCGGCCACCATGGCCAGGCCCACCCACACGAAGCGGCGCTTGAGATCGCGCCCTGGAGTCGTCTCGGCCAGAGTCGGAGGCGTCAACGCAGCAACCCCGCGGAAGAAGAGCGATCCTGCGACGCCTCGAAGCGGCGCAGCAAGGGATAGAGGAACACGGCCGCAAGGCCCGTGAGCGCCACCTGCAACGGCAGGCCCGGCAGCAGCGCCGCCGACACCGAGCCGTCCTTCGTGGTGAGCCAGGTGAAGAAGTTGGCGAGCACGCCGTGGCCCATGTCCGCGCCCATGGCGAAGAGGACGAAGGCCGCGCGGCCGCGCACCTCCACCAGGCTCACCACCAGCTTGCCCACCAGGAAGGTGAACACGGCCAGGAAGGTGAAGAGGCCCGTGGGCTGGCCGCTCATGAGATCCAGCAGGTAGCCCACCGAGAAGGAGGAGATGGCCCCCTCCAGGGTGTTGGCGCGCACCGCCAGGAAGGCCACCAGCACGACGGTGACGTCGATGCGGGTGATGGCCAGACCAAGCTGCTGCACCAGCACCGACTCCAGGGTGAGCAGCAGCAGCGCCAATCCAATGGTGACCAGGAACTTCATCAGCGATCACCTCCGCTGGCCGCCGGGGCCTGCGCCACGCTCCCGAAGGGATTGCCGACCACGAGCACCTCCTCCAGCTTGGTGGTGTCCACCGCCGGTTCCACATCGCCGCCCAGGAACATGCCGTGCTCCGTCTTCTCCAGGTGCGTCACCTTCCCCACCACCAGACCCGGCGGGTACACCCCGTCCGTGCCGGAGGTGATGATGGAGTCACCCTCCTGGACGTCCTCCGTGCGCAGCATGTTCTCCAGCCGCAGCGGACCCTTGCCCGCTCCCGCCGCGGTACCACGTGCCCGCGAGCGCTGCACCCGCACGCCCACCCGGCTCTGCACGTCCGTCACCAGCGCCACGTCCGCCCAACCTCCCGTCGTCCGCACCACCTGGCCGACGATGCCGTCCGGCGTCACCACGGACATGCCGCGGAACACCCCGTCCGTCTCGCCCCGGTTGATGCGCACCGACAGCAGCTTGGCCACCGGGTTCACCCCGATGACACGCGCGGCGATCTCCGGGCCCGCCGCCGCCTCCGCGTAGGAGAGCAGGCCTCGCAGCCGCTCGTTCTCCGCCCGCGCCTCGCCCAGCACCTGGACGCTCGCCCGCAGTTGCAGGTTCTCCGAGCGCAGCTGCTCGTTCTCCCTCCGCACCTCGCGCAGGTCGATGTAGCCGAACACCACGGCCTTGACCCCATCGATGAGGCCAATCAGCCCGCGTTGCAGGGGGGCGGTCAAGCCAATGACCGCCCGGTCCACGAAATTGGGCGTCCGCCCCCGCTTTCCCCCGGTCGTCAGGAACGCCCCGAACGGGTAGAGCAGCAGCAGGCCCACGATGAGCAACGTACGGTAACGCTTGAGAAGCGACAGCACTTCGTGAAGGTCCGTGTGGGAGAGAGGGAGCGGCAGGAACGACGGGGGGCTCGCTAACTACTCTGAATCGCTTGCATTTTCCGGGGTGTTGCTCTAGGCAGTCAAGGTCTTCACGGTGGTGGGCGTCTCATCGTCCACCATCCGACCGGGCACCCAACACACACGCGCCGAGAATCCTTCCGCGAGGGGGGAAACACCGGATGCGTTTCACGGCAGCTAAAAGAAACACGGGCACGGCAACATGGACAGTCTCGAGCCGCGGAAGGTCCTCTCGCTTCTCTTCATCATCGCGATCGCGGTGGTGTTCACCCTGCAGTTCGGTCCGGGCAGCAACGGGTTCGCCACGGGACAGCCGGGCGTCGAGGCTCCCTCGGCCGCCGCCGTGGTCAACGGCCGGGAGATCCCCGTGCAGCAGTTCCTCCGGGAATACTCCGGGCAGATCCAGTACCTGCGCCAGCAGGGCAGCCCGGTGACCGAGGCGGTCGCCCGGCAGTTCGGTCTGCCGCAGCAGGTGCTGGAGCGGATGGTGAACACGGAGCTGCTCGCCCAGGCGGCCGAGCGGCATGGGCTGCGCGCCTCGGACGAGGAGCTGCTGAGGATCCTCCAGCGCAGCCCCGAGTTCCAGAAGGACGGCCAGTTCGACTACGCCACGTACCAGGCGGTGCTGCGCGACTACTTCCGCCAGACGCCCGCGGACTACGAGGAGGACCTGCGCAAGCGCCTGACGGCCCAGAAGATGCTGGAGATGGTGCAGAGTGGCGCGGTGGTGTCGGATGACGAGGTGCGGACCCGCTTCGAGAAGGAGGGCAACCAGGCGCGCATCGTGTTCGCCCGCTTCCTGCCCACCATGTACGCCGACAAGGTGCCGGCCCCCACCGCCGCGGACCTGAACACCTTCAAGCAGGCCCACGAGAAGGAGATCCAGGAGTACTACGAGGCCAACCGCTTCGTGTACCAGCAGCCCGAGCGCATCCGCGCGCGGCAGATCCTCCTGAAGGTGCCGGCCAACGCCACGCCGGAGCAGAAGGCGCAGGTGCTGACGCGCGCGCAGGGTCTGGCCAAGGAGATCGAGGGCGGCAAGGACTTCGCCGAGGTGGCCCGGGCCAGCAGCGAGGACGCGGGCAGCAAGGCGAACGGTGGGGACCTGGGCTGGGTGGAGCGCGGCAACTGGGAGCCGGAGCTGGCCAACGCGGCCTTCGCGCTCGAGGCCGGCAAGGTGACGCAGCCCATCGAGACGAAGTACGGCATCCACCTGGTGAAGGTGGAGGAGAAGAAGCCGGCGCAGGACAAGAAGCTGGACGAGGTGCGGGACGAGATCGCCACCTCGCTCTACAAGCGGGAGAAGGCCAAGGAGCTGGCCCAGGCCGAGGCGCAGAAGGCGCTGGCCGAGGTGAAGGCCGGCAAGGCGCTGACGGCCATGTTCCCGCCGGAGAAGGAGGGCCAGCCGGCCCTGCTGCGCTTCGAGACGGAGACGCGTCCGGAGGCGGTGCAGACGGACGTCTTCAACGCCGCCAGCACCAACGTGCCGCACCTGGGCCCGGCGCCGGATCTGCTCACCGCCATCTTCGCGACCAAGGGTCCCGCGCCGCTGGACCAGGCGTACCCGGTGGGCGAGGGCTTCGTGGTGGCGCAGGTGACCGAGCGCCAGCTGCCGGACGACGCGAACTTCGCGGCGAAGAAGGAGGAGCTGCGCAAGCAGGCCGTGCAGGCCAAGCAGTACGAGGTGGCCGACTCCTTCCTCAAGCAGCTGAAGAAGAGCGGCAAGGTGGAGACCAACGCCGCCGCCATCGACCAGGTCGCGGGCGGGTAACCGCCGCGAGAGAGGCCCGTGCCTCTCGACCAGGGGGCGTCACCCTTCGGGGCGGCGCCCCCTTCTTCATTTCCTGCCGGGCTTCGGCGTCAAGGAAACGGGCATGTCCGCGTGGGGCACGGCGAGGCAGACGTCGTCGCGGCCCCGGGCCTTGGCGGCGTACATCGCGAAGTCCGCCGCGCGCACCAGGTCCACCGCCGATAGGGCATGTTCCGGGTAGGTGGCCACTCCCAGGCTCGCCGTCACCTGCAGTTCCAGCCCCTGCGACTGCTGGAAGCGCCGGCCACGGAAGGCGTCGCGAATCCGGGTGGCGCTCGTCATCGCCCCGTCCGTGCCCGTCTCCACCAGCAGCAGGGCGAACTCGTCCCCGCCGTAGCGGAAGACGTAGTCCAGCTGCCGGCAGCAGGAGACGAGCAGCTCGCCCACCTCCTTCAACACCGCGCTGCCCACCAGGTGCCCGTGCGCATCGTTGATGGACTTGAAGCGGTCCAGGTCCAGGAAGACGAGCGACACCGGGTGGTGGAAGCGCTGCGAGCGCCTCACCTCGTGCTCCAGCTGCGCGCGCAGGTGCCGGGCGTTGTACACCCCCGTGTGCTCGTCGGTGATCGTGAGCTCCTGCACCCGCCGGAAGTTTCGCGCGTTCTCGATGGCGATGGCCGCGAAGTCCGCGATCGCCGTCAGCGCCATCAGGTCCTCCTGGGTGAAGGGCCGGTCCGTGATGCCGTTCACCAGCTCGATGACGCCCAGCACCCTCCCCCGGGCAATCATCGGCACGGCCACGATGGAACGGGTACGGAACGCCGAGGCGGCGTCGAACCGGGCCGCGAAGGCCGGGTCATGTGACACGTCCTCCACCAGCCGGGCCGTCCCCGTGGAGAAGACGGTGCCGGCAATGCCCTCTCCCGGGGCCAGCTGTAGCCCCTTGAGCACGTCCGCCCCCTCCCCCACGGCGACCTCGAAGTACAGCTTCCCCGTGCGCTCGTCCTGAAGGAGGAGCGACCAGTTGCGGGGCCGTAGCAGGCTACGCACCTTCTCCATCACCAGGTTCAACACCTCGTGCAGCTCCAGCGTCGAGGTGAGCGCCTTGGCGATGTCGTTGTAGGCGGCCAGCTGCTCCACCGTGCGCGTCATGGCCGCGAGCAGGTCCGCAGGATTCATCCAGAGTCCACTCCAGGGCGCAGTTCTGCTAGAGGCGAGCCGTAACATGCACACACCAGTGGGTCAAACAAGGCTCGTCCTCGCGTCCGCCTCGCCGCGTCGGCGCGAGCTGCTTGGTCAGCTCGGATTGAGCTTCGAGGTGTCCGCGGCGGATATCGACGAGACCCCCCGGCAGGGTGAACCGGCCACGGCCTACGTGCTGCGTCTGGCCCAGGAGAAGGCCCGAGCGGTGATGGCCCGCCACCCCGGGGCCTGGGTGCTGGCGGCGGACACCACCGTCGCGCTCGGGGATGAGCTGCTCGGCAAGCCCCAGGACGCGGCGGAGGCCCGGGGGATGCTCGGCCGTCTGTCCGGTAGGACACACGAGGTCCACACCGGGGTCGCCCTGGCCGGGCCGGGCGGCGAGCACTCCACCGTGGTTCGCACCCGTGTCGTCTTCCGATCACTCACCCTGGGGGAGATCGACTGGTACGTGGGCACCGGCGAGCCCCTGGACAAGGCGGGCAGCTACGCCGTCCAGGGCAAGGGTGGCTTCCTCGTGGCGGCGGTGGAGGGCAGCCCCACCAACGTCATCGGGTTGCCCCTGGGCGAGACGCTCGAGCTGCTCGCCCGGGCCGGCGTCCCCCTCCCCTGGAGGGCCCCATGAGCACCGTCGCCGAGCGGCTGGCGGAGATCCAGGCCCGGGTGGCCGCGGCGTGCGCCCGCTCGGGACGGGCCCCCGGGTCCGTCACCCTGGTGGCCGTCTCCAAGCTGAAGCCGGCGGCCCTCATCCGGGAGGCGTACGCGGCGGGACAGCGGGACTTCGGGGAGAACTACGCGCAGGAGCTCCGGGACAAGGCCGCGGAGCTGGCGGACCTGGAGGGGCTGCGCTGGCACGCCATCGGGCCGCTGCAGACGAACAAGGTGAAGTACGTGGCCAAGGCCGCGCACGCCTTCCACGCGCTGGACAGGCTGGAGGTGGCCCAGGAGCTGTCCCGCCGCCGGCAGGACGCCCCCATCCCCTGCTACGTGGAGGTGAACGTGGGCGGTGAGGCCTCCAAGAGCGGGCTGGCCCCGGAGGCGCTCGGGCCCTTCCTGGAGTCCGCGCGGGCGCTGCCCGGGCTGCGCCTGGAGGGCCTCATGTCGCTGCCCCCGCCCACCGAGGACGAACAGGTGGCGCGTGGCTACTTCCGCACCCTGCGGGAGCTGGCCCGCCAGCACGGACTGACGGGCCTGTCCATGGGCACCACCCACGACTTCGAGCTGGCCATCGAGGAAGGCGCCACCCTGGTGCGGGTGGGCACCGCCATCTTCGGCGAGCGGACCTGAGCCGAGGAGGCCCCCGCCCGGGGCCTCACAGCGTCTTGAACTTGAAGCGGCCGTCGTCCGAGCCCTTCACCAGGAACTCGCTGCCGCAGTAGTTGCAGAGCAGCTCCTGCCCGTCCGCGAGCGCATCCTCGAGCGGGTTGTTGGCGTTGCACTCAGGACAGTCGAAGTCCTTGCGAGCGCTCTTCGAGCCCGAGTCCTTCTCGTCCTCGTCCTCGTAGTGGTTCAACGGCATCGCGTGTCTCCTCCCGGCGCTGGGGGGCCGGCTGGTAGGCCCCAGGCTACCAGCGCCTCCGGAACTTCTTCCAGGCCCGGTCGGATGCTGGACGACCAGCCCCTACCCGCTGTCCGGCCGGACGGGCATGAACGGCGGAATCCACGGTTGAATGGTGCCTTCGACCATCCGTCCATGGGCATGCAACCGGGACAGTCGGAACAGGCGGTGGAGTTGGCGCGCCAGGATGGGGCTGCCTACCTTCCCCGCCTGCCAACTGGCCAGGTCGCGGGGTACCCAGCCAGGAGCCATTGATGCGTAAGCAGTTCAGGGGAGTGTCCACCGGTTTGCTGTTCGGCCTCGCGCTGTCGGGGACGGCCCTGGCCCAGGGACAGACGGCCTTTGGTCCCGGTGAGCAGGCGCGCTACCGCGTCCACTACCTCGGGATGACGGCGGGCACGGCCCAGGTGACGGTGGGCGCCCCCATGAAGCAGTGGGGCAAGGAAGTGTGGCCCATCGTGGCGGTGGCGAAGACGGACTCGGTGGCCGGGGTGTGGCCCATCAAGGACAAGTTCGTCTCCTATTGGGACTTCGGCGCGCAGCGGGTGCTGGGCTCGGACATGCACGAGGACGAGAACAACCGGCGCCGCCGCGTGCGCGTGAAGCTGAGCGAGGACGGCAGGTCCGCGCACGTGGTGAAGCAGAAGGAGGGCGAGACGCCCCGCGAGTACGACCACGAGCTGGCCGAGGGCACCCTCGACGTCGCCGGGGCCACCTTCGCGCTGCGCAACCGCGCGCTGGAGGTGGGCAAGGAGTACAGCTACCCCGTCTTCACCGGCTCGAAGAGCTTCCAGATGAAGGCGAAGGTGGAGTCCAAGGAGACGCTCTCCACGAGGCTGGGGAAGCAGGAGGTGTACCGGATGCGCGTGTACACCGAGTTCTCCGGCAACCTGGCCTCCAAGCGCGACATGGTGGTGTGGATGACGGCGGACGCGCGGCACCTGCCGGTGCGCATCGAGGCGGACCTGGCCCTGGGTTCGCTCGTCGCCGAGTTGACGGGGTACGAGCAGGGCAAGGTCATCGCGCCAGCTCCGGCGGTGGCCTCCGGGAACGGAACCTAGACGCGCGGCCCCGGATGGCCGTGACAGGGGGGACACATGGGGGCGGGTTGGTTGGCGGAGGGGTTGCTCGCTGGACTGTTGGCCGCGGCACCCGAGCCGCGAGTGGTGTCCGCGCTGGAGAAGGTCCGGCCGGGAGTGGAGCTGAAGGGCGAGAAGGAGGCCCGGCTGAGCCTCGCGCGCGGTGAGTGCGAGGCCGCCCAGGTGGTGCTCCCCCCGGGCACCTCGAGTGTCCGGGTGAAGCCGCTCTCCCTGCGCGGGCCGGGCAAGGGGGAGCTGAAAGCCTCGGTGTGGCGCGAGGCCTTCCTGGACGTGAAGACGCCCTCCAACTCCCAGGGAAGCACGGGCCCGTGGCCGGATCCGCTGGTCCCCGTGGAGGCCCCGCCAGGGCCGAAGGGTGTGCCCACCGTCCTCTATGTGGAGCTGTGCGCGCCGGAGTCCCAGGCGCCAGGCACGTACCAGGGCGCGCTGCGCGTGGAGGCGGAGGGCAAGGCCCTGGCCTCCGTTCCCTTCACCGCGGAGGTGCAGCCCTTCGTCCTGCCTGCCACCTCCTCACTGCCGAACAGCTTCGGCGTCTCGCTCTACAGCATCGCCCGGAGACACGGGTTGAAGCCCGAGTCCCCCGAGGCCCGCGAGCTGCTGCGGGCCTACGCGGGCGAGCTGCTGGCCCACCGAATCAGCGCCCACGGCATGAGCATGGAGCCGCCACCGGTGCGCTTCGAGGGCGGCAAGGCGGTGGTGGACTTCCGCGCGTACGACGCGGAGATGTCGCCCTTCCTGGAGGGGACGGCGCTGGCCTCGGGGGCCCGCTTCACCACCGCCGAGGTGCGGGACAACCCCACGGCCCGCACCGACAAGGAGAAGGCCGCGTACTACCGCGCCTTCGCCGAGCACTTCCGGCAGAAGGGCTGGCGCGCGCAGCTGTTCTTCTACGCCAAGGACGAACCGAAGCCCGAGGACGTGGCGCTCGTGCGCACCCAGGCGCTGCGGGTGCGCGCGGCCGGCAAGGACGTGCCGGTGCTCGTCACGGCTCCGCTGGATGACGCACTGCGTGGCTCGGCGGACATCCTCGCCCCCACCCTCAACTGCTTCTTCCCGCGCCCCGGGCCGCAGACGTGCCGCAACGTCGTCTCCGCCCAGGCGCTCCGGGGCAAGCTCGACCCCCACGTGAAGGTGTGGTGGTACCAGAGCTGCAACTCGCACGGCTGCACCGGCGGCCCCGCCGAGGACCCCGCGGTGGAGAAGGTCTACGGCAGCTGGGCCTCCTACATGGTGGACCACCCCGCCCCGCTCAACCGGGCCATGGGGCCGCTGGCCTTCCTCTCCGGGGTGGACGGCGAGCTCTATTTCGACACCGTCTACGCCTACAACACGAAGGACCCCTGGCAGGACATCTTCGAGTTCGGCGGCAACGGGGACGGCACCCTCTTCTACCCGGGCACCCCGGAGCGGCCCGGCTTCACCCGCCACCAGCCCGTGGTGTCCCTGCGCCTCAAGCACATCCGCGACGGGCTCGAGGACTACGAGTACCTCCGGCTGCTGGAGGAGCTGGGTGATCCGGCCTTCGCCCGGGAGGCCGCGCGGAAGCTCGCCCGCTCGGGGTATGACATCGAAACGGACACCCGGCAGTGGGAGCAGGTGCGCCGGGAGGTGACCACCCGGCTGAGGAAGCGCTGGGAAGCGTCCGAATACGTGAAGCGTTCGGGCGTCCGTTCGAAGTGACCCGGAGACTCTTCATGGAATCATCGCCGATGATGACCGTCATGCGCCCTACCCTCGCGGCCCTCCTCGTCTGCATCTCCTCCGCTGCCTGGGCCCAGTTGCCGGATTCGGAGTCTCCCGCCGAGGAGAACAAGGCGCAGAAGCCGGCCCCGGCTCCGGCCAGGGTCGCCCCCTGCGGGCAGCGCCTGCCCGTCCTCCGCAACCCGCTGGCCTTCGCCCCGGGCGAGCTGCTCGAGTTCGACCTCGACGCTATGGGCGCCACCGCCGGGAAGATGACCATGCAGGTGCAGAAGAAGCAGGACGGCTCCCTGCCCGTGCAGATCAAGGTCCAGACCAACTCCTTCTTCTCCAAGGTGCGCAAGGTGGACGCCACCGCGGTGAGCTACCTGCACCCCAAGACGCTCCGGCCCTCGCGCTACACCGAGGACGCCACGGAGAACGAGGTGCGCCGCACCGTGGACGTGGCCTTCAACTCCAAGGACCGCAGCGTCCGCGTGAACTACACCCAGAAGGGCAAGCCGGGCACCAACAACTACTCCTACGACCACGAGGGCCTGGACGTCGCCGGCACCATCTACATGATGCGCCAGCTCCCCCTGAAGGAGGGCCTGCCCGTGTGCTTCGACGTCTACGGCGTGCGCCGCATGTGGCGCATGACCGGCACCGTGGTGAAGCGCGAGCACGTGTCGATGCCGCTCGGCGAGTTCGAGGCCTGGCACCTGTCGGGCACCGCAGTGCGCCTGGACAAGCCCTCCATGTCGCGCGAGGTGCACGTGTGGATCACCGACGACGAGCGCCGGCTGCCGCTCGCGGCCGTGGGCAGCATCGACCTCGGGGCGGTGCGCGCCACCCTCACCTCGTACTCCCGCCCGGGAGAGAAGGCGAAGCAGGCCCAGGGCAAGGAGCAGCTCAAGTGGTAGACGTCTGACGCATCAACCCCGCCGCCTGCGACAGTCGGCGGCGGACCCGCGTCACCACGTCCATCAGCACGTCCAGCCGCTGCAGCACGAGGTAGTCGTCCCCCGCGTCGACCAGCGACATGGGCGAGAGCGACCCCGGCTGGAGCGCATCGAGCACATCGGTGAAGTGCGCCTCGACGTCACCGAGCGCATCGAGTCCCTCGCGGAGATCATCCTCCAGGAAGTCCAGCAGCACGGTGGCGTCGGCACGCTCGGGTAGCGCGTGGCCGAGGTGCTCCATCGTCTGACGGAGCGGATCGGCCCCCGCGCGGCGCAGCGTCGCGGGGGCGGCAACGAGGGCGGCAGCGGGTGTTGTCATGTGCGACAAGCTACAGGCCGGTAGCAGGGGGTCAATTTTTCGCACCGGCCGCCCCGGATACCCTCACCCCTGCCCTCTCCCAGAGGGAGAGGGAGCTGACACGGTCAGGGCGCGGGAGCAGCGCCACCCGGAGCCGCTCCCGTGGTGCCAGTCACCGAGGGCACCAGGCCCGGAGTCGTCACCGGCGTCGTCGCGCCCGGAATGGCCGTGGCCGCCGATGCCGGAGAACCGGGGAGCGTGCCCGTGATGGGTTGCGTGTTGAGCGGCGGCGGACTGGCGATGAGCGGTGCCGCGGGCTGCGCGTTGATGGGCTGCGGCGTGGAGACGAGCGGCACCGGCTGCTGCGCGTTGATGGGCTGCGGCGTGGAGACGAGCGGCACCGCGACCGTCCGGGACTGCGCGGTCCCCGGCGTCTGAATCACCCCGGCCGCTATCCGGGGACCACCGAAGGCGAAGCCCGACCCCGTGGGCACTCCGGGAACCGACGACACCACGGAGAACGAGCCACTGGTGGTCAGCTGGGTGGGCTGCTGCGTCGACGCCTGGGGCACGAAGCCGCTCACCGTGGTGGGGGGCAGCTGGCTGGAGGTCGTCTGACGCTCGGGGTTGAGGAAGTTGCCCGGGAGGGGGTTCGTCTGCACCCCGGGGAACTGCGCGTCGAAGTCACCGGGCGAGGCGGGCGAGCCCACGCTGATCGCCACCCGTCCCGTGTTGTCCGGCGACACGAAGTTGGGAGGGATCGTCGCCGGCCGCGTTCCGTCCGGCAGCGCATCGGGCTGGTCGGCGCGAGGACGCGTGGTCGCCACGCGGCCCGGGTTGTCGAAGGTCACCGCCGTGTCATCCAGGGACCGTGCGACCCCCGGCAGGGTGATGTCGGTCTCCGGTGTTCCCTGCTGCGTCCCCGCCTGGGCCGGCAAGCCGGTCCCCAGCGTGGCCCCCGACTGCGTGCCCGCCACGGCCCCCGTGCCCGTCTGTCCGGTGCCCGCCAGTCCGGAGCCCCCGACACCCTGCTGCTGCTGCTGTTGCTGCGACGAGGTGGTGGGAACGGACGCGGGCGAGGACCCGCCCGGCACCGGCGTGCTCGGCGGCGGCACCCCGGCGAACAGGCCCGCCGCGGGCATCGCCGCGACCGAGGGCACCGAGGCCCCATCAACCGTAATGGCCACGTCGTCGAAGCCGAGCTGGATGAAGCCACGCGGCTCGGACGCGGGCGGCAGGTTCCAGACCAGCACCTCCACCTCGGTGTCTCCCTGCCGGGCCACCGGCAGCACGCGGAAGGTGTCGTCGTCCGCGTGCGCCCCATGGCTCAGCGCCGAGGCATAGATGAGGGCCGTGTCCGAGAGCAGCGCCCCGTTGCGCCACACGCGGCCCACGCCCCACACCGCCGCCACCGCGTGCACCTGCGTCGTGGTGGAGAAGCCGAGCCCCGACATGCCGTGCAGGGACTGGTTCAGCACCACCCCGCCCCCGATGGGCTGGGCCGGCGGTGGGGGCAACGCGCCCGTCACGGTCCCGGACAGGGCCTGGGCAGGCGGGAAGCCCGCCCGGTCCAGCTCCACCCGATACGACTCACCCGCGATGACGAAGGTGGCGACAAGGCTCCCGGAGTCACCGTAGGTGGCCCGGGGATCGCCAATACGGTCCCTCACGGTCAACTCGACCGAGCCGGTACCCCGCTCGAAGAGGTCCGTGAAGGGAACGTTGCCTTGTGTGAAGAAACCGACGTTCCCCACCGAGCGAGCGGTGACCTCGGGACCGTCGAAGCTGAAGCCGTCCGGGCCGGCCGTGAGCAGCCCGGCGAGCATGACACTGGAGAGGATTCCCGCCATCGACACTGCCTCCTCCAGGGAGGGTAGGCAGCGAAGGCGGGGGTTGCCGCCCTGAGCGGCCGAGCGGGCCAGCGCCCGCCCGTCCGGCTGGTGCCTAGATGAGGCCCCGAGCGCGGCGGATCTGCTCCACCGTCTTGTTGTACTCGATGTCGAAGGCGCTGGTGCCCTCCTGCAGGTGCTTCAGGCGGGAGCGGGCCTCCTTGTCGATCTCCTCGTCCACGTCCAGGTGCTTCTTCATCACCACGTGGATCTTCTGCCGGAGGATGTTGTCGGCGGCGTACACCTCCTCGACGTTCCGGCTGATGAGGAGGAATTCGATCATCTGGTTGATGACGTATTCGATGCCCTCGTCGCCCATCTTGAAGCCGCGAACGTCGGCCATCTCACGTTTGACCTGGTTGAACTTGGAGTAGTCGTACCCGCGACGCTCCAGGGCCTCGCGCGTGGCCTGGTTCACGCGCTCCTCGTTGGCCAGGTACTCGCGCATGATGGCGGACAGGTCCATCTCGGCGTCAGCCACGCGCATCGGCTCCACCTCGATATCCCCGTCCTGCATCAACCTTTGGACGACCTCCCGGGAGATGATCGGGATCACCTTTGGATAGAGCCTCATGTCGGTCCCTCGTCCTCTGAACACATATCGACTGGACCCGTTCGCTATAAATCAGCGTGAAGCCCAGTCGCAATGAAAAACCCCAGGAACATCGCGGATTCAGCGGCCTTATGCCGTTCCGCTTTCGAGCGGAAATTAATCACGGCGAGCCGGGTGGCGACCCTTCTTCTGACTTTTCGTCCACCAGGGCACCCGCATCCGCCAGGGAGGCTTCGCGGATGGGATCCTCCGAATCCTCCTCGGGGTGGCCATGGAGCGCCGCGTGGACCCGCTCGGCCACCGTGGGCCCGAGCACCTCGGCCAGCTCCTCGATGGTGGCCTCGCGAACACGCTTGAGCGAGCCGAAGTGGCGCAGGAGCAGCTTCTTGCGCACCTCCCCCACCCCGGGGATGTCCTCCAGGACGGAGTGGAAGTTGCCCTTGCGCATGCTCTTCTGCTGGAAGGTGATGGCGAAGCGGTGGGCCTCGTCGCGCAGGCGGGCGAGCAGATAGAGCTCCGCCGAGTTCTGCCGCAGGACGATGGGATCCTTCCGGTGGGGGATGAACACGCGTTCCGGGCTACGGGCGCTCTCCTCGTCCCGGTCGTGCACCTCCTGGTCCCGGCTCTTGGCCAGGGAGATGATGTCCACGCCCTCGACGCCCAGGTCCTTCGCGGCGGCGAGCGCGCTGGCGAGCTGTCCCTTGCCTCCGTCGATGACCAGCAGATCGGGCAGGTCCCCCTCCTCCTGGCCGCGTTGGAGCCGCCGGGTGATGACCTCGTGCATGCTGGCGAAGTCGTCCTGCTTCTCCAACGTCTTGATGCGGTAGCGGCGGTAGCGGGACTTGTCGATCTCCCCATCGGTGGCGGCCACCTGGGAGGCGACGATGCTGGCGCCCTGGAAGTGAGAGATGTCGAAGCACTCCATGCGGCGCGGCAGGTTGCGCAGGTGGAGCCGCTCCTGGAGCCGGCGCAGCACCACCTCCGTCTCGTCCTTGGTGCGGCGGCGCTCGATCGTGGCCTGCTCGGCGTTCTTCTGCGCCATTTCCACCAGGTCGCGCTTCTCGCCGCGCTTGGGCACCATCACGCGCACCCGCTCGCCCTTGCGCTCGGTGAGCAGCGCCTCCAGGCCCTCGCGCTCCTCGATGTCGAGCGGGAGCAACACCTCCTCGGGGACGAAGTTGCCCTGGTCGTAATAGAGGTTGACGAAGGAGGGCAGCAGCTCCTCGTCGGGGAACTCCTGGCTGCCGAGTGGGAAGGCCATGCCGCCGTTGAGCCGGCCCTGGCGCACGTAGAGGACGTAGACGAGCAGCCGATCCCCCTCGCGGTGGGCGGCGAAGACGTCCTGGTCCTTGAAGTCGGTGGTGGCCACCTTCTGGCGCTCGAGGCTGCGCTCGATGGCGAGCAGCTGGTCGCGGATGCGCGCGGCCTCCTCGAACTTGAGCTCGCTGGAGGCCTGCTTCATGCGCGCGCGCAGCCCGTCCACCAGCTCGCCCGCCTTGCCCTCCAGGAAGAGGATCACCTCGTCCACGCTCTTGCGGTACTCCTCCACGGAGACGGGGTAGACGCAAGGCGCGGGACAGCGGCCGATTTGGTGCAACAGACAGGGCCGCTTGCGGTTGGCGAGCACGTGGTCCGTGCACGTGCGCAGGTGGAAGAAGCGGTTGATGATGCGCAGGGTCTCGCGGATGGCGCTCGCGCTGGAGTACGGGCCGAAGTAGCGCGCGCCGTCCTTCTGGTACTTCCGCACCACTTCCAGCCGCGGGTAGTCCTGGGAGCGGTCGAGCCGCAGCGAGATGTACTGTTTGTCGTCCTTGAGCAGGACGTTGAAGCGCGGCTTGTGCTTCTTGATGAGCTCGTTCTCGAGGAGGAGGGCTTCCTTCTCGTTGTGGACGAGCACCGTCTCGAGGTCGCCGAGGAACCGGTCCAGCAGCGACACGAAGGCGCGCGTGTCCCCGGTGCGGGTGAAGTACGAGCGCACGCGGTTGCGCAGGTTGACCGCCTTGCCCACGTAGATGATCTCACCCTGGCGGTCCTTCATCAGGTACACGCCGGGCTCGGTGGGCAGGGCGTCCAGCTTGGCCTGGAGCTTCGCGTCCATAAGGGGTTAGCGGCTCTTCCTCGGTCCGATGCCCGTCTTGCCGTGAGGGGGTCCACCGGTGCCCTTGCCGCGCGACGGGCCTCCCCGCTTTCCACCCGCGCCGCGAGCGCCGGGCATTCCGGCCTTCTTCTCATCGGCGGGCTTGAGCGGGGCCTTGAGCAGCGAGCGGCTGGGGGGCTTGAGACCCAGCTCCATGTCCTTGAGCAGCAGGATGCGATCGCGCAGCTCCGCGGCCTTCTCGAACTGCATCTGGTCCGCGTAGTGCGTCATGTCCTTGGTGAACTCGCCGATGAGGCGCTTGATCTCCTTGGGCTCCAGCACGTCGTTGGCCGAGTCGGCGGCCATGGGCAGCTCGGACGGGTCGGCGTCATAGAGGTGCTCGGACAGGTCGAGGATGTGGCTCTTGACCGCCCGGGGCGTAATCCCGTGCTGCTCGTTGTAGGCGCGCTGCACCTCGCGGCGGCGGTTGGTCTCCTCGAGGGCCAGCTTCATCGAGTCCGTCATGCCCTCGGCGTACATGATGACGCGGCCGTTGAGGTTGCGCGCGGCGCGGCCGATGGTCTGGATGAGGGACACGTGGCTGCGCAGGAAGCCTTCCTTGTCCGCGTCGAAGATGGCCACCAGGGACACCTCGGGGATGTCGAGGCCCTCGCGCAGCAGGTTGATGCCCACGAGCACGTCGAACTCGCCCTTGCGCAGGTCGCGGATGATGGCGGTGCGCTCGATGGCGCCGATGTCCGAGTGCAGGTAGCGCACCTTCACGCCCACGTCGGCGAGGTACTCGGTGAGGTCCTCCGCCATGCGCTTGGTGAGGGTGGTGACGAGCACGCGCTCCTGCTTCGCCACGCGCTTGCGCACCTCCTCGAGCACGTCATCCACCTGGTTGCGCGCCGGGCGCACCTCCACCTCGGGATCCATCAGGCCCGTGGGGCGGATGATCTGCTCCACCACCACGCCCTTGGACTTCTGCAGCTCGTACTCGGCGGGAGTGGCGGAGACGAAGATGGCCTGCTGCACCATCTCCTCGAACTCGGTGAACTTGAGCGGGCGGTTGTCCAGGGCGCTGGGCAGGCGGAAGCCGTGCTCCACCAGCGTCTCCTTGCGCGAGCGGTCCCCCCGGTACATGGCGCCGATCTGCGGCACCGTCTGGTGGCTCTCGTCGATGAGCACCAGCATGTTGCGCGGGAAGTAGTCCAGCAGGCACGGCGGCGGCTCGCCGGGCATCCGGCCCGAGAAGTGCCGCGAGTAGTTCTCGATGCCGTTGCAGTACCCCACCTGCTCGATCATCTCGAGGTCGTACATCGTGCGCTGCTCCAGGCGCTGGGCCTCCAGCAGCTTGCCCTCGTGCTTGAACTGCTGGAGCCGCTCGGACAGCTCGTCGCGGATGGTCTGCAGCGCGCGCTTGCGCGTGTCCACCTCGGTGACGTAGTGGCTCGCGGGGAAGATGACGATCTTCTCCAGCTCGCCCAGCGTCACGCCACGCAGGGGATCGAACTCGGTGATCTTCTCCACCTCGTCGCCGAAGAAGCTGACGCGTACGGCGCGCTCCTCCTCGTAGGCGGGAAACACTTCCACGGTGTCGCCGCGAGCGCGGAAGGTGCCGCGGTGGAAGTCGAGATCGTTCCGGTCGTACTGGCTCTCCACCAGCTTGCGGATGAAGCTGTCTCGGCCCAGCTCGGCCCCCACGTTCACCTTCACGGCCATGTCCACGTACGAGCGCGCGGCACCGAGGCCGTAGATGCAGGACACGCTGGCCACGATGATCACATCGTCGCGCGTGCGCAGCGAGTGCGTGGCCGAGTGGCGCATCCGTTCGATCTCATCGTTCACCGAGGAGTCCTTCTCGATGAACGTGTCGGTCGTGGGGATGTACGCCTCGGGCTGGTAGTAGTCGAAGTAGGAGACGAAGTACTCGACGGCGTTGTGCGGGAAGAGCGCCTTGTATTCGCCGTAGAGCTGCGCGGCCAGGGTCTTGTTGTGCGCGATGAGCAGCGTGGGCCGCTTCACGTTGGCGATGACGTTGCCCATGGTGAACGTCTTGCCCGACCCCGTGACGCCGAGCAGCGTCTGGTAGCGGTCCCCGCGCAGCACGGCCTCGGTGAGCTCACCGATGGCGCGCGGTTGGTCGCCCTGGGGCTTGTAGTCGCTGACGAGTTGGAACTCAGGCATGGCCCGAGGTTTAACACCCGGAGTGAGGGGATGCCGGGTGCAAAACGTCCATCCGCGAGAGGGTGAACGAAGCGAGCGCTACCTCGCCTCCTGGGATTTCAGGTCTTCGAGCGCCTGAAGGCGCGGGGCCTCGAACTCGTCCCCCTTGTTCCAGCGGGGCAGCTCCCTCGTCCGGGCCACGTTCGCCCCCAGGAGGAAGAAGAGCCGCACGTCCTCCACCGCGCCGGAGAAGTCCCAGTCCGGAGTCAGCTCGTCCGAGGGCTGGTGGTAGTGCTGGGCCTCCCATTTCTCCCGGCGCTCCTTGCCCCACCCCGGCGGCCGGCCGATGAAGTCCATGCCGCTGCTGAAGTAGGCGGCGGGAATGCCCAGCCGGGCGAAGTTGAACTGGTCCGAGCGGTAGAAGAACCCCCGGTCCGGCAACTGGTCCGCCTTCACGACGCGCCCCTGCGCCCGGACCAGCGCCGTCAGCAGGGGGTCCAGCGAGGACTTGCCCAGTCCGATGACCGTCACGTCCCGCGTGCGCCCGTGGATGTTGAGCCCGTCGATGTTGATGTTGGCCGCCACGCGCCCCGGTGGCACCGGCAGGTGCTCGGCGAGGTACTGCGAGCCCAGCAGCCCCTGCTCCTCCGCCGCCACCGCCGCGAAGAGGATGGAGCGCGGCGGCGCCTTCGGCAGTTGGGAGAAGGCCCTGGCCACCTCGAGCAGCGCCGCCACACCGGACGCGTTGTCCACCGCCCCGTTGTAGATGGCATCCTCGCCCGGCTTCGCGTCCTCCTTGATGCCCAGATGGTCATGGTGCGCCGTGTAGAGCACCACCTCCCGGGACAGCTTCGGGTCGCTCCCCTGCAAGAGGCCCAGCACGTTCGCCGTGGGCCGGCGCCGCACCTGGTTGGCGAAGCGCGTGGACACCGTCCCCCCCAGTGGCACCGGCTGGAAGTCGCGCTTCTGCGCCGCCGCTCGCAACACGTCCAGATCCTTCCCTCCCAACTCCACCACCCGCCGCGCCGCCGCCTCCGTCATCCACCCCTTCACCTGCAGGCGCGGCTTCTCCCCCAGGGCCGGCAGCTCGAACTGCTCGCCCGACCAGGACGTCTGCACCACCTGCCACGAGTACCCCGCGCTCGGCGTCGTGTGGATGATCAGCGCCCCCGCCGCCCCCGTCTTCGCCGCCTGCTCGTACTTGTAGTCCCACCGGCCATACCTCAGCCGCGCCTTGCCCCCGAACAGCTCCGGGTCGTCCTCCGGATCATTGTTCAGGATGACCAGCGTCTTGCCCCTCAGATCCTTCCCCTTGAAGTCGTCCCACCCGAACTCGGGCGCCTGGATGCCGTAGCCCACGAACACCAGCTCCGACTCCCGCAGCGCCACCTCCGCCGTCTGCGCTCCCGACGTCGCGATGAAGTCCTCGTGGTACTGGAGCTCCGTACGACTCGCGCCGCTCGTGATGCTCAGCGTCTTCGGGTGGCCCGTCATGCCCACCAGCTCGAGCGGTTGGAGGTAGCTCCCGTTCGTCCCGGCGGGCTTCAGGCCCAACAGCTGGAACTGCGTCGCGATGTACTGCTGCGCCAGCGCGTCACCCCGTGTCCCCGGGCCTCGGCCCTCGAGCAGATCCGAGGCCAGGAAGCTCACGTGCGCCTGGAGATCCTCGGCCCGGATGGTCCGGGACGCGGATTTTTCGGACGGAGTGGTGAGCTGCGCGTTCGCGGCCAGCGGGAGGAGGCACAGGGCGGTGAGGAGCACCAGCATTCGCTTCATGGCTCGTGTGCCCCTAACACGACCTGTAGGGTGCCGCAGGCGGTTTCGTCACTCGGATGGTTGGACGGTAGACCCTCACCCCAGCCCTCTCCCAGAGGGAGAGGGGGTTGTTTCTCAGGCGCTCGGTTGCTCGGGTGCCGCTGGCGCGGCCACCTTCCACACCGTGCCTCCCGCCGTGTCCATGCTCTCGACGCCCAGTGCCTTGAGCTCTTCGCGCAGCCGGTCCGCCTCCGCGAAGTTCTTGGCCTTGCGCGCATCCGCACGCGCCTGGAGCAACTGCTCCACCTTCGCCACGTCGATGCCCCGCTCCTTCACCGCCCGATCGCGCCGCCGCAGCAGCCACTGCGCGGGCTCGTCCTCGAACAGGCCCAACACCCCCGACACCTTCCGCACGCTCTCGCGCAGCGCCTGCAGCGTCCGCCCCACCTGCGCCTTGTCCTTCACCGGCGGTTTGTCCGTCAGCTCGTTCATCTGCGCGAACAGTCCCGACAGCACCCCGAGCGCCCCCGCCGTGTTGAAGTCGTCGTCCATCTGCGACTCGAACTCCGTCAGGAACCGCGCCGGCTCGCCGTACAGCGCCCCCTTGCCGAAGTCCTTCCCGCTCACGCGCTCGTCCACCTTGCGCAGCGTCTCGTAGAAGTACTCCATGCGCTGCTCCGCGTCCGCCAGGCCCTTGTCCGCGAAGCCCAGCGGGTGCCGGTAGTGCGTCGACAGGAAGAAGAAGCGCAGCGCCTCCGGATCCACCTTCCCCAGCGCGTCCCTCAGCCTCACCACGTTCCCGAGCGACTTGGACATCTTCGCCCCCTCGAGATCCAGGAAGCCGCAGTGCATCCAGTAGCGCGCGAACGTCTTCCCGCTCGCCGCCTCGCTCTGCGCGATCTCGTTCTCGTGGTGGGGGAAGATCAGATCCAACGCCCCTCCGTGGATGTCGAACGTCTCCCCGAGGTACCTCGCGCTCATCGCCGAGCACTCGATGTGCCAGCCCGGCCGCCCCTTGCCCCAGGGGCTGTCCCACGCGGGCTCCCCCGGCTTCGCCGCCTTCCACAGCGCGAAGTCCAGCGGCTCGTGCTTCTGCTCGCCCGGCTGCACCCGCTCGCCCGCGCACAGGTCGTCCACGTTCCGCTTCGACAGCTTCGCGTACTCCGGGTACTTCCTCACCGAGAAGTACACGTCCCCCCGCGACTCGTACGCCACCCCCCGCGCCACCAGCTTCTCGATGATGCCGATGATCTCCGGCAGGTGGTCGCTCACCTTCGGCGACACGTCCGGCTCCAGCAGGTGCAGCGCCCGGGCATCCTCCCGGAACGCCTCCACGAACCGCGCCGCCAGCTCCACCGCCTGCTCGCCCGTCTCATGGGCCGCCTTGATGATCTTGTCGTCTACATCCGTGTAGTTGCGCACGTACTTCACGTCGAAGCCGCGATAGCGCAGGTAGCGCACCACCACGTCGAACGAGGTGAACGTCCTCGCGTTGCCGATGTGGATGTAGCTGTAGACCGTCGGGCCGCAGACGTAGACCCCCAGCTTGCCCGGCACCGCCGGCTCCAGGGTCTCCTTCTGCATCGTCATCGTGTTGAAGAGGCGAATCGATGCTGCGGCCACGTTCTCGAACCTCCGCGAATCCGTCCGGGGTGGAACGCCGGACTCTAGGACTTCCCCACGGCCTCGACCACAAGTGCCTGACAGAACGGTAAAAGGACGGTGAACACTGCCTCCCCCTGAGCACTCCAGGCAGCCGAAAAAGGACGATCCTCCGCCTTTCTGGTGGCTCCCTATCTCCGTCTGCCGCCAAATCTGGGAGAATGCCCCCCGATGACCCCTCCCAATCCCAAGCGCCCGCCCCGCTCGCCCGGCTCCCCTGGGGATTCGGCGTCGCGCCAGGATGCGGAGGTGGAGCTCCCCTTCGACGACGATGAGGTAGCCCCACTCCAGGCGGACGACCCCCGCCCCCAGCGCGTCCCCCAGTACCCCGCCGGAGCCCGCCCCCGCCGCCGCCGCCCCGGGAGCCCCTCGCGCGAGGCCCGCGACCGGGAGATGCCCGCCCGCTTCGACTCCGGCGAGTACGAGGACCCCGGCCACGCTCCCGCCTTCCTCTACGTCGAGCGCGGTCCCGGTGCCGGTCAGCTCCTCCCCGTGAAGCAGGGCGTGCTCGTGCTCGGCCGCGCCTCCACGTCCGACCTGCGTCTCCAGCACCCCTCCATCAGCCGCCGCCACGCCCAGCTCACCCGCCGCGGGGATCTGCTCACCCTCAAGGACCTCGGCAGCCAGAACGGCACCTACGTCAACCGCGACCGTCTCTCCACCGAGGTCGTGCTCCACCCCGGCGATGAGATCGCCCTCGGCAACGCGCTCCTGCGGCTGCGAGGACCCGGCCCCACCCCCGAGCGGTCCCGGGCCTCCTTCAGCAGCCCCACCTCGTCGCTCCGCGTCGGCATGAGCTCCCGCCGCCTGGTGCTGCTCGCCGCCGCCACCGGCTCCCTCGTGGCCGTGTTCCTCACGCTCGCCGCGGTGCGGCTCGTGCGCTCCCGCGGAGAGGTGGCTGGCCCCGAGGAGCTGGTGGAGCCCGTGTACCCGGCCGAGGCCTCCCTGGCCGTGACTCCCGAGGAGTCCTACGAGGCTTCGAGGACCGACCTGGTCGAGCCGCTCCAGGCCGAGCCGGCTCTCCTTACCGAGCGGTCGGGTGGGAAGACGCGAGGAGCGGTCGGGACGCGGGCACTCAGTGCGCAGGCCCTCGTGGAGACCTCGAAGGGCTCCGGCTCGAAGCAGCGGAAGGTCGTCTCGAAGCCCCCGCCTGCCGAGTCTCGTTCCGCCGCCCAGGACTCCGCTGACGAGGCCGAAGCCGAGGCCCGCTCCCGATATGAGGCCGGCAATGTCGAAGCCGCCCTCGCACTCGCCCGGAGCGCCCACCTCGAGGCCCTGGCCTCCACGCTCTCCCGCTTCCAGGCCGAGTGGATTGCCGGCAACGCCGCGCTCGCCGCTCGCGATTCCGCTTCCGCGCTTCAGCACCTGTCCAACGCCCGTGAGCTCGATCAGGAGCTCGCGAATGGTTGGGGCACCTATGCGCCCTTGATTCGCAAGGCGCTCGCGCAGGCACAGATGCAGGAGAATAGGCAGGGGAACGAGCGGTAGACCCTCACCCCGTCCCTCTCCCAGGGGGAGAGGGCTGAACCCGGGGACCCCGAGACCCTCACCCCGTCCCTCTCCCGGAGGGAGAGGGGTGGAAGCGCTTTTGGAGGCCTCGGATCAGCAGTGCGCCGTTGGCCACGATGAACGTCACCAGGACCAGCGCGATGAAGGGCACCCCTTTGTCCCCTCCGGGTCGTTCACCCTCCACCACCAGCCACAGCTTTCCGTCCTTCGGCTGCACCTCCCCCCACTCCCTCAACAGCTTGAAGCCTTCCTGGTATCGTCTCGCGTCTTCCTCCGACAGCAGCCGCCCTCTCACCCCAAAGGGTCTCTGGTCCGGCTGTCTCGGCACCCGCCCCGGAGCCCACTCCTCCCCAGGCAGCGCATGCCGGCGCACCAGGAACGGCGACTCGCGCAGGCCCACCACCACGTACACGTCCTCACCGTCTCTCCCGTAGGCCCCTCGGGCCGTGGGGATTCCGTGCACCTGCACGTAGCGGTTGGATTCCAGCACGTCGTACCGGTACGCCCCCTCCGCTCCCAGCGTCAGCGGCGTCCTCGGTGAGAAGAAGTACGTCAGATCCTTCCACAGCAGTCCCAGCAGCACGCCCCCCACCACCATCGCGAACACCGCCACCGGCGCCCGCACCCCCACCCCACGCCGGCGGATCCGCGCCTCCAGCTCCGCGATGCGCTCGTCCCGCTCTTCCCGCAGCTCCGACTCGTTCGACATGAAAAAACCCCGGTCCCCACCTTCGGGGAACCGGGGCTTTCTAACTCCGCCTCAGGACGGCTAGGCGATGTTGAAGATCTTCTTCAGATCCGTCTCGATCTCTTCCTCGGAGCAATCCTTGGCCAGCGACAGCTCCTTGATGAGCAGCGAGCGCGCCGTGTCCAGCATCTTGCGCTCACCGAACGACAGGTCCTTGTCTCCCTTGAGGAGGTACAGGTCGCGAAGTACCTCGGCGATTTCGAACACCGAGCCCGTCTTGATCTTCTCCATGTACTCCCGGTAGCGACGGTTCCACGTCGTGGAGTCGACCGAGATGTCCTTCTCCTTCAGGATGGAGTAGACCTGCTTGACATCCTCTTCGCTGATGATCTCCCGGAGGCCGACCGATCCCACCTTGTTGATTGGGATCATGATCCGCATCCCGTTCTCCAGGATGCGCAGCACATAGAAGGATTGGCGCTGCCCGGCTACTTCGGTGTGCTCGATACCCATCACCTCGCCGACACCCTGCCCCGGGTAAACCGCCTTATCGCCGGTCTTGAAGCTCGTCTGCACTCGTTACCGCCTCCTTACGATGGCTTGGCTTGACACCCGGCCTCAGAAAGCAGAGCACGAGTACCACAATCGACCCCTTCCAGCAACATTGAAGCCTTGACCCGCCCGGATTTTCCCGACTAGCCTGGGGACCTTTGTGTGTATGCGCTCGCTCGGTAGGGCGGTGCACCACGACGGGATGGATCGGGTGGGTGGTGGGGGTGGATGGTGGGCCGGTACTCGTGGCGCGATCTGACCGCGCGTCCTCTTTTCTTTCCCGCTGTGAGCCTCATGCTCGGCGCGGGTCTGGCCTTGAGAACGCATGTCATTGGTGGATTATTCCAACTAATGGCTGCCTCGGCCCTCGGGATTCTCTCCCTGTGGCTCGCTCGCCTGCCTGGCGCCCATCTGGGCGTGCTCCTGTGTCTGGGCTTCACCGGTGCGGGTCTGGCCACCCTGGAGGCCGGAGCCGATGTGCCTCATGCCCTCGAAGCAGGAGGCACCACGGTGCTGGAGGGCGAGGTGGAGCGCGTGGACCGCTTCGAGGACTCCACGCGCCTCCTGCTCGCGGTGGCCCGTGTGGGCCAGGGCGCCGGGAGCCCCGCGCGCTTCCACGCGAGCCTCTATGTCCATGGAGAACCGCCCCCGCTCCTGCCCGGACAGCGCCTGCGCGCGGAGGCGAAGCTCAAGCCGCTCGAGCCCGCTTCGAACCCTGGAGAAAAGGATTTGTCCGCGACCCGGCGGCGGCAGGGGCTCGCCTTCTCCGGCAGCATCCAGGGCTCGCGGTTGCTCGTGCTGTCCCCTCCTTCCGGCTGGCGCCAGTACCTGGTGCGCACGCAGGAAGGGCTCTCCCAGGCGGTGCGCGCCGTGGCCCCCTCGCCCGACGCCGCGGCCCTCTTCCTCACCCTGGCCGCCGGACAGCGCGCCGCGCTCGATGACTCCCTGGAGGAGGACTTCTCCCGGAGTGGACTCGCGCACGTACTCAGCGTGAGTGGGCTGCACGTGGCTGCGCTCGCGCTGATGACGCTGGCGCTGCTGCGCCAGGTGTTCGTCCGGGCCGGGGCGCGGCTGAGGAGCCTGCGCCGGGTGGATGCCCGCCGGCTGGCGGCCCCCGCCTCCGTGCCCTTCGTCTGGGCCTATGTCGTCTTCACCGGCAACCAGCCACCCGCGGTGCGCTCGGCGGTGATGGCCACCGTGGTGCTGTTGGGGCTCGCGCTCTGGCGGCGGGCCGATGGGCTCAACAGCCTGGCCACCGCCGCCGCGGTGCTCGTCGCCTGGGCGCCCTCCAGCGTCGTCGACCTGTCGCTGCAGCTCTCCTTCCTCGCCGTCTTCAGCCTGTTGCTGCTCACCCCCGCCCTGCGCGAGGCCATTCCCCTCCCGCCTCCGGACCCCAAGGAGTCCCACCGGGTGAAGCGCCTGCTCGCGAGCACCCGGGAGACGGTGCTGGAGACGTTCTGCGCGAGCGCCGCGGTGACGGTGGCCAGCATGCCCCTGGTGGCGGGCACCTTCGGCCGCGCGAGCCTCGCCGGCCTCGTCTCCAACATCGTCTGCATGCCCCTGTGCGGCCTGCTCACCGGCTTCGCGGCGGGCGGCGCGGCCCTCTACGTGGTGGCGCCCGTGCTGGCCACTCCACTGCTGTGGGGCGGGGCCTGGGTCTCGGAGCTGCTCCTCTGGCTCACCCGCTTCTTCGCGCACGTGCCGCTGGCCACGATGGACCTGCCCTCCTTCGGCGTCACGGCTTCCCTGCTCTACGCCGCGGGGCTCGCATGCTGGGCCCTCGGTGAGCGGCGCTGGCGTCTCGGTGGGCTCCTCGCCCCCTTGGGGGTGGTGCTCGTCATCCTCCTGCCTCGCCTCGCTCCCGAGCCCGGTCTGCGCATCACCTTCCTGTCCGTGGGCCAGGGGGACTCGATGGTGCTCAGCTCTCGCGGGCACCATGTGCTCCTCGACGGAGGCGGCGTGCCCGGGGGCGCGGACCCGGGGCAGCGGGTCATCGTCCCCTTCCTGAAGGCCTCGCGCATCGACAAGCTGGACCTGACCGTCCTCTCCCATCCCCACCCGGACCATGCGCTCGGGCTCGTCTCCACCCTGGCGCAGGTGCCCACCGAGCGACTCTGGCTCTCCGCTGGCAGCGCGGACGGGCCCCTGTCGAAGCAGCTCATCGCCGCGGCCAGGGAGGCCCAGGTGGAGGAAGTACAGCTCGGACACCCCACCTACGCGCTGGGAGAGGCCACCCTGGAGGTGCTCGGCCCTCCCGAGGACCGGGAGTTGATGGAGGGCGTGAACGACAGGAGCGTGGTGCTCCTGGTGCGCCACGGCGACGTCACCGTGCTGCTCCCCGGCGACGTGGAGGAAGAAGGCGAGGCCGCGCTCCTGGCGACCGGGAAGCTCGGACGGGTGACGGTGCTCAAGGCCGCCCACCATGGCTCGCGCACGTCGTCCACGGAGGAGCTCCTCGAGCGGGTGCGCCCCCGGTATGTCGTCTTCTGCGTGGGCCGCCGCAACCGCTTCGGCTTCCCCCATCCGGAGGTGGAGGAGCGTTACCGTTCCCAGGGCACCGAGTGCCTTCGTACGGATGTGCACGGTGCCATCACCCTGGAGAGCGATGGGAAGGACGTCCGCCTGAGTGCCTTCCTGCCGCCCGCGGCCCCGGCTCCCGAGTCCCAGGTTGCCCCGGTGGCCTCGCGTCCCCAACCTTGAGGCGATGATCTCCGAAGACCTCGATCTGCGGCAGCTCACCGCCGACCTGAAGAACCGTCTCGCCCCGGGCGAGCCCGTGGGTTACCTGCGTGGCAAGTCGCTCATGCGCGACATGCTCGTCGACATGAAGGGTTTCTCCGAATACGAAGCCGAGGAGCTCATCGACACCCTCGAGCTGCGCGGCTTCCTCCGCTTCCTGGGGGACCCCACCGAGCGCTCCATCGCGGACGCCCACTGGGAGATCTCCCCGCACTCGTAGCGGCTACTCGAAGACGAGCAACCCGAAGCGCGGCAGCGCATGGAAATCCCCCACGAAGAGGGGGGAGAAGGCCTGGCCTTCCACCTGCCGCCGCTCCAGGTGCTCCAACCGGTAGAGGTTGAAGCGCCAGCGGTCGCCCTTGGCCGGGGGCAGGTGAGGCACCTCGGCCAGCCGGGCGAAGGGGATGCGCATCTCCACCCGCCAGCCCTCGTCGCGGTCCGACGGCTCGTCCAACGTGCCGCGCACCTTCACCGCCGTCGTCATCCCCGAGTCCCAGCCCAGGTCCATTCCCTGCCGGCGCGCGGGGAAGTAGGCGTCGAACGTGACGTTGTGCGGAGACACCTGCATCTCGTTGTAGGTGCGCCCGTCCGCGTTGGCGTCGAGGAAGATCTCCACCACCTCCTGCTCGTAGATGGGCTCGTCCCGCTTGCGCAACGTGCCCCAGACGTCCGGATCCTCCACGTCGAAGGCGACGTAGAGGTGCTGGTCGTCGTAGGCCAGCCGAGCCTCGGTGCGCAGCGAGGCCGGGCGGCCATCGAAGCTGCCGCGGAGCACCACCGGGGCAGCGTCCTTCCACACCGCGTCGTCGAGCACCCCATCGATGGCCGGGGCCTTCGCCGCACGGCGGACGCTGTACTCGGGCAGCGAGGGGGCGGCCCCACCCAGCTGCGGGCCGAAGATGCGGTTGTCGCCCATGTGCGCGCTCGGGTCATCCACCGGGAGGCGCGCATCCCCCTGCCAGAAGCCGAGCACCACCCGGCCGGGTGACGGAGGCATGGGCACCGTGTGGACGTCCTCCACCACCTTGCCCACGGGCCAGGAGCCCAGCGGCGCCGCGCCCGCGGCGAAACCGTGGTCCGCGTTGACCATCATCTGCCCGGTGGAAGGGTCCACCACGTGCACGAAGAACTCCCAGCCCTGGGGCATGGGGCGCAGGGCCTCGAAGTAGTGCGAGAGCTGCACCGGCTGGCCGGGCACCGCCACCGGCGGGGAGACGCGCGTGCCGAGGTAGCGCACCCCGCCGCCCGCGAACGTGGCCCCGCTGCGCCAGGTGAGGTCCGCCGGCGCGGCGTCCAGCACGCGGGCCTGGGCGGGGGGCGGCAGGGCCTTGGCGCGGGGCTTCGGACCGGCCTGCTCGTCGCGGCAACCGGTGGCGAGCAGCGTGAGCGACAACAACGTCAGGAGGCGGAAGGGGGGGCGCATCGAGGCCGGGAATCCTAGGGCTCCCCCTGGCGGATGTCTCGGAGAAGGGACCCGAAGCCCGTCCGCCCAGGTGGATGGGAGACCGGAGACGAGACGGCCAGGAGGCGGCAACTCCCCGCAATCCGGCCCGCCCGGAGCGGCACCCGGATTGCTGCGCCGCCCGGAGCCATGCACTTCGAATTCGAGCACATGAATACCGCCACCCCCTTCGAGCTGCCCGAGGGCGTCCACCTGCTGGGCGGAGGCGCCGAGGACCACGTCCGGCTCGAGGGGCTCCCGGACCGCCTGCTGACGCTGCGCATCGAAGCCGACCGCCTGATGGTCGAGGCCACCCGGACCTTCACCGTGGCCGGGGTGATGGTGCCGCCGGGTGTCTCGCGCCTCGTGCTTCCGGGAGAGGTGGTGGGACTGCCCGAGACGATGAGCCTGAAGGTGTTGGCTCCCGCCGGAGACACCGAGCGGCAGGTGGGCACCATGGCCGTGCTCAAACACCTCCTCACGGACATGGAGGAACCGCCCCCCTCGCGGGCCGCCACCCTCACCTGCCTCATCGGAGCGGACGTGGGCCGGACCTTCGCCCTCGCCGAGGCGAGCACCGAGCTCGGCCGGGGCAAGGAGGCCGCGGTGCGCCTGCGGGACATCGCCGTGTCCCGCCGCCACGCGCGCATCCGGCACCAGGAGGGCTCCTTCCTCCTGGAGGACCTGGACAGCCCCAATGGCGTCTACCTCAACGGCCAGCGGGTGCGGGTGGAGACGGCCTCCACGCTGAAGGAGGGCGACGTCATCGAGCTGGGCCGGACGCTGCTGCGCTTCCAGGCCCCCATGGCCGAGCCCCCTCCGCCCCAGAAGGAGGAGGCTCCCACCGAGCCGGAAATAGCCCCCGCCGGGGAACCCGCCTCGGACGCCCCTCCCGCGGTGGCCTCCCGGGAACAGACACCGGAGCGCTCGCGGCCGCGGGGTGAGTGGTGGCTCATCGGACTCGGGGCGATGCTGGCCCTGGTGGGCCTGCTCGCCACCTACGCCCTGATGGGCTGAACCTCAGGCGCGCATCGGCGAGAGACCGGAGCGCTCGATGAGGAGCCGCGCCAGGTGGCGGTGCTGCGAGAAGAGGCTGGTGAAGTGCACGAAGCCCCGGCTTCCTCGCACGGCGTACACCGTCACCGGGCCGGGCATCACATCCACCTTGCGGATGTCCGCGAAGGAGAAGCGCCGCGTGCGCACCAGGCCCCGGTACGTCATGCCTCCCGAGTCCACCACGATGCGGGTGCGCCCGTAGTACGTCACGGACACCCCGAAGAAGAGGACGAAGAAGAGCGCGGAGAGGAACGTCTGGACCGGAACCCCGTCGAAACGGAGCAAGTACACCAACACGCCCAACCAGAGCAGTGTCGCGGCGCCCATGACGGCCGCGAGCACAGCGTGTGGACGGAACACCTGCTTGCCTGCCTTCGCATCGCGCCTGTCCATACACGTGAAACTAAGGTCACGGTCTGACGTGCGCCACCGACTCCCCTGCCGGGCAGGCAGGGAAGTCCAGGGGTTGACTTCCGGGGAACTCCGATTGTTCGGAGCTTCTCAACCCGGAGCCGTCAGCTGCGGAAGGGGTTCTGCAGGAGCACCGTCTCGCCGCGGTCGGCGCCCACGGAGATGCAGACCACGGGCACGCCGCAGATCTCCTCCACCCGGCGCACGTAGCGCTTGGCGTTCTCCGGCAGCTCGTCGAAGGTGCGCACCCCGGCGAGCTTGTCGTCCCAGCCCGGCATGGTCTCGTAGATGGGCTTGACGCGCGCCAGGTCCTCGTAGTCCCCGGGCAGCTCGATGATGCGCTTGCCGTCCAGCTCGTAGGCGTTGCAGATCTGCAGCGTCTTGAGGCCGGAGAGCACGTCCAGCTTCGTGAGCGCCAGGCCCCAGAGGCCGTTGACGCGCACCGCGTAGCGCAGCACCACGCCATCCAGCCAGCCGCAGCGGCGCGGACGGCCCGTGGTGGCGCCGAACTCGTCACCCACCTTGCGCAGCCGGTCGCCCGTCTCGTCCGTCAGCTCCGTGGGGAAGGGACCGCCGCCCACGCGCGTGGTGTAGGCCTTGCTGATGCCCATCACCTTGTCGATGGCCGTGGGGCCCAGGCCCGAGCCCACCGCCGCGTTGCCCGCCACGCAGTTGGAGCTGGTGACGAACGGGTAGGTGCCGTGGTCCACGTCCAGCAGCGTGCCCTGGGCACCCTCGAAGAGGATGCGCGCGCCGCGCTGCACCTGGCTCGAGAGGTAGAGCGACACGTCCGTCACGTGGGGCCGCAGCCGCTCGCCCAGCGCGGAGAACTCCTCGTGGAACTTCTGCACGTCCAGCTCGGGGACCTGCTCGTTCGCGGCGCGGCACAGCTCGCGCAGCTCGTCACGCACGCCCGGGAGCCGCTCATCGATGCGCTTGCGCAGACGCTCGGAGTTGAGCAGGTCGCGCACGCGGATGCCCCGGCGGGCCACCTTGTCCTCGTAGGCCGGGCCGATGCCCCGCCCCGTGGTGCCGATGGCGCTCACACCCCGGGCCTTCTCCCGGTACGTGTCCAGCAGCTTGTGCCACGGGAAGATGACGTGGGCGTTGTCCGAGATGAGGAAGTGCGAATCATCCTTCAGGAAGCCACGCTCCTTGAGGGTGTCGATCTCCTTCACCAGCACGGCGGGGTCCAACACCACCCCGTTGCCAATGACACAGGTCTTCCCCGCATGGAGGATGCCCGAGGGGATGAGGTGCAACACCGTCTTCTGGCCGCCCACCACGAGGGTGTGGCCCGCGTTGTTGCCTCCCTGGAAGCGCACGACCACCTGGGCGTGCTCGGTGAGCAGGTCCACGACCTTGCCCTTCCCCTCATCTCCCCACTGCGCTCCGATGACGACGACGTTCGGCATATGGCGCCCGCCTTAGCACGCACGAGGGCCCGCGTGACAGTGTTCCGCGAAGCCACACCCCAGTGATTCACAAGTCGACCGCTCCCTGCCCGGCCACCTGCCTCCCACATCCGCCTCCACCACCCCCCGTGCCGCCTCCCGGAGACGCTCGGCGATGGAACCCGTGTCCCTGGGCAGCGAGGGGAACTCCGGCTCTGGCACGTCCTCGCCCAGGAAGGCCACGCCCACCTCCACGGGGACTCCCTCACGCACCAGCCGACGAGAGGCCAGTAACAGGGCCGACAGGGACTCGGCATGGGCGGCCACGCCCCTCGGGGAGCGCTTGCCGGGCTTGAAGGCCACCACCCGGGCCTCGCCCGAGGGTGTCTGCCAGAGGAGGTCCACCTCGCCCTCGAGGGCAGCCGAGCCGTCGCCCGGCAACGGCAGCACGAAGGGCAGTGCGCGGTGCACGTCCGCCGAGGGCGCTTCCGCCACCCGCCGGGCGAAGGCGGTGCCCAGGAAGCGCTCCACGGTGGCGAGCGCCTCCTCGACTCCGTCATCCGCCAGGTCCCAGCCCACCTCGCGCACGAGCGCCTCCAGGCGGGCGTGCCGCTCGGAGGCCTCCGTCCGGGCGAGGCGGAAGTCCACCCCCCGCAGGAGGGTCATCACCCGTCCCGAGGGACTCGGAGCGGCTCCGCCCCAGGCATCCAGCTCGAGGTAGGACGGGGACTCGCGAGGCGTCTCCCAGGGCACGCCCTCCGCGCGCAGCCCGAGCCGGTGCACATAATGGTAGCGGCGCGGGCAGGTGATGAAGTCCTGCACGGCCTCGGTCCCCACCACCGCCACCTCGGGCGAGACCGCGGCCATGCCCTCGTATACCCGCTGTACCGCCGCCTCGACGCGGGCCTCCTGCTCCGACGGGTCCACGTCCTCCGGCTCGAGGGCTTCCGCGGGCGGGGGGAGCGTCTCCACGTCCACGTCCTCGACGAGCCCGCGCAGCCGTGCGTTGTCCTTCAATTGCTCGTCGAGCAGGCACCACCACGAGTCGGACGCACCGCGCTCCGCGCCTCCAGAGAGGATGAGCCTGTCCCTGGCGCGGGTGAGCGCGACGTACAGCAGGCGCCGGTACTCGGCCGTCTCGCGCCGCTTCAGCTCGTCCTTCACCTGGTCGAAACGGGGAGAGCGGAACTTGTCGAGGCTGTCCGGCAACCAGGGCCGCAAGCACAGGCCATGACCGCGCTCGAAGAGGGCCCGGCCGCTGGAGAAGCGCCGCAGGCTGCCGAGCGAAGGCACCACCACCACCGGCCACTCCAGGCCCTTGGCCCGGTGGATGGTGAGCAGTTGCACCGCGCGAGGATCTCCCGCCTCCAGCAGGTCCGCCTGGGACTCGGTGGGCTCCTCGTTGGCCAGCCGCTGCAGCTCGCGGGCGAAGGTCACGCAGCCCCCGGAGCCGCGCTCGTCGCGCCGGCCCGCTAGCGAGAGCAACTTCTCCACGTTGGCGCTCGCCTGCTCCGCGTACGGAGTGCCCGCGAGCGCCTCCCGGTAGCCCGTCACGTCCATCGCGGCCCGCAGCAGGGCCCGCACGCCGAGCCGGTCCCGCTCGCGCCGCAGCTCCGGCAGTGCCGTGAGGAAGCGCTCCAGGCGGACGCGCTCGCCCTCGGGCAGCGCCTCCAGTGCGGAGGACCCCAGGCGCTCCACGACGGGCAGCGACAGGCCCTCGGGCCCGGCGAGCCGGAAGAGCGAGGCATCGGACAGGCCCACCAGCGGCGAGCGCAGCACCGCCGCGAAGGCGAGCGCGTCCTCGGGGTCCGCCAGCAGCGACAGCAGCGAGGCCAGGTCCAGCACCTCCTGCGCTCCATAGAAGCCGCGCCCGCGCAGCACCCGGTGGGGAATCCCGTGGCGGATGAGCGCCTGCCGGTACACCTCCAGGTGCGAGAAGGTCCGGAAGAGCATGGCCACGTCGCCACCCCGCGCCGGGCGCAGGCCCTCGCCGTCCTCGCGCGCCACGCAGGGCTCCGCGTCCGGGGCCAGCATCACCTTCAGCCGCTTCGCCACCGCATCGGCGTCCGCCAGGCGCAGCTCGCCCGTGGACAGCTCGTCGTCCAGCTGGAGCCGCTCCACCACCGCGTCCGGCACGGGCGTCTCGCGCACCGCCGCGAGGTCGTCCTCCTTGGGGACGTACACCACCTCGTAGGGGCGCGCTCCGCCCTCCCCCGCCACCAGCACGCCCGCGAAGGCCTCGTTGAAGAAGTCGAGCAGCGGCTTCACCGAGCGCCGGTTCTGCTGGAGGAAGCCGCGCGCTCCGCCCTCATCCTCGATCTTCTTCGCCAGCACCTGGAAGACGGACACGTCGGCGCCGCGGAACTCGTAGATGGACTGCTTGCGGTCTCCCACCGCGCACAGGAAGGCGGGCTCCAACGGGAGCGAGGCCACCAGGTCCTCGTCCGGACCCAGCGGGCGCGGGCCTCCGTCGCGCTTCTCGGCGAGCAGCAGCACCAGCTCCAACTGCAACCGGTTGGTGTCCTGGAACTCGTCCACCAGCAGCGCGCCCAGGCGCTCCTGCGTCTGGCGGCGGAAGTCCGGGAGGTCTCTCAGCAGATCCCGCGTCTTCACCAGCAGCGCGGTGAAGTCCAGCGCGTTGCGCCGGGAGAGCTCCTCCTCGTGGCGCGCCGCCACCTGCGTGAGCAGCGAGCGGAAGGAGGCCTCGAAAGGCGCGGTACGCCACCCGGCATACGCGTCCTCCAGGCGCATCACCGAGCCGTCGCTCTTCCCGAAGAAGGCCCAGTACAGCTCCTTCATCGAGTTGCCCGGCTCCTTCTTCAGCCGGCGCACGTCGCGGCCGTCCTCGAGGAAGGCCGCCTTGAGCGAGGGCAACCGCTCGGGCTCGAAGCAGTTCTCCGGCGTGAGGCCATTCAACGCGGCCTCGAGCTGCTCGCGGAGCTCACTCCACTCGCCCTTGACGTCCAGCTCACGCACGGTGGCGCACAGGTGACGGCACCGCTCGACGAGCTTCTCGAACGCGGCCCGGGCCTCGCCCACGTCGGAGATGCGGGCGTCCGCGGCGCGCAGGCCCTCCTCGCGCAACTTGCCGTAGGTGGCGGCCAGCGAGGACACCAGGCCCTCGGTGAAGTCGGAGCCGGAGAAGGTCAGCTCCTGGCACAGCTCGCGCACCCCGGCGTCACCGGATTCCAGCGCGTCCAGCACCACGCGCTCGCACACGTCCAGCACGAGCGAGCGGGCCTCCAGATCGTCGAGCACCTCGTAGGACGGGTCCACGCCCGAGCCCGGAGGCGCGCGGCGCAGCAACTGGCCGCACAGCGAGTGGAAGGTGCCCACCGAGGCGGAGCTCAGCTCCTCGCGCAGGGCCCGCCATGCGTCCCGGGTGGGAAAGGGCTTGTCCAGCCGCTCGAGCGAGGCCCGCAGCTCCGGCTCCAGCACCGCCTTCGGCTCGGCCTGGACGAGCGCATCCAGACGCGTCCGGACGCGAGCGCGCATCTCCGCGGCGGCCTTGTCGGTGAACGTCACCATGCACAGCCGCGAGGGACGCAGGGGCTTCAGGCCCTCGCGCGCACCGGCCAGCAGGTGCAGCGTCATCGTCACCAGGCTGTACGTCTTGCCCGCGCCGGCACCCGCCATCAAGGCGAGGTTCTTCTCCAGCGCCAGGAGCGAGGCCTCACTCATACGAGCCCTCCTCCTCCACGAGCCGCCGCTCGGTGATGCGGCACACGGGGCGGTAGCCGCAGCTCCCGCAGTCCTTGGGCCTCATGGCGAACTGCCCCGCCCTCACGGTGCGGATCAGGGCCTCCACGGCGTTGGCCAGGTTGGGCTTCGCCTCGGCGGCCAGCCGCTCCCGCACCTTGGGCTCGGTGGACAACAGCTCGTCCATCTCCACCGCGTCCTTCTCCAGCACCTCCGACAGGTGGATGACCTCGCCCGTCCTCAGCGAGAACCATGCCGCCTGGCGCGTCTGGAGGTGGCCGCTCGCCCGTGCCGCGTACAGGTACAGCGGGAGCTGGAAGTCCGAGTCGAGCAGCTTCTTCTTCAGCTCCGACCGGGAGAGCTTGCCGGACTTGTAGTCGATGACGCCCACCTCGCCGCCCGCCATGTCCAGCCGGTCGATGGTGCCCTCGAAGTGGATGACGTCCTCGTCCACCTGGAGCGTCACCTCGTTCCACCCCTCGGCGGGGTTGCGAGGCCCGAAGCGCAGCTCGAACTCCTTCGGCTCGAAGCGCTCGAAGGGCAGACCCCGCCGCTCGTCCATGAGGATGCGGCGCACCATGTTCTTCGCCCGCTCGCGCGCCAGGCGCCACAGCGCGGGGTGTCCCACGTAGTGCCGCTCCTCGAAGTGCGCCCGCACCTCGTCGAGCACCGTGTCCAACAGCGCCTCCGGTATCTCGTCGAGCCCCCGGCCCAGCAGCTTGCGCTCCTTGAGCCGCTTGAAGAACTCCTCCAGCACGCGGTGCCAGAAGACACCCTGCCCCCTGCGGTCGAACTCCTCGCCCGGCTGCTCCGGCTCGGGCACCTTCAGCCCGTAGGACAGGAACCCCTGGAAGCCGCAGTTGCCGAAGCGCGCGAGCGCCGAGGCTGACAGCGGACGCTCGGGGCCGAAGCGGAACGCGTCCCGGACCGCCTCGCCCAGGGCCGGGTCATCCACCGCGCCGGTGTAGCGGCCGGCGCCCTTGCGCGTGTCACCGAAGAAGTGCAGGCGTTCGATCTCCACCTGCACCATCTCCTTCGACGAGGCGAGCCAGGGCGCGTCCGTGAAACGGCTCCTGAGCACGTTCCGGGCGGGATCCGGCGCGGAGACGCGCAGCTTCTCGAGCGCGAGCGACTCCAGCACCACCCGCTGGCGCAGCTCCGGCTCCGTGAGCACCTCATCGAGCGGCACGATGGCCGGCAGCGAGCGCGCCTCCCACGTCGTCCCCGTCAGCCGCCGCACCTCCTCCAGAAAGGCCGAGGGCGCCTGCTCCTGGCCACCCGGGCCCTCCACGGAGAAGGACAGGCTCACCGTCTCCTCGGCGGCGGCCAGGACGCTGGCGAACAGGAGCCGGTCCTCGGTGAGGCGCCACGGCGCGCGGTCCTCGAACTCGCCGCCCGTGAGGCGGAAGACGTCCCGGCCCAGGTGCTTGTTGAGGGCGATGCGCTCGGCGTCACCCAGCAGCGGGTTGGGTGGCTCGCTCCCGGGGAAGCGGCCCTCGGCCATGCCTCCGAGGAAGACGTGGCCGAAGGAGCGCCCCTCCAGCTCGCGCACGTCCAGCACCTCCACGGCGGCCGTCGAGGGCCCGCGCGCGGGCAGATGCACGTCGCGCATCATGTCCTGCAACCAGCGGCCGAAGGTGCGCCGCCGCAACCGGGGGCCACCGCCCACCGCCGCGAGCGTCCGCTCCAGCTCTCGTACCCGCGCCACCAGCGCCAACCGGGCCGCGTCGTCCCGAGCCCTCGCGTCCAGCGCGAGCGCTCCCAGTCCCTCGTCCGCGGGCGCGTCCAGCGCGCCCTCCGAGTCCAGCAGCCCCAACCGGCCCACCACCTGCCACCAGGCGGCGAGCAGCTCCGAGGCCTTCCCCTGCTCCGGAATGCGGCGGCAGGACTCGAGCAGGAAGAGGCACCGCTCGCGCAGCACCCGGGCCTCGTGGGCGCGCCGCTGCTCCCTGGGGCGCACCTGGTTGGGCAGCGGCTCCAACCGCTTCGCCAGGGCCTCCAGGCGCAGGTCATACGCGCCCTTCCCGCGCGCCGCGCCCAGCCGGTCATCCCGGACGGCCGCGAGCGTGAGGAGCGTCGCCGGAGCCTCCGGGGCCCCCCGCGAGAGGATGGGCGCGTAGCGGCTGGACACCAGCTCCGCCACGCGCTCGGCGGGGAAACCGTCCTCCACCAGCAGCGGCAGGTCCAACGCCAGCCGCACCGGGCCGGCCAGGGCGAGCGGCTCGCCCCAGGGCAGGCGCACGGGCACGCCCAGCTCGGAGAAGGCATCCGCCACCCAGCGGGCCTCGGCCCCCAGGTCACGCCATGCCACGACGATGTTCCCGGGAGACACGCCCTCCGACACCAGACGGCGCACGTCCCGGGCGATGAGCCGGGCCTCGTCCCGCGCCGTCCCCGCGCTCCACATGCGCAGGCCCTCCACCTCGCCCTGGAGCACGTCCTTGGGCGCCCGGGGGGAGAAGAGGTGCCGGCCGAGCTCCGCCATCGGGCGGGCCTCGAAGGTGACGTCCGCCTTGAAGAGGTCCACGTGCGGGAGCGCCTCGCCGCGGTTCTCGAAGGCGCGGAAGAGGGCCGCCAGGGCCGCGTCCGCCACCGGCGAGCCACCCACCGGAGTCTCCACGCGCAGGGTCACCCGCCGCGCGTCGCAGGCCGCCGCCAGGGCCATCAGCAGCTCCAGCTTCGAGGGCCGGACGTCGTAGATGCCGTGCAGCACCAGGGTGCCCACGTCGTCCCAGGCGGCGGGCCAGTCGTTGCGCTCCAGGGCCTCGCGAGCCCCGCGCACCACGTGCTCGCGGTCGGCCAGGGCCAGCTCGGCCATCTTCTGCTCGTAGGCGTGGTGCAGGAGGGCGAGCGTCCGGACGCGGTTGCGCCGCTCGGGAGGGAGCACCTCCAGGGCATCCTGCAGCTCGCGCGGGGAGAGCCGGCCGGCCTCAAGGTCCAGCAGCACCTCCAGGGCGGCGCGGGCGAAGGCGGGCTCGTGGACGAAGTCGCCAAAGGGGGTGGAGCCCAGTCCCTGGGCGAGCGAGGCCACCACGGTGCGAGCGGCGACGGGCGAGCACGGGCGCCGGCCCAGCTCGCGCGCTCCACCCAGTGCCTCCAGGAAGCCGTCCCAGGTGAGGAAGGCATCCCCCCGGACGATGCCGGAGGAGCCCCGAGCCGCGCGCAAGGCGGCCTGCCGGCGGCCGGCATCGGGGAAGACCTGAAGGGTACGACGAGGAGAGGACATACGGAGTGGGGGATTCTAGAACGGAGCGAGGGGCGCATTTATGCTCGCCTCCGTGCCAACTTCCCTCTGTTTTCTAGCGCTTGCTTCCCTGGTTGCTTCCACCCCCGTCCCGGCCGGAGCCCTGCCTGGCGCCCAGCAGGCCGCGGATGCCCCGACGATTCACGCGCTCGAGTTCAACTGGACGCGTGAGGCGCTCATCACCGGAGTCGGAGGGGCGCTGTGGATCGGCAGTGAGGCCATCCTCAAGAAGCAGATCGACCTGAGCCGGTGCAGCTGGTGCGACCGCTCGGCGGACGGCACGGACACCCTCAACGCGGTGGACCGGTGGGGCCGGGGAATCGGGGCGAAGACCGCCGAGGGCCGCGCGCTCTGGGATGACGTGAGCGACGTCGCGGACTTCGGCGTGCTGCCCGTGGGAGTGCTCGGGGCGCAGTACCTGCTGGGCCGGGGCAGCGGGGCGCCCACGCGTTACTTCGCGGAGGACGCCACCATCATCGTGGAGACGGCGGTGGTGGCCGCGGTCGTGAACCAGGCGGTGAAGTTCTCGGTGCGCCGCGAGCGCCCCTTCGTGCACGTGCTGCCCGAGGAGGAAAAAGGGAAGACCGAGCACCCCACCGACAACAACCTCTCCTTCTACAGCGGGCATACCAGCATGGCCTTCTCGCTCGTGACGGCGGCGGGCACGGTGTCCGAGCTGCGGGGCTACAAGAACCGCTGGCTCATCTGGGCGGTGGGCCTGCCGGCGGCGGCCTCGGTGGGGCTGCTGCGCATGGGCGCGGACAAGCACTACCTCACGGACGTGCTGGTGGGAGCGGCGGCGGGCTCGCTCTTCGGCGTGGGCGTGCCCCTGCTGCTGCACGGGCGCAAGGAGCAGACACAGTCGAAGGCCACGGACCTGTCGATGAACGTGTCGGGCAACCTCGGCGGCGTGATGCTGTCCGGGCGGTTCTGAGGCCGAAGGGTGATTCATGTCGTGGGCGGCCGTCCTCGAGCGTCCATGAAGCGCTCGATGACCTGCGCCGCCCCCGTCTTCTCCTCGGCCTCGAGGAAGCGCACGCGCATGGCCTCCGTGGCCGCTTTGTAGCCCGGCGTCCCCAGCACCGTGTCCACCAGATGGGCGAGCCGTGAGGGCGTCACGCGTCGCGGCTCCAGGCGCACACCGAGCCCGTGGTGGACGACCCGCGAGGAGATGCCGGGCTGATCATGCTGGAGCGGCAACACCACCATGGGCACCCCCGCGTGGATGCACTCCTTGACGCTGTTGAAGCCGCCATGGGTGACCATCACCGAAGCGCGGCGCAGCAGGCGGAGTTGGGGGGCGTGAGGCACGGCGATCACGTTGGCGGGCAGCGGGCCGAGCTCCTCCGGAGTGAGCGCGCCGCCCAACGAGAGCACCAGTTGCCAGCCGGGGCGCTGGGCGGCGGCGGCCACGGCGGCGCGCAGCAGGGGGGCCGCCTTCCTCGTCGTGCTGGCGAGGGTCCCCAGGGAGAAGAAGACGAGCGGCCGGGAGGCCTCGAGCCGCTCCCAGGGGAAGTCCGGCTCCTGGCGCTCGTAGTCGATGCAGGGCTCCACGTACAGGTACTCACCGCGGGTGCGGGGGACGGCCAGCTCGGCGAATTCCTGGGGGCAGAGCACCAACTCTGGCAGCCGCGCGCAGATGTTCTCTCCGCTGAAGTCCAGCGCCTCGAGCGGGTAGCCGTGCTTGCGGGCCAGCGTGTGGAGGTAGCGGACCTTGGGCACTTCCAGCCACCGCTCCAGGGGCGTGAACCCGCCGACGCGCAGCCAGGTGAGCGCGATGCGGGCCCGGCTCACGGCTCCGCCATCCGGGAGAAGCGGCGAGGAGAGCGGCGGCAATCCCGGCTCACGCCGAAGGGGCAGCGTGGTGTTCAGCAGCAGTGTCGGGATGTGATGACCCCAGGCCACCAGCGGGGGCTCCTGCATCAGCACGTCGCAGATGAGCAGATCGGCGCGTGCCCGCGCGAAGGGCCGGTCGAACTCGCCCTCCAGGATGCATTTCTGGGCCGCTTCGTACCGGCGGTCCAGCGAGTGCTCTTCCCGCCGGCGCCCCCACCCCCTCAGCCGGGAAAGCCGTGCGCGCATCTCGTCGCGGAACCCCACCGGAAAGAGCTCCTCGAAGATGGGGGCGAATTCGAACCCTTCGCGACGGACGAGCTCTCCAATATCCGGGATGCCGCAGTAGAGGACGCGATGCCCCCGGACCTGCAGGGTGCGGGCGATTCTCAGACTCGGGTTGATGTGCCCGCGTTCGGGTCTGACGGTGAAGAGGATGGTGGCCATGGGACGCGGGCCGCGCGGAGGAGGTCACCCTGGCGAGTCTGTTCTTTTCCCGGGGCCAACTGTGTCACTCTAGGAGTCAGGACGCCGTACCGCAAATGAGTTCTCCATGCCCGCACATGCCCAGCTTTTCTTCGAGGCGGAACCCTATGCAGGGGCCTCCGGTGCCATCAACGCGTGCCTGGCCGAGGCGCTGTCCTCCTTCGGTTATGAGCTCTCCGCGCAATACCGCTCCCGCCTGGGACGCAACGACGAAGACACTCCGCTGGCCACCGCGGAGCGCTTGAACCGGCTGCTGGTGGAGCCCACCGCGGATCTCGCCATCTTCTGTGACCAGGGCCTCTCCATCCGTCGGCCGAGCCGGCAGCTCGCGCGCAAGACGCTCGTGCTCTTCCATGGCCTCCATGGCTCACCGTCCACCTGGTTGGCCAACCCGGAGATCGACGGCTACTGCGCGCTGTCCCCGTACATCCGCGACGTGCTCCGCTCGCTGCTGACGCTGCCAGACTGGAGCCAGCGCCGGTGCATGGATCCGGGGGCCTTCCACCGGGTGGACTACCTCGTTCCACCGCTGCCCTGTGTGGAATGTCCCGACGGCCATCCGCTCATCGGGGGAGAGGATCTGCCGGCCCACGTGCTGCGGGCGATGGAGGCGGGAGATGTGATTGGCCACGCCATCCAGCGGGGGAAGGCGGACTGGGAAGCCGTCTTCCACATCATCCTCCAACTGCAAATGCTGGCGCGCGAGTCAGGAGATCGCCGACCTTGGCGCCTGGTGATTCACGAGCAGGACTTCGCCCACCTCGAGTACTCGTTCCTGCGGGGCTTCCCCATGGACGTGTCGGCCGCGAAGGCCGCGCTCGATGCGCTGGAGCTGCGGCTCGAGGACGTGCTGCTGCCCGTGCCGCAGCTCAAGCAGCGGGAGCTCTTCAAGCTGTTCCGGGCCGCGCGCTTTGGCCTCTCCTACAACGTGGTGCCGGAGCCCTTCGGGTTCTACGTGCTCGAGTCTGTATTCAATGGCTGCCCGGTCTACACCAATGGGGTGGGCAACAACCGCCGCAACCTGCCACCGGGTCACGGAATCTTCGTCCAGGAGAGCGCCGAGATGTTGTCCGACGCGGCGGCTGGCTACGCGCCAGTGGCTCGCCGCATCTTCGAGGATGTTCAACGGCCCGTGAGGGTGAAGGAGGCCTGCCAGCAAGGGCGGGAGTACATCCTCCGGACGTTCCGCCGGGAGGCCTTCGCCGAAAGCCTTCGTCAGACGCTGAAGCGGGTGGAGTCAGCGCCGCCGCCGCCCCCGGCCTGGGAGTCCCTGCGCTTCCAGATGGGGCCGCTGGTGCGCGGATTGGACAAGGAGACAGGGCAGGTGCTCTCGGATTTCGCCCACACGAAGCTGGGCGCTTCCGAGCTCGGGTTGGTGACGCAGGTGGTCGGCCGCGTGGTAGGCGAGGTGGAGCCGGGGCTGCGGGGCCAGGAGGACACGCTTCAGGCCCTGTTCTCCCGAGGCATCCTGACGTTGCATGACGTCTAGCGCTGGCCCCGGGTGCGTGCCTGGATGAACACCTCGAGCCCATCCAGGACGCGCTGCAAACCGAACTCGAAGGCGTGTGCGGGGTGGGTCGCGGCCCCGTACTCCGCCCCCGCCGCCGACCCCACCCGGGCCGCGGTGGGGTAGCGCTGGGGATCCAGGACCTTCTCCAACAGCGGAGCGTGCGCCGCCCACCACTGCTCGTCGCTCATGCCGGTGTGCCGCTCGGCCTGCGCGGCCTCCACCGAGCGGCGCGCCGCCCCCTCGACGTGCCCCGCCACCAGGCTCACCACCGAGTCCATCTCCACGTCGGTGAGGCCAATCCCGTCCACCGCGCGCAGCTCGTGGTCATACCGGGCGATGAGGTTCGGCCCCATCACCGGCCGGCTCTTCGCGATGTGCAGCATCCACGGATGCCGGTGGTAGAGCGCCCAGTTCTCCCGGGCGATCCGCTCCAGCCGCGCCCGCCAGCCCCCGGACACGTCCTCGCTCCGGGGTAGCTCGCCGTAGGCCCGGTCCAGCATGACGTCGATCAGCTCCGCCTTGCTCGGCACGTAGGTGTACAGCGACATGGGAGCCACCTTCAGCGCGTCCGCCACCCGCCGCATGGACAGCGCCCCCAGCCCCTCCGCGTCCGCCAGCGCGATCGCCTCCTGGACGATCCGTTCCACCGTCAACCGGGGCTTGGGCCCCCGCTTCCCACGCTCCTGGAGCCCCCACAGCAACTCGATGCTCCGCTGGGGGTCCCCACTGCCGCTGTACTCGGTCGTCACCCCGTCATTCTTCCCACAAGCGGAAATACTGTACACCGTACGGCATTATGAGATAGAGAGTCCGTACACTGTACGGAGTGGAGGAGCCGCATGCGTTCGACCCTGGAAGAGAGCCGTGAGATCCGCCCCTTTCGCATCGACATTCCCCAAGCGGAGCTGGACGAGCTGCGCGAGCGGCTGGGCCGCACCCGCTGGCCGGACGAACTGCCCGGGGCCGGTTGGCGCCATGGCGCGTCCCTGGGCTACCTGAAGGAGCTGGCCGCGTACTGGCGCACCACCTACGACTGGCGAGCCCACGAGGCCACACTCAACAGTCACCCTCAGTTCATCACCCGCATCGAGGGGCAGGACATCCACTTCCTGCACGTGCGCTCGCCCGAGCCCCACGCGCTGCCGCTGATCCTCACCCACGGCTGGCCCAGCTCGATCGTGGAGTACCTCGACGTCATCGGCCCGCTCACGAACCCCCGTGCCCACGGTGGAGACCCCGCCGACGCCTTCCACCTGGTCATCCCCTCGCTTCCGGGCTACGGGTTCTCCGGACCCACGCACGAGGCGGGCTGGGGCTCGCGTCGCATCGCCCGGGCCTGGGCCGAGCTGATGCAGCGGCTCGGCTACACACGCTACGGCGCCCAGGGCGGCGACTGGGGCACGTGGATCTCCCGCGAGCTCGGCCTGCTCGTGCCCGACCGGGTCGTGGGCGTGCACACCAATGGACTCATCACCTTCCCGGTGGGAGCGCCCGGCGAGATGGAGGGTCTGAGCGACGCCGATCAGGCCCGCCTAGCCTTCGCGGACCACTACCAACGTGAGTTGTATGGCTACAAGAAGATCCAATCCACGAGGCCCCAGACCCTGGCCTACGGTCTGACGGACTCCCCCGTGGGCCAGCTGGCATGGATCATCGGGGTGTTCAAGGAATGGACCGACTGCACCCACTCACCCGAGGACGCCATCAGCCGGGACCGCCTGCTCACCAACGTCATGGTGTATTGGCTCACCCAGACGGCCCCCTCCTCGTCCCGTTCCTTCGTCGAGACCCCGGACACCCCCGAGGATGCGGATCTCGCGGAGGACGTGAAGCCGACGCCGGTGCCCACCGGCGTGGCGCTCTTCCCCCGTGACGTCTTGCGGCCCATCCGCCGCTTCGCGGACCGCGACCATACGAACATCATTCATTGGAAGGAGTTCGACCGCGGCGGCACCTTCGCCGCCCTGGAGGAGCCCGACCTCTTCATCGGCGACGTGCGGGAGTTCTTCCGTCGCGTGCGCTGACTCGTGACACGGCTCACGACAGCCTCATGACCGTGCAACGCATCTCCTCCCCTCGACTTCGCGGATGGACGGTATGCCACGACGCCCCTATGTTGGGTGCATGGCAAGAATAGAGCTCAACAAGTTGGAGCTGGCGCATCTCCTCGCCGCGCTGAAAATGTACGAGGAGCGGTGTGAGGCCGGGGACGGCGACGCCACGGACAAAGTGCATGTCATACAGCCGCTCAGGAATCACCTACAGACAATCCATGACGAGGGCACTCCCGAGGAGCTCATCTCGGCCCCCCTCACGCGGCATCTGCACGTGATCGCGAAGCAGATGATCGACGACATGGATGAAGCCAACCGTCTCTACGAATCAGGGCAGGAGGAGGGAAATGACTGGGTCGATCCCAATGATTACTTCATCTGGCAGGGATTCATTCTCAGCGTTCTCGAAGAGAACCTGGACAGCGGATTCCAACGGGACGAGATGCTCGACAAGGGATACGGATTCCTCATGGGCTGCATCCCCGCCTACCTGAAGCAGGAGCAAGAGCTCGAGACGTCTCTCCGCGGAGGGCTCATGCGGTTGTACGTCCATTGGACGCTGGAATGGGTAATGAACCATGCCAGTTTTCTGAGCGATGCCAACTGGCCGGCCAATCTTCCATCCGTGCAGCAGCACCTCCGGCGAGTTCTGGAGCTGGCCTGAGGTGGCGACACCCAACCCGGGTTGCTGAAGTCAGGCTTTCGTCCTCAACCTCTCCAGTCCGTCGAGGATCAGCTCCAGCCCGAACTCGAACTGCTGCACACCATTGTGGGCGCCGTCGGCCACCAGCGCGGTGAGCTCCCGCATGTAGGGATACTGCTCGGCGGGAAGCATGGGGAGGAAACCCCGCGCCGCACTCTCATACTCCGCGCGCTCCAGGGGGAAGTTCAGCTCCTGGAGCGTGAAGCCGTAGATGTGGCTGTCGATCGCGTTCCAGGCGCGATCGGCGAGCTGATACGAGAAGCCGGCTTCGCGCAGGCAGCCGAGCGTGGCGTTCACATAGCGCAACATCGCCGGCCCGATGTTGAGACGGGAGACGATCAGCATCGAGGCCCAGGGGTGGCGCAGCAACACCTCATGGGCGGAGTGGGCGCGCTTTCGTATCTCCGTCTTCCAATCGCCGCCAATCGCGGGCAGCTCGATCTGGGCCACCACCAGGTCGGAGATACCGTCGAGCACGTCGTCCTTGTTGGCGACATGGTTGTAGAGCGACATCGCCTCCACCCCCAGCTCCTGGGCGAGCTTGCGCATCGACACCGCCTCGAGGCCCCCCTTGTCGGCGAGGCGGATGGCGGTTTGCAGGACCCGCTCCCGGGTCAAGGGCGTTCGTGCTCTGGCGGGTCGACTTGACACGGCTTACACCGTAAGCATAGCTTTGGAGCGAGTCAACTTACACCGTAAGTCAGGAGAACCCGATGGAGACCATGAACGCGATCGTCCAACCCGCCTACGGCTCGACCGCGGTGCTCCGGTTCGAGCAGGTGGAGCGGCCGGCACTGGGAGATGGCGAGGTGCTGGTCCGGGTGCATGCGGCCTCGGTGAACAAGGGCGACGTGCACCTGCTCACCGGCACGCCGTACCTGGTGCGCCTGGCGTTCGGCCTGCGCCGGCCCAAGTACCGCATCGCGGGACAGGACATGGCCGGGACGGTGGAGGCGGTGGGCCCCAACGTCACCGCGTTCAAACCCGGAGACGAGGTCTACGGCCAGATGCCGGGGGGCGCCTTCGCCGAGTACGTGTGCGCGCCCGCGGACATGCTCGCGCCCAAGCCGGCCAACCTGACGTTCGAGCAGGCGGCGGCGGTGCCCATTTCGGGAATGACCGCGCTGCAGGGGCTGCGCGACGCCGGGCAGCTCAAACCGGGACAGAAGGTCCTGATCAACGGCGCCTCGGGAGGCGTGGGCACCTTCGCGGTGCAGATCGCCAAGGCATTGGGCGCGGAGGTGACCGCGGTCTGCAGCACGCGCCACGTCGACAAGGTCCGCTCGCTCGGAGCCGACCGGGTGATCGACTACACCCGCGAAGACTTCGCGCGGGGCCCGGAGCGCTACGACGTGATGCTCGATCTGGTGGGCAACCGTTCCCTCGCCGACTGCCGGGCGGTGCTCCAGCCAGGGGGCGTGTTCGTCTCCTCCGCCGGCTCGCCGGGCGGAAACTGGATCGGACCCATCGTCTGGATGCTCAAGGTGATGCTGGCGGGAATGTCCGGCAGCCAGAAGGTGACCATGCTGATGAGCAAGCCGCGGCGGGAAGATCTGCTCTTCCTCCGGTCGCTGATCGAAGCCGGAAAGGTGACTCCAGTGATCGAGCGGCAGTACGCCCTGCGCGAGACGGCCACGGCAATGGGTCACGTGGCCGACGGGCACGCCCAGGGAAAGACGGTGATCTCCGTCTGAACGCTGGCGCTACCGTTCCGCACCCTGGACGATGTGGATACCGAGCTCGACGAAGGGCCGGAGCAGCTCCTCGGGGACGCCCGGCTCGGTCGCCAGATGCGTCAGCCCGGTGGCCGGCCCGATGGCGAAGGGCGCCGCGGTGCCGAGCTTCTCGCGAGAGGCCAGGCCGACGATGCGATCCGCGCAGCCGAGCAGCACGCGGCGGACCTCCACTTCCTCGTAGTAGGGCCCGCTGATGCCACTGGTGGCATTGAGACTCCAGATGCCCAGGAAGCATACGTCGGCGGTGATGCGCCGGTAGGTCTCGATGACGTTGGCTCCGACCGCCACCATGGCCCGCCGGTCCAACGTGCCCCCCACCAGGACGACCTCGATGCCCGGGAAGCGGGCCAGCGCCGTGGCCACCGCCGGACAGTGGGTGATGAACGTCCCGGTGTGATCCGGCGGAATGGCATCCACCAGGTGCAAGGCCGTCGTCCCGCCGTCGAGGATGACGACCTGTCCTGGCGCGAGCAGCGTCGCGGCGGCGCGCGCCGTGGCGATCTTCCCCGGCACGCCCTGCTGCTGTCGCTCCTCGTACGTGGGCGCCACTGGAGAGCGCGCGACCGCCCCACCATGGACCCGGCGCAGAAGATGGGCCTCGGCGAGCTCGTCCAGATCCCTGCGGATGGTGAAACCCGACACCCCGAGCAGCTCGCTCAGCTCCCCGGCGACGACACGTCCCTCGGAGCCCAGAATCTCGAGGATCCGGCGATGGCGCTCCTCCTTCAGCATCGCGAGCCGCCCATGACTCCGTTCCGCTCGGCCCACTGCAACAACAGGATCGTCTTCGCGTCGACGATCTCTCCGGTGTCGATCATCCGCAGGGCCTCGGTGAGCGGAAGCTCGAGGACCTCGATGTCCTCGCCTTCGGACGCGAGCCCTCCGCCGGTCGAGGAGCGAGCGTCACGGGTGTAGGGCGCGGCGAAGAAGTGCAGGCGCTCGGTGACCGAGCCCGGGCTCATGAAGACATCGAAGACGGGCCGCACCTCGCCGATGCGCACTCCCGTCTCCTCCTCGACCTCCCGCCGGATCGCCGCTTCGGGGTGCTCGCCATCGAGCAGCCCCGCGGGGGCCTCGATGAGCATCCCGTCGGGGTGCCCGTTCACGTAGGCCGGCAACCGGAACTGGCGGGTGAGCAGCACCGTTCCCCGCGAGGCGTCATGGAGCAGGACGGTCGCCCCGTTGCCGCGGTCGTAGGCCTCCCGGCTCTGCTGGCTCCAGGTGCCATCCGAGCGCCGGTAGTCGAACGTCACCTTGCGCAGGACGTACCAGTTGGAGGAGAGGACCTGCACGCCGGTGATGCGCACGGCGTCGTTGCGCGAGGGCCCGTCCGAAGGGTCCCGGAAGCCTCCCGGCTCGCGCACCTGCCGCGGCGGCGTCTGTCCTCCTCCCCGTGGCAGCGCGTCGACTCCGAAGTACACCGCCCTGCCCCGAGCCCGGGCCAGGCTGACCATCTCGTCCGCCCCCGCCGAGGGGCCTCCGATGCGGAGCACGGCGTCGCAGCGCTCGATCAGCCGGCGGGCGATGGGATGGAAGATCTCGTCGAAGACGCGATCCCCGATGGCCCGGCTCCCGGCCAGTTCGATCAACGGAAGGGCCATCGCCTCGCCCGTCACCGGCAGGTGTCCCGCTCGGAAGACGTCGAGCGCGACCTCGTTCATCGCCCGCACGTTCGCGGCGATCTTCGCGGGATCATCCCCCGTTCCCGACCGATAGGGGCCGGCAACGAGCACCATCAGCGGCGCATGCTCTGTCATGGCTCGACAAAGTAGCAAGAACACAGGCAGCTTCGCAACAAAAAGCACGGATATGCACAAGTTCGCACAACACCCCTGCCCCGTACGACCCTGAAGATCTGACAAATGGCGGAGGAGTGGCTCCAGACGAAGGCACTGTTCGCGGCCCTCGTCTGGATCTCTCGCTTCAAATCCAGCACCGCGGGGCGCGCTACCAGGCGGGTAAGGTGGCCTGATTGCATCTGAAACGAGATGGCGGAGGGTGGAGGGTGGCTTCGCTCACAAACTCCAGTCGACCCTTTAGAGTCACTCGGATGACGACACGTGAACGCACAGTGAGAAAGGGACCCTTCCCTATCAGGGTCCGCATCCTCGAAGTCCTGCGGACGGCTCGCCTCGCTCCGAACATGGTGCGAGTGACGCTCGGCGGAAAGGACCTGGACGGCTTCCGGAGCGAGGGCGCGGATGACCATGTGCGGTTGTTCTTCCCTGCCCCGGGAGAAAGGATGCCAGTCGTTCCGACGGGGATGGGGCCGAGGGGATTGGAGTTTCCACCGGACAAACCGCGTCCGGCGCTTCGCGACTACACGCCCCGGCGCCATGACCCTGTCGCGGGAGAGTTGGACATCGATTTCGTGATCCACGGCTCGGGCCCTGGCTCCACGTGGGCCGCGCAGGCGAAGCCGGGCGACATGCTGGGCGTGGCCGGTCCACGCGGCTCGCTGGTGGTCACCTACGATTTCGACTGGTACCTCTTCTTCGGCGACGAGACCGCGCTTCCGGCACTTGCCCGCAGGCTCGAGGAGTTGCCCGCGGGCGCACGGGCCATCGCGTTCGTCGAAGTCGCCGACGCCTCCGCGAGGGTGCCGCTCCAGAGTCAGGCCAATCTGGAGCTGACCTGGCTGTACAGGGAGGGCGCGCGGCCCGGCACCACGAACCAGCTGGAGAAGGCCGTGCGAGACCTGGCGTTCCCTCCGGGGGACTACTTCGCGTGGGGCGCGGGCGAATCCACTGTCATGCGGACGCTGCGTCTACACCTGACCAACGAGCGCGGCATCAACAAGGCCTGGATGAGCGTCACCGGCTATTGGAAGCGGGGCGTGTCGGACCACGACCACGACGAGGAGTGAATCGAAGTGGCCCTCGCGGGCCACGGGGATTCATCAGCCCTGTTTCAGGAGGGCGCCGGACGAACGCTCTCCTGAAACGATGATCGGGCAATCCAGCCAGGGATGGGGAAGCGTGGTCATCGGGTAGTCGAAAGCCCGGCTGAGGATGTCCGTCGTCATGACGGAGCGAGGCTCCCCGAATGCAATGGCTTTCCGCTCGGCGAGCACCAGGACCTTGTCAGCGTATTGGGCGACAAGATTCAGGTCATGGAGGATGAGGAGCGCCGCGACACCTTCCCGGGTCGACTCCTTCACGAGCTGCAAGGCCTTGTGCTGATGGGCGATGTCCAGACTGCTCGTGGGCTCATCCATCAGGAGCAACCGGTTTCCAGCGGTGTCATGAATCTGGGCGAGCGCACGCGCGAGGTGGACACGCTGCTGCTCTCCCCCCGAGAGCGTCAGGTAGTTGCGCGCCTCGTACCCCGCGAGCCCGACCCGCGCCAGGCAGGCGCGAGCGATCCGCACGTCCTCCCGCGACTCCGGGCGGTGCTGCTGGTGGGGGATCCTCCCCAGCATCACGACCTCCAGGGCCTCATAGGCGAACTGGAGGTTCGTGGTCTGGGGCAACACGGCCCGTTTCCGGGCGAGCTCCGTCCGCGAGCTGCTGCCCAGGGGGGAGCCGAAGGCGAGCACCTCACCACTCTGGCTGCGCAGCTCTCCCGTCAGGTGTTTGAAGAGCGTGCTCTTTCCCGCCCCATTGCGTCCGATGACCACCAGCAGCTCGCCGGGCTCCAGGGTCAGGTGGATGCCGGACAGGAGCCGCGTCCCGCCGAGCTGGCAATGGAGGTCGCGGACTTCGAGTACCGGGTTCATAGGACGTGGGTCCTTCGCTGCCGCAAGAGCAGGTACAGGAAGAAGGGCGCACCGGCGAGCGCTGTCACGATGCCAATGGGCAACTCGGAAGGAACCACGACGGTGCGGGCGATCAGATCCGCGAGGACCAGGAGCGCGGCGCCCAGGAGCGCCGAGAGGGGCAACAGGACGCGGTGGTTGGGACCGAGCCACAGCCGGATGAGATGGGGAACCACGAGCCCGATGAAACTGATCATCCCCGAGACGGCCACTGCCGCCCCCACGCCCAGGGCCACGAACGCCACGATCTTCCACTTGGTGCGCTCCACCGAGATGCCCAGGTGATGCGCGTTCGCCTCGCCCAGGAGGAGGGCATTGAGTGGGTTCGCGAGAAACAGCATGCCCACGGCGCAGATCAGCACCAGGGGCGTGATGGTGGAGACCAGGGGCCACGTCGCTCCCGTGAGCGAGCCAAGCTGCCAGAAGGTGAGGGTCCGCAGCTGATCGTCGGTCGAGAGATAGGTGAAGAGGCCCGTTCCGGACACGCAGAGCGCGTTGATGGCGACTCCGCACAAGAGCATCATCGCGACGTTGGTCTTCCCGTTCTCCTGGGCCAGTGAAGCGATGAGGAGGATGGCCACGAGGCTTCCGGCGAACGCCGCTACCGGAAGGGTGTAGAAGCCGAGGAGCTGGAGCTTGAGGACCGTGACGGCTGACACGGCCAACGAGGCTCCGCCCGATACCCCGAGGAGCCCGGGGTCGGCGAGCGGATTGCGGAAGAGGCCCTGGAGGGCCACGCCCGCCACGGAGAGCGCGGCCCCGACCAGGACCCCCAGCAGGACGCGCGGCAGGCGGATGGCGTAGAGGACCGCCGCCTGCTGCTCCGTGAACTCGGTCAATGGAGGCAGACCGACCTGCTCGAGAAGGATGGAGAGCACCTGGGCGGGGGTGATGGGGACGGCCCCGATCCCCAGGGAGGCCACGACGCAGAGCAGCAGGAGCGGTCCGAGGACGAGCAGCCCCTTCGTCCTCTTGCCGAGGGCCGTCGTCACGTACTCGCCGGGCTGCGAGATGCGTTCACTGCTGAGGCTTGGCATGGATGGCCGTGAAGATCGCGTCAGCGAATTGGGGGAAGCGGGGACCGACCCAGCGGATGCTGTTGTCCACGGCCAGGATCTTCTTGTTCCGGCCCGCTGGGGTCAGGGCCACGCCCGGGAGCTTCAGGGCGCCGTCGACTCCGCCCACCGCTTCGAGACCCCGGTTCAACATGATGATCGCATCGGGGGACGCGAGCACCATCCCCTCCGCCGTCAGCGCCTTGGTTCCCGTGGTGAAGTCCGCGGCGTTCTGACCTCCCGCCAGCTCGATGAGCACGTGGACGCCCGTGTCCTTCCCGTAGACGAAGGCTTCTCCAGGACCATGGGCGTAGAGGAAGAGGATCCGCGGCTTCTTCTTCAACGCGGCGCTCTTCCTTCCCAGCTCCGCGCGCTGCCTGTCGAGCTCCTGGGTCATCCGCTTCCCGGCCTCCTGGACGTTGAAGAGCCGCGCGACGACCTCGATGCGCCTCTTCAAGCCGTCGATCCCATCCTTGGCGGAGTTCTCGAGGATCAAGACGGGAATCCTGGCGCTCCGCAGCTGCGAGGCGGTGGCGGGCGTCAGGTTCTCCTCCGTCGCGAGAACGAGGTCCGGCTTCAGGCTGACGATGCCCTCGACGCTGGGATGGTAGGGGTGACCGACCTTGGCGATCTTCTCCTGCTCGGGAGGGTAGGTGCCGCCCACGTCGGTTCCGACGATGGCGTCCCCCTTGCCGAGTCCGAACAGGATCTCCACCAGCGAGGAGTTGACCGCGACCACCCGCTTCGGCGGGCCCATCTCCACCGTCTGTCCGTCGACTCCCTTGAACTGCTCCGCATGGACGAGGGAGCTCACGAGAACGGAACTCATGAGCAACAACGAGAAGGCTCGACTCCTCATGACAACTCCACTCCATCCCAAGAGGCCACCGGAATTCTCTTTTACTGAGGTCTTGAGTTTGAGAATCAAAATCAAAAACCACAGAGACATCCCACTGTCGCGAGGCACCTGTCAAGGACAGGATTCAGCTCGCGAACGGGTGGGATGTACGGGTCCGGTAGGCGCCCTCCCGCGCTGCCCCATAGGTCCCGTGGCTCGGCGTCCTCAGGGACCCGAGAACACGCCGATGGCTCCGGGCGTGGTGTCGGTGCCCTGGAAGGCCACGAGGATGCGCCGCGGGCTGCTCGAGCGGTCCACCTGGATGTCCGAGATGCGCATCCAGACCAGCTCACTCGGGAGCACGCCGCTGCCGTACTTCAGCACCGTGGAGCCCTGCACGCGGCTCAGGCCGCCGCCCCAGCTCGCGCCCGCCCAGACACTGTCGTCGAGCGGGTCCGCCGCGACGGCCGATACGTAGCCCTTTCCATCGACGAGCTCGGTGGACAGCGTGCGCAGACGGGTCCCATTCGCGTCGAGCAGCGCCAGGCCCCGGCTCCAGCTCCCCACCCAGACGCTCTGGTCGCTCATCACCGCCATGCCCGACACGTTGTCATCCACGCGCTGCGCCACGGTGGGAAGGGAGGGCTCGCCCACGGCATCCGGCCAGATGTCGTAGCGGTTCCACGCGTAGGCACTGTCCTCGGTCTGGGACTGGGCCGCCCAGTAGTTGTAGCCATTGGTGCCGTAGCGGAAGCGGGTGGAACGGTTGGCACCGCCAAACCACACGTCTCCATTCGAGGCGACCGAGACGCCGTAATACGCGTCGGTGAGCAGCACCACGCCCGTCTGGGCCGAGTTCCACGCGTTGATGGCCGGATGCGCGTGCTCCTTCACCCCGGCGCAGCTGTAGTCCCAGGTCCCGGGGGGGCAGCTATACCCGGCGAAGTCCGCGCTGCCCCAGGCGAAGCCATGGTTGGCGCCGAACCAGACGCTCTTCGTCTTCGGATCGTAGGCAATGCGCCAGATGTTGCAGAGCTTCTCGCGCCCGCGCGGCTCGGCGGAGACCTTGTTGGGACCGGTGTGGAGATCGTAGTGCACCACCTGGATGCCCGTGGACGTCAGCGTCACGCGGTCCGCGTCACCGCTCTTGTAGATGCTCGCATCCGGAGTACGGCCTTCCGCGGGGGCCTGGTCCCATTCGTCCTCGCACGTGGGCATGCCCGCGGCGGGCTTCTTGCCCTCGTACCCGACGAAGGCGACGCCCGGGGGGCCTCCGGCGACGGAGATGACCTTCAGGTACTTCTCGCCCGCGGGGGCACTCCCGTCGAGCATGTAGCCGTAGGGCCGCAGGCCATCCGCCATGGTGAAGCGGCGGAACTGCGTCTGGCCCTTCTGGAGGACGAACAGCCCCTCTTCTCCACCGGCCACCCAGAGGTTCCCCCCCTCGTCGGCGCTCACGCCGAACACATACCGGGGTCCCCCCTGCGCCGTGCCGTAGAACGTCCAGCCGTTTCCACTCGGAGGGGGAGGTGGTGGGGGTGGAGTGCTGCCCGTCTCCACCGTCACGACGAGCTGAGGCCTCCGAGCGGTGTTGGACGCCTCCCGCGATTGGAACTCGGTGCCATCCGCGCCCGTGGCGATCAACGCGAGGTCCACCGTGCCATTGCCCTGGACGGCGGCGGTCACGTCCCACTCGGTCCAGGTGCTGGAAGCCACCGAGGTGACGCGGGACAGCAGGGTCTGCGTCGTGGGCTTCGTCTGGAAGGTGACAGTGCCCTCCTGCCATGCGGAGCCCGTCGTGTAGACGGCGGGGCCCGTGGTGGTCGAGCCCGTCGCGTACAGGCGGAGCCTGGCGCTGCGCACGGTGCCATCGAGCCCGCTCAGCTCGAAGCGCAGGAGGGACACGGACTCGGGTGCGGCATCCACCTTCAGCGTACTGGCCCCTCCGAAGTTCTGGGCCGGGTAGTCCTTCTCCACGCGTGCATCGGCGACAGGGGTGAAGACATACGTCCCCTCGAGACCCTGGCTCACCGTGGAGGGTCCACCCACCGTCTCCTCCGGTTCCACCACACCACCACAATGTGTGAGCAGCCCCACCCCGGTCACACACAGTCCCCACCTCGCCCAGTGCTTCAGCCTTGCCACGTTCCATCCCCCTTCGTCGAAACAGGCGCCCCGCTGACACAGGCACGCCCTCCCGGGTTGGCACTTGCATCCAGGGTGCCGGTTCCGGGGGCGACACTCCCCGAGGGAGGCAGGCCCGATGAGGGCAAACCGCTTCCTCGGGGTGGGAAGGCAGAGCAAGAACAGACCCGAATGGGGACTCTTCGCGGGAAGACGCGGCTGGTCGGCCGCCTATCAGGGCTCGGACACCTTCACCTGCAGCTTGCCGGTATTGCCTCCCACGAAGAGCTTGCGGAAGGCGGTGGGGAGATTCTCCATTCCCTCCACCACGTCCGCGCGCCACTTGAGACGACCCTCGCGCACCCAGGGAACCAGCCGCTCGTAGGCCTCGTTCGCCCGGGGGAAGTAGTCCGAGACGATGAAGCCCTCCAGCCGCACGCGCTTCATGAGGAACAGGCTGAAGTCCTTCGGGCCGGGGGTGGGGCCCGGGTCGTTGTACCCGCTGATGAGCCCGCAGAGGCTCACGCGCGCGTGCTTGTTGAGCAGCGCGTAGACGGGCTCGGACACGGCACCGCCCACGTTCTCGAAGTAGACGTCCACGCCCCGGGGGCAGGCCTCGCGCAGGCGAGCCTCCCAGTCCGGCTGCTTGTAGTTGACGGCCGCGTCGAAGCCGAGCTCGCCCGTCAACCATGCGCACTTCTCGTCCGAGCCGGCGATGCCCACCACCCGGCATCCATGAATCTTCGCGAGCTGCCCCGCCTGCGAGCCCACCGCCCCGGCCGCCGCTGACACCACCACCGTCTCGCCCGGCTTCGGCTGCCCGACCTCCATCAACCCGAACCAGGCGGAGATTCCAATGTGGCCCAGTGCCGAGAACCACGCCGGCAGGGGGATTCCCGGCGGCAGCTCTCGCGCGTCCGTGCCGTTCACCACCGAGAAGGCCCTCCAACCGCCCGGGATGCTCACCACGGCTCCCTCGCGAAGTCCCGGGTAGCGCGACGCATCCACCACGCCCACGGTGAACCCGGTCACCACCGCGCCCAGCGGTATCGCCGGACCGTACGTCTCCCGCTGCATCCGCAGCCGGGTCGCCGGCTCCAGCGACACGTAGACGTTACGGACACGTACCTGCCCTTCCCCCGGCTCGGGAAGGGGCCCCTCGCGGAGCTCCAGGCAGTTCTCGAACTCCAGGCCCGTGGGCCGGGCCTTCAGCACCCACTCGCGGTTTGTCTGCATAGGCTCCTCGGAAGCACCTTCACCATCCTCTCCTGGAGCCGGTGCCCTCGTCACGCCTACCGAGGGTCCACCTGGTGGACGGTCCACGGACCGGGGCAGCGACGCGCGTAACAGGCCCTGCATTCCTGTCCCGCGTACGCCCACCGGTCGGCAGCGGTCATGTTAAGCTGCCTCACCTCGGAGGTGGAGTGCATGAGCGGAGCCCAGCCTTCCCGGCCAGGACATGAAAGAGCCCGGCGTCAGCCGCCGCACCCGCCCCGGCGGCACGACGTACCGGAGCAGCACCTGCCCCAGGCGGGGATGGAGGTGGCCGGATACCGGCTGGAGGCCACGCTGGGCAGCGGCGGCCAGGGCACCGTGTTCCGCGCCCGGCGCGAGGAGCTGCTGTTCGCGGTGAAGTTCATCTCCCTGCCACATGCCGCCCCCTGGGCCTGGCGCGAGCTGGATGTCCGGGTGAAGCTGTGGCGCGCGGGAGGGTTGCCGCTGGAGGGTCATGGCCTGTGGCCCGCCCGAGAGCCTCGCTTCCTGTTCATCGTCACACCCTATGTGCGCGGGCAACCGTTGGACGCATGGGCCCGGGAGCACAACCCCAACGCGTTCGAGGTGGCGGACCTGGTGCGCCAGGCCGCGCGGTTGCTGGGGGTGGTGCACGCGGCCGGAGTCGTCCACCGGGACGTGAAGGGGCCCAACCTGCTGGTATACGGCGAGGGCCGGCTGACGCTGGTGGACTTCGGCGTGGCCACGTACGAGGGCGCTCCCGTGGTGACGGGTCCCATGCCGCCGGGTACCTGGCCCTATCTCAGCCCCCGGGTGTGGCGCGCCTGGCGCGGCGAGGAGGACTCGCGTGCCAGCCCGGGCGATGACCTCTGGGCACTGGGCGTGGAGCTCTACCAGTTGCTCACCGGAGGGCTGCCCTTCCGGGGAAGAGAAGGCGAGCTGGTGCACGCCATCCTGCACCAGGAGCCGAGGGTGCCACACGAGCTCAACCCGCGAGTGCCCAGGGCGCTGGGGGAGGTGTGCTGGCGCATGCTGCGCAAGCAGCCCGGGGAGAGGTACGCGGACGCGCGAGCTGTGGAGGCGGCGCTGGAGGAGGTGCTGAAGCAGGCGGACGAGGCGTGGAAGGTGCCACTGTGCGAGGCCTGGGGTCCTCACAACGCCACCACCTCGTGGCAGCAGGAGCTGGGGGGAGAGGTGGACCTGCTGGCGCTGTACGAGCGCCGGGCCTCCTATGCGCAGCGGCCGGTGAGGGGCAAGCCGCGTCCGCCAGACGAGGTGTCCACCGAGGGCGTCGAGGTGCCACCTGGGTCCGAGGTTCCGCTCACGGACGAGGATCCCACGAGGGAGACCGTGCCGCCCGCCACGCCAGCGCGACCGCGTGCCCCGGACGCGCCTGCCGTGCGCTCGCGACGGGTGCTCCAAGTCGCCGGTGCGGCGCTGGTGCTGGCGCTGTGCATGTGGCTCACCGTGGGCCCGCCGCCGCGTCTCTCCATGTCCACGACCTCACCGGTGGGGACACCCCGAGCCGTCCTACCGCCAGAGTTCTACCCCATCACCCTGGAGCCGGGTGGCAAGGAAGTGGCGCCCCCGTGGCGGCGGCTGGAAGGTGACGGCGGCGCGGCGCCCGAAGTGGCGGCAACCCCCGCGCCCGTCGCCAGCGCGACGCACTCCCAGGACACGCGCGTGAGGACACTTCGCAAGGCTCCCCAGGACACCCAGCAGCAGCCATCCAAGGACTCGGGCTCCGCGGCCGCGAAGGCGGGGGCGGCCCTCATCGGCTGCGCCCTCGCCACCGGTTGCCCCGGCCCCACCACCACGGCTGTCCGCCAGGTGCGGCCCCTGCCATCCCCCACCGAGTGCCCGCCCGACTCGGTGCAGACCATGAAGGAGCTGGGCTTCCGCATCGGCAAGAGCGAAACCGCCCTGTTCCCCAACCAGAACAGGGGAGAGGAGAATTTCGTTCCCGTGCGTGAGGGCCCGGGCACCACGATGCGAATCGTCCTGAGAGACCCCACGACGAAGGTGCCCGCGGGCACCATGGTGTCCGGGGCGCTCTTCTTCGGCACGGACCGCATCCACGGCCGCTTCACCCAACTCCACACTCCGGATGGGCATACGTACCCCGTCTGCATGGTGCTCGTTGACCGGGGCGGCGACGTGGGGGTGGGGGGCAAGCAGGTGAAGCCGGGCGAGAAGCCGGGCACCGCGCTGATTTCAGACTCCGAAGGCGTCATGCCGGTGGAGCGTTTCGAGTAGAGGGCCCGGCAGCGGACGAGGGCGGACGGAAGAGCAGGGGCGACGTAGGAGGTGCTTGTTTCCCAGAGCACTCCGGAGGTAGTACGACCCATGCCCTGCCCGCTGCCCACCGCCCCCCTGCTGCTGGCGCTCCTCGCCACGACGCCTGTCCTCGCCGAGCCCTCGTCCGAAATCTGGGACGCCGTAGCCGCTCGCCACCTCGAGCTGACAGCGGACAGCTCCGGGCAGGTGCACGAGGTGCGCATCAGCCCCGGCCTCACCACCACCCTGGTGTTCAACGCGCCGCTGCTGCGCGGAGGCGTGGTGCTGGAGGCGCGCGAGCGTTTCCGGGCAATGACAGTGGACGAGGCCACGGGCATCGTCACGTTCCTCCCTTCGGGGGCGCTGCCACCGGGGACGCAACCACTCCTCACGGTGCGCTTCGCGGATGGCGCGGTGCCGGCGAGCGTCACCTTCCGGTTGGTGGTGCACCCCACCCGGGCCGAGCCGCAGGTGAATGTGTACCGCGAGCCGCGCTCGGCCGAGTCCTTTCAACTGGAGGCGAGACAGGAGCGCGAGCGGGCCGAGCGGTGCGAAGCGTGGCTGGCGCAAACCCAGACAGAGCAGAAGAGCCCCGGAGGCATTGCCGGGCTCATCGACTCCGGGCTGGTGGGCAAGAAAGGCATCGCGGCACAGGACATCTACGACACCACCCGACAGCTTCCCGGAGAGGCTCTCAAGAGAAACAATGCTTACAGCTACCGTGCCGAAGGCCGGGTGGTGGTGGCGCTGGCGGTGGAGAACACAAGCGCCCAGTCCTGGACGGTGGACGCGGAAGGCGTGACGCTGGTGGGCAAAGGCGGCGCGCCGTTGCGGGTGCTGCGCGTGTGGCAACCGGAGCCCCTTCCTCCAGGAGGAAGGAGACGCGTGGTGGTGGAGGCGGAGGCCACGGAGGAGCAGGCCCGGGGCGCCTATGTCCTCCGCATGGGAGAGGCGAACGGGCCACGCACCATCACTCTCCGTGGCGTGACGTTCCCTTGAGAATCCAAATCAATCTCTTGTCCGCTATACTTAAAGGATCGAGGAACTTCCATACATGAAGCCGGACCTGTTCGCCGACGCACTCGTTCAACTCGTTCACTGCTACTACCCTTCCGGCCTTTGCAATGATGCTCCCCGATACAAGGAATCAGAAGAGGGCCAACGCCTCACCCGGCTGATTCAAGCCAACGTGCAACCTTCGCCAACCTGGAAGGCATTCACCCAGCGGGTCGTCCAGGAGTTCCCCGACTGCAACGTCTGGGACACGACCGTGCCCTGGCATGAGCCCTGTAACAGCGTGCGGGTCTCCCTCCCTGGCTCGATGCCAGATGCCCCCCATTACGACTGTGTCGTTTGCCTGCTGAGCCAGCTCGCGCCGGTGTATGCCCTCTACGCGTCCCACGCACAGAGATCATCGCCCCCTGAACGAAAGAGCTGGCTCCGCTTTCCACCCGTCCCCCCCGAGTTCCAGGAGCACGAGGCGAAGCTCTGCGGGCTCATCGAGTCCACCCTCGGCTTCACCCGCCTGTCCAACGAGGCGCTCTTCACCCCCGTACCGGACCTCGTCCCACGCTCGGCCAATTACGGACCCGGCGAAGCGCAGCTCATCGACTGCCTCTTCACCCCGCATCGCTGGTGAGCTGGTTCAACGAGCCGCCGCCGCTTCCTTCAACCACCGCGAAATCTCATCCGCGGCGAGCACCTCGGCCCCCTCGTTGCTGGCGCGTGTACCGAGTGCCCTGGCCCGCTCGCGAACCTCCGGACGATCGACTTCCCGGAGCGCGGAAGCCAGACGCTCCACGCTCAGCTCACGTCTGGCCAGCATCGTCCCGATGCCCTTCTCGCGCACGACGTGTCCCCAGACATCCTGTGCGAAGAAGGCCGGAACGATCACCGAGGGCACGCCCGCCGTGGTCACCGCCCCCGTCGTCCCGGCCCCTCCGTGGTGCACGACCGCCTTCACCCGGGGAAAGAGCCAGTCGTGCGGCAGGTTGTCATCCACGTACACGTCCGCCGGGAACGAGCTCCGCCCGTCCACGGTGTTGCGGTGCAGGATGCCCCGCTGACCCGTGACGCGCAGGGCCTCGAGCAGCACGTCCGTCACGGCCTTCTTGTCGTGCACGCCCCAGCTCCCGAAGCCGATGTAGACGGGAGGCGCTCCCGCCTCGACGAAGTCCTTCAACCGCGCGTCCGGCTGCTGCTGCGTCGGCAGACGCCAGCGCCCCGTCTGGGAGAACCACTCGGGCCAATCATCGGGCCGCTCCACCAACTCCCGGCTCCACGCCACCAGCACCGGCAACCGGAAGAGGAGTCCGGGACGGTGATACTCACCCAGCAGGTCCACCGGCAGCCCCTGCTCCCTCCGCCACGCGTTCACCTGGTCCCACGTGAAGAGCCCACCAACGATGTTCTTCAGGCGCGTGGTGGCGAGGTTGAGCAGCTCGTTGCGCTGCTGGAGGCGGTTGTCCGAGACGCAATGGCGCCGCGTCGGAATGAAGCCCGGATCGAAGAAGGCCTGGAAGATGGGGAGGCCGCGCCGCTCGGCGATGTGGAGCGCGGGGCTCGTGAAGGCCGCGTTGTTGAGGAGGACGTCGGCCCCCTCCGTCGCCCGCCAGAACTGCCGGAACTGCGAGGGCACCAGGCGCCTCTGCCACGACGCGAAGAGCTTCACCCCGCCCGGCCCTCCGTCGCTGCTCGCGAGGGAGTGCATCAGCTCCTCGGTGCCGTCCTCCTCCATCTCGAAGAAGTCGAGCCCGTTCTCCTCGACGAAGGAGCGGAAGGGAGCCCTCGCCGCGAGCGTCACACGGTGACCGCGGCGGATGAGCTCCGTCCCGAGGGCGACGAAGGGCTGTACGTCTCCCCGCGAGCCCCACGTGAGCGCCACGAACCGCAGGGAAGGCTTCCACTGGAAATGGCGCAGGTACTCCCTGGGCCAGAGGGTCCACTTCGATGTCGTCGTCATTCAGTACCCCGTCCCCAGGGGCTCGGGTCCGGAGGGCGCTGGCAACGAGCGCAGGCCCCACGGCTCCCCGGCACGCCAGGACACTTCTCCGGAAATACCCCACCCGGCACACACCACGTCCCGGCCCCGGAACTCCATCCAGAACACCGACTCGTCGGGCCGCGCCGCCTGGTCCAGGCAGGCCACACGCGTCGACGCCCGCCCACCGCTGGCCCCCAGCGTCACCGCGAAGGCCCGGTGCGAGTGCCCGCAGAGCACCCACTTCGGATGCACCGTCTCCACCAGCCTCCGGGTGATGGGGTTGCCAATCCAGTACGACGGCAGCGTCCGGCCCGGCGGCGGCTCTCCCTGCTCTTGCGCCCGCTGCGGCAGGCCCCTCGGCCACTCGTGTACCAGCATCAGGTCCACGTCCCGCAACGCCGCCACCTTCTCCACCTCGGGCGCGCGGAAGTACCCGGCCTGCTTCGCCGTGTCGAGCGAGCGCGGCCTCTTCAGCGGCTGCTCGTAGAAACGCGGCGCGTGGATGCCCGACAGGTACCCCACCCGCAGCCCGTGCAGCTCCTTGAGGCCCGCCCGCCCCAGGTAGTGCACGTTCGGCGCGAGCTGGAAGCCGTCCGGCGCGTCGTGCAGCGCCTCGAAGTCCTCGTTGTTCCCCGCGATGAAGTACATCGGCCGCTTCATCGCCCGCACCCCGTCCGCGTACTCGGCGAACTCGGCCGGCATGGCGCGCTTGGTCGCCTTGCGCCTCTGGTCATCCGCGTGCCGGAAGGCCTCCACGTCACCCACCGCCAGCACCAGGTCCACCGGACGGCCCCGCGCCTCCGCCAGCGCGTCGAGCCACGCATCAACGCGCTGAAAGCGCCCGTGGATGTCTCCCACACCGGCGACCAGGAGGGATTCTGGAGGCATCGTGCCTACCAACCTGCCCCGCCCCGCGCGCCCTGTCGAGTGGGTTCTCCCCGCGCTGTGTCAAATAGGAAAAGGGACGCCCCCTGTGGGAGCGTCCCTCTCCGAGATCCCGGTCCCCCGGTCCTAGCAGCCCACCGGGTAGGTGATGTCCACGGACGCCCCGGGCGGAGGCGCCGTCTCGCTGTCGAAGACGAGGGTGTTGGTGTTCCGGTCGTACACCCACCCGGTCTTCACCTCCACGCCATCCACCTTCACCACGATGCGCGAGGGGTCCGACGGCGTCTCGCTCAGCGGGAAGGTGCGGTTGGGGCCGAAGGCGTTCTCGGAGATCTTCTCCAGCGAGTCGGCCCAGTTGGGCGTGCAGATGTTCTCCACCACGCCCCCCGTGTCCTGGGCGAGCTGGATGTAGCGGCTGCCGGAGCTGCTGGCCTTGGGGCACACACTCAGGTCCCCCGGCCCGACGATGGCGGAGAAGACGACCTTGCTCCGGTCTCCCCCCTTCAGGCCCAGGAGGAACGTCTCGTAGAAGGACACCGGCTGCGGCGAGAAGTCCTCCTCGTCCGACAGCGCGATGACGGCCAGCTTGGCCTCCTCGCGCAGGAAGCCCGAGTTGCCGTCCAGCACCTGCGGGGTACGCGGATCATCCACGTTGTACACCAGGGGATCCGCCAGGGCGCGGTACATGGCCTCCAGGCCCTGCTCGTTCCAGTGGCACACGCCCACGTTGGTGTTGCGCGCGAAGACGGAGTCGGCCGCCGGCGTGGTGGGCGTGATGATGCGAGGCGACGAGTTGTCGACGGGGAAGAAGCGGCCGTTCTCACCGCCCTCGGCGCCACCGGGGCACATCGCCCAACCACCCGAGGAGCGCTCGAGGCCCGTGGTGGTGACGGCGATGTGGTAGTCCACGCCCGTGTTCGCCGCGTGCGTCAGGAAGGCCGCGAAGTTCTGACCCAGGTTCTGCTGCTCGTCCATCATCGAGCCCGAGTTGTCCACCAGGAACAGCACGTCCACCTTGGACAGCGACTGCTGGACGAACTGATCCGTCTGCTCGTTCTTGAGGACGCCCTTGCCCACCAGGCCCACGGTGTAGGGCGTGCCCGTGCCCAGGTCGAACCGCATGGCGGCGGCGTCGTCCCCATCCCCCTGGGGCTCGTACGTCACCTTCACGCGCGACACGCTGTTGGCGGCGAGCACCTGCGGGAAGAGGAAGCCGTGCGACACCTTGAAGTCGCTGGCGTCACCGTCGAGGCCCAGGCCCACGAGCGTGGTGGGGCCGGCGCACTTGTTGTAGACGACCAGCTCGCGCTCCTTCGGACCGCAGGTGAGCCGGGTGACGCCGAAGTCCAGGTTGGTGGGCTGCACGGAGAAGCACCCCTGCACACCGCGGCCGTGCAGCTGCGCCGTCAGGTGGCCGTTGCTCGGGTGGTTCACCCAGCCCTCCGCGATTCCGGAGAACTCGCCCTCCGCGCCCGGCTTGAAGCGCGCCAGCAGCAGGGCCCGCTGCCCCGGCTGGAGCACGGTGTTGCCCGTCTTGTCCGCGCGGAAGGCCTCGTCCGAGCCCTCGGCGATCTGCATCCCGGCCAGGTAGCACTCGGAGGAGCCCACGTTGCGCACCCCCACGGCGAGCGTCACCTCCGAGCCCACCGGTACGTTGCCGAACTCCACCCGGGCCGGCTCCACCCGGTACTGGCAGGGCGAGAACACCTTGCCCGTCCCCACCACCTTCACCACCTCGGTGGAGGTGCTGCGCCCGTTGAGGAGCCTGGCGACGAGCTCCGCCTCACCCCCGCCGACGCCCGCGCGTGGCATGAAGGTGATGGGCACGGTGGCCGTCTGTCCCATGGGGATGGGCAGGCTGGTGGGCGCCTGCGTCAGCAGGAAGTAGCCCCCCTTCTTGGTGTTGAGCTTCAGGTCGCTCAGCAGGACGTCGTTGCGGCAGCGGTTGATGACCTGCACGTCCCGGGTGGCGCTCATGCCCTCGGCCACCACGCCGAAGTCGAGCGGATCCGGCTGCAGCACCACGCACGAGGTGCCACCCTCGCCCAGGAGCGCCACCTTGGGCCCCGGGTTCGAGGTGCCCAGGGGCCGCACGTCCAGCTCCAGACGCGCCTCGCGCACGGGGCCGCTGGCCGTCGGCGAGAAGCCCACCCGCACCTCCACCACCGCGCCTGGAGCGAGCACGTTGCCCGAGACGGTGGGCGCGCTCACCACGCGGAAGGCCCCGCTCACGTTGTCCAGCAGGTTCACCCCGCCCCAGGACATGGGCTCGGTGCCCAGGTTGCGGATGGTGATGCGCTCCTCGGCGACGGCGCCCAGCGCCACCCGGCCGAAGTCCACCCGCAGGGGCGTCACCTCCAGCTTCGAGGCGATGCCGGCCCCCGCCAGCGTCACCACCACCGGCTCGCACGTGGGGCACACGCCCACGCGCGCCAGGCCCTGGGCCGAGCCCAGCCGCTCCGGCCGGAAGGAGAGCTGCAGCGCGCGCTGCTCGCCCGGCTTGAGCGTGAAGGCCGCTCCCGCGTCGCTGGAGCCGAACTCGTCCGCGTCCGCCCCGTCGATGTCCAGGCGCACCGGGCTCTCCACCCGGGTGGGATTGCGCACCACCAGCTCGCGCACCGCCACGGTGCCCAGCTCCACGTTGCCGAAGTCGATCTGCGCCGTCTTCACCTCCACCCACGCCTTCACACCCTGGCCCGCCACGCCCAGGTGCGCCACGCCGTCCTTGCCCGCGTTGTCGGCGTCCGTGAGCACATCCAGCATGCCCTGCACCGAGCCCTCCACGTCCGGCGTGAAGCGCACCTCCAGCTCGCGCTCACCGCCCGCCTTCAGCTCGAAGGACTCGAAGGGCAGCACCTCCACGTTGGGCAGGGTCGCGGTGGCGCCGTGCACCGTGAAGGCCGCGCGGCCCTGGTTCACCAGCCGCACCTTCATCGTCTTGGAAACACCCACCGCCGACAGGCCGAACTCGATCTTCTCGGGCGAGGCCACCAGCCCCGACTCGGCGCGATGCGACGAAGGCCGATCGCACCCCACCCCGATCAAGGCCCACAAACACGCCGCCATGCACACCCAGCGCAATTCAAACATCGAAGCCTCCCCGGATCGGCGCACACACCACCCGCGCGATCTCCAGCCACACCTGGGGTGAGGGCCTCTGCAACCTCGGGGCCTGGGGAAGCTCAGACCCCACTGACGCGACAAGTCGCGGGACTACAGGGAAAACTATTGGACCAAGAGTGGAAACGAGCAGCCCGGCGCTCGATCCACCCTGAAAAGTCTTCCGGAATGCCCACCAGGTAACGGGAAAAAACCGGGACACACAGAGACAGGAAAGGGAAACACGAACTCCCCGCTCAGGGTGAAGGTCGGGAAGCTGGGAGGAACAGGCGAGGTGCCAGGCCCGTTCCCCACAGCACGCCACCCGTGCACACCAATGCACCCACCATGGCGAGCGGCTGGAGGGGCTCGCCCAGCAGCAGCGCGCCGAGCAGCCAGGAGAAGGCCGGGGTGAGCTGGGTGGTGATGCCACCGGCGGCCGCCGTCACGTAGCCCATGGCGTAGGTGAAGATCATCTGCGCGGCCACCGAAGCCAGGCCCACGCCGAGCAGCGGCCCCAGCATGTCCCAGGTGAGAGGACGCCAGTCCTGCACGGCGAAGGGCAGGCCGAACAGCAGCCCGAAGAAACAGAAGGAGAGGAAGATGGAGGCGGCGTCGGTGTCGCCACGCAGGGCCCGCAGGGCGATGACGGCCGCGCCGCTGAGGACGGCGGAGAGCGCCCCGGCCAGGGCCCCGGTGCCCAGCGTGAGCCCCACCCCGTCCTGCACCGTGCTCCAGATGACGAGCCCCGCGCCCATCGTGGTGGCCACCAGCCCGGTGGCCAGGTACCCGTTCACCCGCTCGCCCAATATGAAGATGCCGAGGATGGCCGCGCAGAGGGGCCAGCAGGAGTTGAGCAGCGAGGCGGGCCCCACGGCGATCCGGTCGATGGCCATGAAGTAGAGGTAGACGGAGCCACCGCCGAAGAGGCCTCGCAGGGCCCACAACCCGGGCCGGCCCATGCGTGGCCGCTGCCCGGTGAGCGGGAAGTAGAACGCGAGGAAGACGAGCCCGATGGCGAAGCGCGCGCACACCACCTGTCCCACCGAGAGACGGCCCGCCACCGAGCGCGCGAAGAAGGCCATGAAGGCGAAGAGCAGGCTGGAGACGACGAGCAGGGGCGAGCCGCGGAAGCGCTCGGGGATGGGGGGCATGGCGGCGGCACCCTACTCCGGAAGGGCCCAGGTCCCCAGCCCCGCCCCGCCTGCCCGCTGCCCCGCCGGCCGGTGGGGGGATGGGCCTTGAAAATCCATCCGTTCAGGACCATTCAAGCCCCGCCCCTCGCTTTCCCCCTACCTGAGCGCCCTTTCAGTGGTGTAGACCCCGCCCCATGTCCGAGCCCGACGTCATCTCCATCCGCGGAGCCAAGGAGCACAACCTCAAGAACATCTCCCTGGAGATTCCGAAGAAGAAGCTGGTGGTGTTCACCGGCGTCTCCGGCTCCGGGAAGAGTTCGCTGGCGTTCGACACCCTCTATGCCGAGGGCCAGCGCCGCTACGTGGAGAGCCTCTCCGCCTATGCCCGGCAGTTCCTGGGGCAGATGGAGAAGCCCAAGTACGACACCATCCGCGGCCTGTCGCCCACCATCTCCATCGAGCAGAAGGCGGCGAGCAACAACCCGCGCTCGACGGTGGGCACCGTCACCGAGGTGCACGACTACCTGCGCGTGCTCTTCGCCTCGGTGGGAGTGCAGCACTGCCCCAACTGCGGCAAGCGCGTGGGCAAGCAGAGCGCCCAGCAGATCGTCGACACGCTGATGGAGTCACCCGCGGGCACCAAGGTGATGGTGATGGCGCCCGTGGTCACCAACCGCAAGGGCGAGCACAAGGACATCCTCGCCGAGGCGCAGAAGCGCGGCTTCTCGCGGGCGCGCGTGGACGGCAAGGTGAAGAGCCTCGAGGAGCGCATCGAGCTGGACAAGAAGTCCAAGCACGACATCGCGCTCGTCATCGACCGGCTGGTGCTCAAGCCGGAGATCCGCACGCGCCTGACGGACGCGGTGGAGACGGCGCTGCGCGAGGGCAAGGGCATGCTCATCCTCACGGACGAGACGGGCAACCCGTCGAGCGACCGCATCATGAGCGAGCTCAACGCGTGCCACGCGTGCGGCCTGTCCTTCGGCGAGCTGTCGCCCTCCTCGTTCTCTTTCAACAACCCGCTGGGCATGTGCCCGGACTGCAACGGCCTGGGCACCAAGGCGGAGATGGATCCGGACCGGATCGTCCCGGACCCCTCGCGCAGCCTGCGCGAGGGCGCGGTGGAGCCGTGGGCCAGCGGCATGAACAAGGGCGAGGGCTGGACGGCGGACTTCGTGGAGAGCCTGGCCGGGGCCTTCGACATCGATCTGGACACGCCCTTCGCGAAGCTGCCGGCGAAGGCGAAGAAGATCATCATGTACGGCGCCGAGGGCAAGCGCTTCACCGTCCAGTGGGGCGACGGCGGCCGCTACGAGATGGAGTGGGAGGGCCTCGTCAACAAGCTGATGCGCGGCTTCAAGACGACCACGTCCGAGGCGATGCGCACCTACTACCAGAAGTTCTTCAGCGACAAGCCGTGCCCCACGTGCGACGGGGCGCGCCTGAAGCCGGAGAGCCGCGCGGTGAAGGTGCACGGGCGCTCCATCGTGGAGCTGAGCCGGCAGACCATCGGCGACGCGCTGCGTTGGCTCAAGGACATGCAGCTCACGGAGACGGAGCGGAAGATCGCCACCGAGCTGCTCAAGGAGATCCGCAGCCGCCTGGGCTTCCTGGAGGACGTGGGCCTGGCGTACCTGACGTTGGATCGCACGGCGTCCACGCTGTCCGGCGGAGAGAGCCAGCGCATCCGCCTGGCGTCGCAGATGGGCAGCGAGCTGACGGGCGTCATCTACATCCTCGACGAGCCGTCCATCGGCCTGCACCAACGGGACAACGGCAAGCTGCTGGCCACGCTGAAGCGGCTGCGCGACCTGGGCAACTCCGTCGTCGTGGTGGAGCACGACGAGGAGACGATGGAGGAGGCGGACTGGCTCGTCGACTTCGGGCCGGGCGCGGGTGAGCTGGGCGGCCAGGTGGTGGCCGAGGGCACTCCGGCGCAGGTGATGGAGAACGAGAAGAGCTCCACCGGTGCGTACCTCTCCGGCCGCAAGGAGATCGAAATCCCCGAGCAGCGGCGCGTTCCCGGCAAGACGAAGGTGACCATCCAGGGCGCGAAGGAGAACAACCTCAAGGACGTGACGGTGGACATCCCGCTGGGGCTGTTCGTGGCCGTCACCGGCGTGTCCGGGGCGGGCAAGTCCACGCTCATCAATGAGATCCTCTACCCCGCCGCCGCGCGCGCCCTGTACGAGAGCCGCGAGGTGCCGGGCAAGCACAAGGCCATCACCGGGCTGGAGAACCTGGACAAGGTCATCGACATCGACCAGCGGCCGATCGGCCGGACGCCCCGGAGCAACCCGGCCACGTACACGAAGCTGTTCGACTCCATCCGCGACGTGTTCGCGATGACGCCGGAGGCGCGGGCCTTCGGGTACACGCCGGGCCGCTTCTCCTTCAACATCAAGGGCGGACGCTGCGAGGCGTGCGAGGGCGATGGCGTGAAGCTGGTGGAGATGCACTTCCTGGCGGACGTGTACGTGCCGTGCGAGGTGTGCCACGGCAAGCGCTTCAACGACGCCACGCTGCGGGTGCTCTACAAGGGGAAGAACATCGCCGAGGTGCTCGAGATGAGCGTGCGCGAGGCGATGCAGCACTTCAGCGCGCACAAGGACATCATGCGCGTGCTGCAGACGCTGGAGGACGTGGGCCTGGGCTACATCCGGCTGGGGCAGAGCTCGCCCACGCTGTCGGGCGGCGAGGCCCAGCGCATCAAGCTGGCGCGCGAGCTGGCGCGCGTGGCCACGGGCCGGACGCTCTACATCCTCGACGAGCCCACCACGGGCCTGCACTTCGAGGACATCCGCAAGCTGTTGCACGTGCTCAACCGGCTGGTGGAGGCGGGCAACACGGTGCTGGTCATCGAGCACAACCTGGACGTCATCAAGAGCGCGGACTGGGTGATCGACCTGGGCCCCGAGGGCGGCGCGGGCGGCGGCCAGCTGCTGGCCACGGGCACGCCGGAGCAGGTGGCCGAGGTGAAGGAGAGCCACACCGGGCGCTACCTCAAGCACGTGCTGACGAAGTCTCGCAGGCACCGCGTGGGCCGCAGGCCCGGCACCGCGGCCTGAGCCGCCCGCCTCACTTCGTCCAGACGGTCGGGGCGGCGTCGAAACGGTGGGTCGCGAACAGGGTCGCGGTCTCCTGGTTGCGCACCCAGGGCGTCTCGGTGCCGCCCGTCCGCTTGACGAGCTCCACGGTCTCCGTGAGCGTGGCGGACTCGTAGGCGTAATGCTGGGTGATGCGGTACAGGTTGAAGGGAGCCATGGAGCTGATCTCCGGATGCATCTCCAGCCGGGCCTCGCGGAACTCCCGATCGCTCTCTCCCTGCCCCTGGCCCAGCGTCGATTGGATGGTGGCGTGCACGCCGTTGGCGGCCGGCGTGAAGTCGAGCCGGAAGAACATCGTCTGATCACGCGGCCCGGCGCTGCCGTCGTAACCGGGGTGACGGCGGTGGAGGTGCTTCACCGACTCCCAGTGGTCACCGAAGCGGCGCTGCTCCACGGAGAACTCGTAGTCGAAGGCGGGAGCGCGCTTCCACGTGCCCCCCTCGAGCCGCTCGGCCTCACCGTGGCCGACCCACACGAGCACCAGGTCCGGGCGCGGCTCGTTTCCGGCGGAGGGGGGAAGCACCGCCGTCGTTGACGACGCGCAGGCGGTGAGCACGAGGCAGCAGGCGAGGAGCTTCTTCATGGTCAGGTCCTTTCGAGGGGTGCCGTGTCTGGCACCTGTCCACGAGGTGTAGTGGGACGAGGACCGCGCAACAATCCGTGAAGCGGACAACGGAATGATGCGATTCTGACAACAATGGATCTGAACCTCCTGAGGACCTTCGAGGCGGTAGCGCGGACGGGCAACTTCACGGCGGCGGCGAAGCGGCTCGGGATGGACAAGTCGAGGGTGAGCCGCTCCATCCGGGCGCTGGAGGAGACGCTGGGGACGCCGCTGCTCCTCCGGACGACACGGGTGGTGAGGTTGACGGCGGAGGGCGCGGCGCTCGCGGCCCGGGTGGCACCGTTACTGGGAGAGTTGGAGCAGGCGCTCCGGCTGGTGCCGGATCAGCGCTCGGCGCCGGAGGGGGAGGTGGTGGTGACGGCGACGCCCGACGTGGGGAGGGCCCTGCTCGCGCCCGTGCTGGCGGCCTTCCGCGTGCAGTACCCGGCGGTGCGGGTCCGGGTCCGGCTGGAACAGGCACTGGTGGACCTCGTGCGGGACGAGGTGGATCTCGCGCTACGTGTGGGGCGGCCGGGGCCGGGTTCGGTGGTGGCGCGGAAGCTGGGGGAGCTGACGGCCGGTTTCTTCGCGGCCCCCGCGTACCTCGAGCGCCGGGGCGTGCCAACGAGCCTCGAAGCCCTCGCGGCGCATGAAGGGCTGTGGCCCGTGCCCGACCCCGGGCAGCGCTCGTTCTCGGTGCGTCCGCTGGGACGGAAGCCCGTGCCGGCGGCCGTGGACTGTGAGGACTTCGGACTGCTCGTGGCAGTGGCTCGCGCGGGTGGGGGTGTGGCGGTGCTGCCAACGTTCCTCGCGAATCAGGATGTGGCAGCGGGCTCGCTCATGCGGGTACTGCCCTCGGTGAACCTCGCTGGTGCACCGCTGTTCCTCGTGTCCCGCCCTTCCAGGTCATTGCCTCCCCGAGTGACCGCGCTGCGGATGTTCCTGCTGGAGCGGCTTCGCGTCACGTGAGCCCCGGGCTGAGCCCGGTGGACTGCGCAGCGAAGACAACCAAGAGACCCCTGGCCGTACGCCGCCCTGGCACGCGTGTCCGTGCTGGTGGCGAAGCGGGAGTCGCTGGAGGCCGTGCCATGGGTGCCGGATGCCGCTGCCTGTTCGCCGCTAGAAAGTATGAAACCCGAGCTGAGCTGCTACGCTTGATACGAAACACTCATCTTCATCAGGCGTAGGGGGTGACTTCGGTGAAGCGATCGGTGCTCTTCCTGGTGCTCCTGCTCATGTCGCTGGTGACTCCTGCCGGTGCGGCGGACCGCCTCTGGTTCGACGACGCCGCGGTGCACGTCGCCGACGGCGCGTTCCGCGATCAGCATGGCCGTGAGGTGGTGCTGCGGGGGTTCAACGTTTCCGGTACGGCCAAGCTCGCCGAGTACCAGGGCCTGCCGTTCGCGAGCACGGCCGACGCCCGGTCCTCCGCTGCGGCGATGCGGCGGCTGACCGGCGCGAACGCGGTCCGCTTCCTGCTCACCTGGGCGTGGATCGAACCCGAGCCCCGCCACATCGACCTCGCCTACCTGGACAAGGTGGCCGAACAGATCAGCGCGTTCACCGACCAGGGCATCCGCGTCCTCCTGGACTTCCACCAGGACCTGTACTCGCGGCACCTGTTCAACCGCGACAGCTGGTACACCGGCGACGGCGCCCCGGAGTGGGTGGTGCGCGCGGGCGGCTACCCGCGCGAGTCGTGCGGCCTGTGCTTCCACTGGGGCCAGAACATGAAGAACAACAACGCCGTCACCGCCGCCACCTACGACTTCTGGCACAACCGCGAGGTGACCACCTCCGCCGGGCCGATCCGCATCCGCGACGAATTCCTGTACGCGGCCGGCGAAGCGATGGCGCGGGTGAAGTCGCGGCTGTCCGCCGACGCCTTCCGGCTCGTGGTGGGCGTCGATCCGCTCAACGAGCCCTACGCCGGCCGCTACGACTCCGGCCAGGACAGTATCGAGTGGGAGCGCGACCTGCTGTGGCCGTTCCACCAGCAGTTCCGGGCACGCATGGACCAGGTCGGCTGGGCGGACAAGCCCGCGTTCGTCGAGCCGCTGGTGTTCTGGAACCAGAACGTCGACTTCTTCGCCGAACCCGGCGGGTTCACCGACGTGCCGGCGCTCGGGCAGCGCTACGTGTTCAACGCGCACTTCTACGACGGCAAGGCACAGTCCGGCGTGCTGATGCCAGGCAAGGCCGGCGACGGGCAGTACACCGGTGACTTCAACAAGATCCGCGACCGCGCGCGTGCCCTGGGCACGGCGGGCATCGTGACCGAGTACGGGCACCCGGTCGACGGCAACACCTCGGACAAGAAGTCCACCGTGCTCAAGGCCATGCACCAAGGCCTCGACTCGCGCCTGTCCGGCACGCAGTGGTGGGCGTCGGCCGCGTCGTCCGGTCCGGTGCTGTCGGGCAGCCAGTGGCACTGGGACGTCAACTACGACCGGCACCACGAGCTGATGAACGACAACCCCGACAAGGTTCGCACCGACGGAGACGCGATGAACGACGAGCACTTCTCCGCCGTGCACGTCGACGACGACGGCACCGCCGCCCTGACCGTGGACGAACGCCTGGTAGACCGGCTGTTCCCGCGCGCCGTGGCGGGCACGACGGCGGCGTTCACCTACGAGGACCGAGCGCGCGACGGCAGCACCGTGCTGACGTGGAACAAGATTCCCGACACGATGCCCGCGGTACGCGCACTGGTTGGCACGGGGCAGTTCGGCGTGCTGGTGTGGCGGTCCAACGGCGGCACGGCGCCCACCGAACTGCACCTGCCCGCGTCGTTCGCGCCGGGCGCGACGACGGTGGTGAGCTCGCTCGGCTCGGTCAGGGGTGTGCCCGCGTACACCGGCGCCGAGTCGGTGGCCGCGGCGGCGGAACCGGGCGTCACGGGCGTGAACCGGCTCTTGCTCTCGACACGGGACTCCAACCTCCACTTCGCGCTGGTGACCAACGGCGCGGGTGGCACGTCATTGGAGGCAGCAAGGGCCGAACTGGCGGCGTGGGCGTCGGCCGCGTTCGGCGGCTGACGCCTGAGCAGCGACGGGTTCGACTGTCCACGAAATTCTTGGACATGGTCGGTAGAGGTCCCAGCCGCGTTGCGAGGGACACCCTCCGGTCGCAGTCGGCCTGAACTGGTCCGACCACAGGGTTGATCAGAATAGCTCTGGAGGCTCGTCGCAGGCCGGGGAAGCAGGCAGCAGGAAGTAGACGCACAAAAGCCTGCGGCGGGTGAGCAGGCGGCTGACGTTGTGGGCCA